>CAYQJO010000034.1:0-22846 GCA_964417785.1 uncultured Anaerolineaceae bacterium | reverse complement strand
GCGACCAGTCCGGTGCGTCAGTTAGCCGCACGATCAGTTCGATATTGCGCGGTTCAGCATATTCCAGGATACGGTCGCTGATGTCGAAATACCAGTCTCCTTCGTTCGGGGAGATGTCCTGCCATGCGAAGGTCTGCTTGATATGCGTGAATGACATGAGCCGGGTCCAATCCAGGTGTGGACCCGGATCGCCCCACCACATGAACCCCTGCACGCCGTATGTCAGCGATTTGAAGGGTGGATCGACGATGGCATCACCGCGAAATGGATCAGGTTCCAGGCGAGTCAGCACAAAGGCGGCGGCTGCAATGAATAAGGCCAGGGCCGTAATGACCATGGCCTTACGTGATACGATTGTTTTCATAATTTACCCGATTACTGGTTTACCCGCTCCATACCCCAGGCACGGACAGCCGCCATCACCGGGCGCTGACCGTTGGGTCCGAGGAAGGAATAGGCGGTGTTGTCGTTGCCAGGGTCAAAACCCGCCTGCGGTGCATAGTTCAGATTCCATATCGTGGCGATCCAGACGATGCCCCATTCTTCCATGTTGTTCAGGGCTTCGACCGTCCACTCAGCCTGTTCTTCCAGCGTGTTGTCGATGGCGAATTCAAAGCCCGGACGTGGCGGACCTTCCAGGTCCTCGACCGTCGCCCAACCGAACTCGGTCACGCATAACTTCTGGTCTCCCCCGGCCACCGCGATCTTATCCGCGTAGGTTTGCAGCGTGCTGCGGAAGCTCCAGCTATGGTGGGGATTATCGAATGGACCTCTGTACGTGGCGGTCGGGTCATCCGGGACGGCATCCCAGGTGACACTGGGGCTGATGTTGTAGCCGTTGTGATGCGCACCCACACAGTCGGTGTAATTGAGCATCCCGGCGGCGATCAACTGGTCCATGAATACGAAGTCATCGACCGCAGTTGTGACGCCCTCTTCGGACCAGCCACCACCGGGCGACAGCGCACCACTGATGACAATAATGCCGGGATCAATATTCTTGATGGTGGTGTAGGCAGTTTGCAGCAGCATGACGTAATCGCCAGCGTTCAGGCCATTGCTGGTCGTCCATTCCCGGACGATATTCTGTTCATTCCAGACTTCAATGGCGTGAATCATGCCAGGGTAGCGTTGCAGCATAGCTGTCAGGAAGTTGGCAAAAGCCTGTGGATCGGCGGGCGGACCTTCTTCTTCCAGGTTGACACCTGGTTCGCGTGTCCAGTCAGGAGCCGTCACCACCGAAAGCAGCGCCTTCATGCCAAGTTCGGAAGCCAGCGGCAGGGTCAGGTCGAGCTTGGCCCAGTCGTATACGCCCGGTTCCTTTTCGATGTCTTCCCAGCGTACCTGCTGTTTGAACCAGTCCAGGCCCATACCTCTCACGTCGTTAAACCAGCCGCGTTGAAAGTCCGAATTAAACGTGATGCTGTACTGCACCTGGATGCCCGCGTGGAAGCCGGTATCGTTGATGGGCAGCGGAGTGGCTGGTGGACTGGTTGCGGTGGGGTTGGTGTCTGCCTGTGCAACGGCAATACTCCGCTCCGGTGTGTTGGTTGCGGTTGGCAGAGCCGTTGGCGGCACAACGGTGGGTACCGGTGTCGTCTGGGCAGCAACCTGTGGCGCTTCGGTCTCGGCGGCGGGCAGTGCAACACCCATCTGATTGGGTGGTTCATCTGTTGCGCCATAAGCGAGATAGATTGACACGAAGGCCGCCATACCGATCACAAGGGTGACACCAGTCCAGGCAAAGGCAAAACCCCGTACCTGACGGTTAACCGATCTTCTGTTTGCCATGCTGTTCTCCTTTTTCGTTATTTTGCGCCAGCCATCGCCCGACAGGCGGGACAATCACCATTGGCGCGAATTATGGCATAACCGGCCATCGGGTCCGAGTCATACCGTGTGAAATCGACATTCCATACGATCATCAACCGGACTCTGCCGGTCTGTGACGAGTAAGCGGCGGCATCGGCCAGCCATGCCGCGTGTTGGGCGATGGTCACATTTTGCGCCCAGCCAAAGAACGGAGTCAGCGGTGGATAGCCTTCCGGTGTGAGATACCCCAGTTCAGTGATGCAAATAGGACGCTGGCCGCCGGTAATCCCCCAGTAGGTCTCAATCATTAGTGGCAGATAGCGCGTGTAGTAGTTATCGCGTGGATCGCCGCTGGTCGAACGCGGGCTGACCAGCCCCTCGTTGTAGTGCATGCCGACGCAGTCCATGAACTGAAGTGCGCCGGAGTTGACCATCTGCCGCAGAAAGTTATCGTCGTTGATGACCCTGCCAGGGAAGGCCAGTTCCGCACCGGTGGGTGCCGGTGCGCCGCTGATGACCATGACGCCGCCGTTGGTCGCTTTGATCGCATTGTACGACTCGCGCAGCAGAGCGGTGTAATTGCCGCCGCTGATCTGGCCTTCGGGCCATTCACGGGATAGATTTGGCTCGTTCCAGACCTCTATCGCGTCCGGTCCCAGTGCGGCGACCGCGCCGGTGTAACCGGCGAACTGGCGGATATACTCACCGCCACCAGCGGCCAGTTGATCGGGAAAGCCGACGATACCAAGCAAAATCTTGAACCCGGCTCCCCGTGCCTGCTGGATGGCCTGTGCTGCTGAACCGGTATCCATACCGACGCCATAGCGTATCTGGACTTTCATCCAGCGCATGCCCGCTTGCTGCATGGCACCGATAGCGCGAGCGCTGCCAGTGTTGGTCACATGGCCGCCGTATTCAAATGCACCACCGGCGATACTGCCAGGGCCGGGGTTGACGGCTGCACCAGGGACCGGCAGATTGCTGCTTGGTGGTGGTGCAGCCTCTTGTTGCGTGTTGCCGTCGTTATTCTGGGCGACTGCCGGAGCCTGTGTCGGCACAATTGGGACCAGGGTGGGGGTCGGTGTGGGTGTTGGCAGCGGTGTCGCGGTCGGCAGCGGTGTGGGTGTTGCTGTTGGCGCGAAAACGGCCACCGGTGCGCCTCCCCGTGTGCTGCTGATGCCGCCGCCGACCACATCGACATTTACGGCGTAGTTGCCATCGGGCGCGTCTACTGTCACCACGATGTTTTCGTTAAATCCGGTGCTGAATTCGGCGATCCTGCCGTCGGCGCTCTCGATGCGCCAGTTCAACACCAGCTCTTCTGCTGGCTGTGACGAGCCAGGAATCTGGACTTTGTAGCTGACGATTTCTTCGTAAACACCGTCAGCAATGCCCGCCGCCAGCAGATCGCTGAAGGCGACACCGCCCAGATGGAAGGGGGAGAAGCGTTCCATACGGAAGCGCAGTGCTTCACCGGTGGTCAGCCACATGGTGGAGATGAGCGATCCATCACCGGCCAGATAGTTGATAAATGGCGATTGAATGGTTGTATCGACACCGGGCAGGGCGTCGAGACCGTCCAGTTCGATGCGAATCGGACTGCCGGGTTCGACAGTACCGCCCTGAGAAAGCGCTACATCCAGGTCCACATTGCCCAGCGGTGATAGTGCTTCGGTGTAGCCAACGGGGGTAAAACTGCCGCCGCGCTCCTGGATGGAACGGGCCGTCAGACCGCCAAGCAGTTTGTAGCGGCTGACTTCACCGACCGCCCAGCGCAGCATGGCCTCGACCATGCGATCCGGGCCGGGGCTAAAGGTGGTCGGGTCACGACTCAGGTCGATCTGAAGATAATCGGCGGCCTGACCCAGGCTGCGCCAGTTGTATGCGCCGGTTTCCCATATCCCTTCGATATTCTGTGCTGCCGGGACGACCACGCCGAGACGCAGATTCAGACGGTCCAGGCGGGACGCCAGTTGTTCGATAAACTGGCTGAAGACTTCGCGCTGGTCGTCGGGCAAATCGCGGTAATCGATGAAGACGCCCTGATAGCCACCAGCGCTGGCAAAGGTGGTCAGTTGTTCGATATGCTCGGCTGTGAGTTCATCACTGTTGAGCAGTTCCACAACGGTCGCAGGATCAGTAGCACGCGGGTCTGTGTAATTGCGGATCACCGGCATGACGCGGTAGTTCGCGCCGGCCTCAAATCCAGAGACCGGGTTGCCCACCAGTGTGCGCTGGGGGGTGTTCGGGAGTGCCGGTTGCATGCCGTTCGGTTGCAGGATGTTGAGCAGCCGCCCGGTCTCGCTGCTGACAGTTTCGCCCATGCTGAGTGTGCTGGCAATCACCGGATCAATCGGCTGCGCCTGGAACAGGCCAACGCGCTGCGGCACATTCGTAACCTGACTGAACTGATACAGGGTGCCGCTGCCGTCGTCAACCAGGCGCGACGGCAGATAGCGCCAGCCACCGTTCTCATACCAGCCGTACATGTCGATGAGGTCGGTGTTGTTGATGTCACGCGGCAAGTTCACGGTCAGGTTGACCATCTGCGGCGTAGTCCCGGTAGACGCAACTTCGTAGATGTCCGTCATCAGAGCCAGATAGCCAGGCAGTTCGTAGGTGTTGTCATCGGAGAGAGCGCGAGCTGCCGCAACAGTGTCCAGGGCGACGCCGAAGTCATCCCCGGCGTCACCTGGATCAACGATCACTTTGAACGTGGTATCGCCTGTCTGGGCAGCGTTATTGACAGAATCAAGATAAGCGTAGTCAGGTCCGAAGAGCCGGTCGCCCAGGCTGATCGGCGGCAGGAACAATCCGACAACCACCAGAACCGCTACGACGAATGCGGTCAGCGCACCGACCAGCCAGCAGCCACAACTGCCCCGCCGGAGCGGCTGTTCCGCTTTCCCCGGATACTTGTAGAATTCTGGTTGTGGTGAATGCCCTGTTGTTGGTTCATCAAAGGGTTCACCCGTGTGTTGCGCTGACATTACGACTCCTTGAGTGCCTTGCAGGCACAGTATACTGCCCGTCTTGCGATCTTTTGAAGGGCGGCTTAGCTGCCCAATGCCTCGCAGGCCGGGCAGATATTCCCAGGCCGGATCATGGCATAACCCGCCATCGGGTCTTCACCATAGTTGGTAAAATCGACGTTCCAGATAATCATCAGCCGGACGCGGCCACTGCTGCGGGCGATGTTGACCGCCTGATCCAGCCATGCCGCCTGTTGCGCCACCGAGGTGTTGCCGGCCCAACCGAAGCTGGACGACAGCGGCCCGTAGCCCTCCGGTGTGAGATAACCCATCTCGGTGAAACACAGGGGACGAGCGCCCCGGATGGCACCGTTGTACACATCCATCATTGAGCGAAAGTAACGGGTGTAATGGTTGCTGGGATTACGCGGGTCGCCGCTGGTCTGGCTGGGTGGAATAATGCCTTCGTTGTAGTGGATGCCCAGGCAGTCCATGTAATTTGCGGCTCCGGCGGCGGCCATCCCAGCGATAAACAGGTTGTCATCGCAGCCGTGCGGGTGGCAGCCACCGAAGAACCCGGTCGGTGCTGGCGCTGCACTGATAACCAACGTGTTCGGATTGGCAGCCTTGATGGCGTTATACGATACACGCAACAGATCGGTATAGCGGGCCGGGCTGATGCTGCCGGACGGCCATTCGTGGTCGATATTCGGTTCGTTGAGAACTTCGATGGCGTCCGCGCCGATTGCCGCTACACCGGCCACAAAGCCCGCATACTGGTTATAGAATTCCGGGTTGGCTAGCAGATTCTTGTCCGCGACCGTGATGCCTACCAGCATACGGAATCCGGCGGCATGGGCTTCGTTGATCCAACCGGCAACTTCTCCGGGGTTCTGGCCGGGGACATAGCGCCATTGCTTCTTGATCCAGGACATCCCGGCACGGCGCATCCAGTCAAAGGTGTTGCCGCTAAAACCGGCAACATGACCGCCATAACTGAATCCGCGTATCGGAGCCGTGCTGACAACCGGAGCCGCTGCCGGGACTTCCTCTGCCGCTGCGGCAACCGGCGCACCACCACCGGGTGCGGCAACGGTGAAAGGTGTATCGTTGTTAACTTCGGGCAGGGTGTTGAGTGTGCCGGGGTCGATGTTGATGTATTGCGCCGACACCCAACCGATCACACCGGCAGCGCTGATACCACGTACCCAACCCGATGTGCTGTCGCGTCCGTCTAAGGCAAAGGTCTCGCCGTTGGCGAGTGCGCCCAGGCGGCGATAGTCGGTGTGCGGGCCGCTGCGGATGTTGAGATTGGCGGCGGCGGTAACCGATGTCCCGGCAGCGCTGCCGCTGCTGGCATCCGGCGGCTGATTCGCGGCAGGTGGCGCGGCTGAGGCGGGGGCCGCCAGTGTGAACGGTGAATCAACTGTGATAATGGGCAGTCCGTTGAGTTGGTTCAGGGTGATGTCCACTGTTCCCGATGATACCCATCCGATGGTTCCCTGGCTGGTGATCCCGCGTATATAGTCGCCGGTCTGGCTGCGTCCATCAATGTTGATCGCAGTTCCGGCACGTACAATGCCCAGGCTTTCGAAAGTGCTATCCGGGCCACTGCGCATATTGGCGTTCTGGCTGATCGTTGTTGAGAGTCCCTCTTGAGCAATCACTGCGCTAGCAATAAGCAGCAAAACAATCACGAATACCAGCTTTTTCACTTCAACCCCCACACGTTAATATTCGGTTGGTCGGCATTTTAGCAAAGAGTATATGATTCTTGCAACAGACGTATGCCCTACGCAAGTGGATGCAAACGCGGTAAACTGCGCATGAATTTGCCTCCAGGGAGACTGAAAATGCCCGGATTTTATGCCACGATTGCGCGATTCTACGACGCAGAGAACACGGACAAAGACGATGACATCGAACTGTATATGGCTTTGGCCGATGAATACGGCGGCCCAATCATCGACATTGGCTGCGGGACCGGACGGGTGATAGTGCCGCTGGCACAGCAGGGCTATGATGTGCATGGGATTGATGTAGAACAGGCCATGCTGGACCGGGCTGAGGTGGTGCGGCAGTCTTCACCTGCTCTGCGCGAGCGCATGACTCTGTATCATGGCAATGTGATTTCATACGAGTTGGACCGTCGTTTCAAGCTGGTGCTGGTACCGTATAACGGTCTGATGCACTTCCACGACCAGGCAACTCAGCTTACCGTCCTGCGGCGGCTGCGCGATTGGACTGCCGAAGACGGTCTACTGGTGCTTGATCTGCCCAATGCGGGTGAGGTCTTCGCCACCCAGGACACCGGCGCATTGATGTTCGAGCGTACTTTCCTGGAACCAGAATCCGGCCATCTGGTGATGCAGCAGTCGATCAGCCAACTGGACCGGACGGCACAACTGTTGCAAGTGACCTGGATTTACGATGAAGTCACCGGTGACGGCACGGTTCGCCGCACCTTTGCCTCTAACATTCTCTACTATTATTTCTATGCCGAGCTGAAACTGCTGCTGGAACGGAGCGGTTTCGCAGTTGAAGCGGTCTATGGCGATACCGATTACGGCCCATACGAGGACGGCAGTGAGCGCATGGTCGTTACGGCGAGGCCGGTGTGAAACGCTGGTTTGCGCTGATCCTGCTGCTGGCGGGGTGTCAGTCGCTGGCACCCCAGTCATCGACTCTGACACCGACATGGGCGTTCACCGGTCCGACAGTTGCTCCCAGCCCAACAGCAGATTTCACTCTGCTGACGCCGGGTTCTCCGGATGCATTGGCACCAGGGCAGAGCGATCCAACGGCGGCAGCACTCCCCTGGGAGGCTCAACTTCCGCCGGTCAATGTTGGCGATAGTGTGATTTTGACCCTGCGCGATGGCACTCAACTTCGGGTCGTTATGTATGAGAATGTGTCGTTAGAGACTGGGCAGCGTTTGCCGGGTTTGCTGCTAATCGGCGGTGCGCTGGATGGTTGGGGCAGTTGGCCGGAGACCTTACGCGATGCCGGATTTACCGTGATGGTGGCGGATATGGCGGGATATTCAAGTGTGGATGCCTTTGTCGATGTGATCCGGGCCTTCAGCGAGTCGGGTACGGTCAATCCCGGCCTGATCGGTGTGATCGGGGCCGGGGTGGGTGCGGACCAGTCATTGATCGGGTGTGCAGTGGAGCGCCTGTGTGATGCTGCTGTGCTGATCAGCCCGATTGGACGCGAAACGCTGGCGAACATTATGGCGGATTACAATCCACGTCCGCTGCTGCTGGTAGCCGGTCGCAGCGATCTGGAGGTTTATGATACTATCCTGACGATAGAACGGGTCGCCGAAGGGGACGTGACGCTGGTACCACTGGAAAGCGCGGAACGCGGTATGGCGCTGGTCGCCAGCAATCCACAGTTGATCGATGCGATCCGGGATTGGTTCGTCGCGTGGTTAAAAACGTAAAGGACACATAACGTGTCCTTTGCTTAAGGGGGGAAAGTCATCATCACTGACTTATTACCCAGTATACACCAAAATGTTTCGCAATGTAACAGGCAAAAATTAAACGGACACGCTAGGGGGAGGAACGTGTCCGTTGAAGGTTTTACACTATCATCGCTGGGAGGCAGGGGGTCTAAACTTCACAACGTTGACAGCGCATTTATCTTCTTTATGTGCCATATAATGCCGCAGTGACATTAGCTGAAGCTTGGAGCAAATTTAGAGCAAAATCTATGCTCTGAGTTTAGCGCCCAGTTGCTTCTCGGCAGCCCCGATGATCTTCTTACGCAGCCGGGCGACGTCTTTGTCTTTCAGGGTACGCTCGTCTGTCTGGTAAACCAGATTGTAAGCCAGACTCTTGTGGCCTGCCGGGATCGGCTCGCCCTGGTAGACATCGAACAGCCTGACCTCTTTGAGCAGGTCGCCGCCGGCTTTTACGATGACTGCCTCCACGTCAGCGGCGGGGACATCTTCCGCTACCACCAGCGCGATGTCTTCCAGGACCGCCGGTGTGACCGGCAGATGGCGCAGCGGGAAACTCTCATTGGTATTGCCGGTCAGGGTGTCCAGATCGAATTCTGCTGCCAGCAGTGTTGTGTCCTCGAATCCAAATGCTTCGGCCACACGCGGGTGGAGTTCACCGAAGGTGCCGATTACCTCACCGTTAGCCGACACCAGCGCCGACCGGCCTGGATGGAAACTGGCGTCGTCGGTCCGCTCATATGCAATGCCGGTCACTTGCAGACCGTCCAGGATATCCTCGACCACCCCCTTAAGATCGTAGAAATCGATGTTGCCTGGCTGGTCATCACCCATCCACGACGAGATTGCACGCGGACCGGTCATCAGCAGCCCAAGTTTGCTCGGCTCTGCCGGGAGTTCGGCGTCCGGACGGTCGTGGAATACATTGCCGATTTCGAAAATCTGCTGCCGGGCATGGTAGCGGCGGTTGGTGATGGCGTTTTCCAGCAGGCTGATTAACAGAGTCCGGCGCAAAACGCGCTTTTCCGGTGCGTTGGGATTGGCAATTTCGACATAAGGCTGTTCAGTCCAGGGGGTCGAACCAACACCTGCCAGCAGCAGCGCCTCGCGCTCTGGCGCGGTGAAGCGGTAGCTGATGGTCTCGCGCAAGCCCAGCGCCACCAGCAAATCACGCACCCGTTCCTCGCGCTCAAGCTGGATATTGGCCCACTGCGGCGGCATTTCATCGGCCATGATGGTGTTGGGTATGGCGTCGTAACCGTAAATGCGCACGATCTCCTCGACCAGATCGGCCAGACCGGTATCGCCGGTGCTGATGTCCATACGATGATCGGGGACGATCACATGCAGCATATCACTGTTGATCGTCACATCGAATTGCAGCCGGTTCAGAATGTCGGCAGCATCTTCAACGGCGAAGTCCATCCCCGTCAGCCGGCGCACGAAAGCGACCGGCAGGTCAATCTTGACCGGCTCCGGTGGCAGGGGGTACTTGTCGATAACCCCTTTGGCGATGGCACCGCCGCCGGTCTGGCGCATTAACTCGATCCCGCGCTGGAGTCCCAGAATTGCCTGACTCGGATGGACACCCCGGCTGAAGCGAGTCCCGGCATCGGTGAAGACCTTCTGCGATTGCATGGTTTTGCGGATGTTGATGAAGTTCCAGTTCGCCGCTTCCAGCAGCACGTTGGTCGTCGTGTCGCCGATCTCGGTTTCCGCACCACCGATCAATCCGCCCAGGCTGAGGACACCCTGTGTGTCGCACACCAGAATATTGTACGGTTGCAGTTGACGCTTGACCTCATCCAGCGTTTCCAGTGTTTCGCCGGTTTCCGGCAGGCGTGTGATGATGGTCGGTATCTCGCCCTTGTTGCGTTCCACCAGCTTATCGTAATCGAAAGCGTGGAGCGGCTGGCCGATCTCGAACGTGATGTAGTTGGTCACATCGACGATGTTGTTGATAGGCCGCTGGCCGACCAGTTTCAGACGCCGCTGCATCCACCGGGGTGAGGGCTGCACTTTTGTGTTACGCAGCAGCGCCAGTGTGAAGCGCGGGTTGAGTTCCGGCTCGCGGATGTCGATGTCTACCGTACCTGCGATGGGAGCGCCCTCAGCCAGATAATCGAAAGATGGGTATTTGATCTGCTTATCCAGCAAAGCGGCCACCTCACGCGCCACGCCGAACATGCTGAAACAGCGGCCCAGGTTGGGCGTCAGTTCGATGTCCAGGACCACATCGCCCAGCACATCCTGAAGGGGTGTCCCTGGCGCGAATGGATCGCCATCTGGTTTGCGCGGCGGTTCCTCCATCAGGATGACGCCTTCATGTTCATCACTGATTCCGAGTTCTTTCTCCGAACAAACCATGCTCTTGTTATAGATGCCGCGCAGTTCGCGTCCCTTCAGGATCATGCGCTTCGGCTCATCGCTGTGACCGTCCCAGACTTCAGCACCTTCAGCGGCGAATGCCGTCCACAACGGGTTTTCAAGCTCGCCCTGATCCTTGTATGCGAACAGATTGGGCGCACCGGTGACACATTGTTCGAGTTCGTCGCCACCATAATCGACCATCGCCAGCACAAGTCGGTCGGCGTCTGGATGGGATTTCACCTCACGGATGGCAGCGAACAGGATTTTTTCTCGATCCCACACCAGATGATGCGACTCAGGCCAGCGGACTCCTTCGATATGGGCCTGGGGGATACCGATGTAGTTCAGGTGTGCGACCTCTAATCCGGCCAGTGTCAGGCGTTCCGCCAGGACCTCGACCGGGATGTCGATTTCAACGTAGTCTTTCAACCAGGATACGGGTACAAGCATCGATGCTAGCTCCTCATTACTGTGCGATCACTTCGATCATACGCCCGGCAACGATCTGATTGCCTTGCGATGTCAGGTGATGGTAGTCGATATAGACCGGGTCCTCAACGGTATCGAAGACGTCGGCGATGTAGTACAGATTTTCATACTCCGGCGCGATCTCTCGGACCAGGCCATAGGTCTCGTCGTAGAGTCGGCGCAGATCGGTGGGTGGTATGCGGGTCATCATACGCTCCTCCTCGGTCAGAGGTTTGTTACCTTCAATCGCTGTTGGCTGCCAGAAAAACCGGTAGTCGAAGCCGAATGCGTCGGCCATACCGGCGACAATCTGGTAGTTCGCCAGATAGGCATCGACGACACCTTCGGCCAGACTCGGTTCGTCCTGCGGTTGGCTGGCTGGCGTTTCGTCAGTGCTGGCTTCTTCTGACTCCTCAACCAGAGCATCGACAAACCGGAATGTGTAGGTGCCGCGCAGCCACCGGACCAGTGGATGGCTGCTGCTGCTCTCATCCGAGTTGTTGAAGATGCCGGTGAAAACTCCCATATTGCGGTGCGCTCCCGGATCACCGGTCTGGCGAGCGGCGATGACATCGTTGATTCCATCGTAGAAGATCACGAGATCAGGCACGGTACCGGATTGCAGCGACCGCATCAACAGGATAACACCCTGTGTCGAGACATACGACATCTGGCCGAAGTTGACCACGCACACGGGCCGATCTTCCAGTGTTACCTCCAGCGATTGCTGAAGGTAAGCCGGTATGGTCTCCCAGTCGGGTGCGCCCACCCCCCACATGGTCGAGCCACCATAGGCGAACACACGATAAGCGTCGTTGGCGCAGCTTGCACCGGGGACGCTGCGGGTGCCATCATCGTTGATGTTGATGGCCTCGCCCGTCATGGCGGTGTGACCCCACAGCGCATATGGCACATATCGGCCATGCCGGTCCAGTTCGCGGATGTCCTCACCATAGTCATCATACCAGGGTTCATCACCGCGAAATGACAGCGCTTCGTTCGATGGCACAAACTCCGCGCCGCTCATAATTTTGATCACATTAAATGCCGATATGATAGCCAGTTCCACCACCAGCAAAAAGAGCAAGGTATTGAACACGATGAGTGCGGTTTTGCCGTAAGCATCGACGAAGACCGCCCCGGTGATGTGATTGCCAAATGCTGCCAGCACCACCAGCAGCAAACCGATTCCGATCAAGATAAACTGGCCGACACTGCCGGGTTCGTATCCGACCATTTCAAGCTGGTCGGACATCAGCGCAATGGCGACAATGCCCGTACCAAGCAGTCCTAGCATAATCTGGCTGGCGGTAGTGGTCGTTGACATCTAGCTCTCCCCTATGATCCGCAGCATTTCCTGCGCAACCATCTTGTTGCCGGGTGGTGTGATATGTGAGAAGTCGATCCAGAGCCAGTCTTCTTCTGCATCCAGCACGCGACTGATGTCATGAAACTGACTGTAATCGCCGACAACCTGGGCGATTTCGGCGTAAGTTGCCGTCATCAGCGCCGATAGACTCGCACCTGTATTGTCTTTCAACTGTGCTTCTTCCGGCGTCAATGGCTTATCACCGACGACCAGAACCGGCTGCCAGAAAAAGTAAAACGCGAAACCGTATTGATCGGCCCAGGCGCTCACCAGATCGTAGTTGTCCAGGTAGTGTTCCACAATGGCGCGTCCCAGATCGTTCTCTGCGATGGAACCGTCTGCTTCGCTGTCGGGAACCGTCGCTTCGACCTCGTTATCCTCATCCGGCACCAGCATAGACGCCAGCTTCACCGCGTCGGGCAAATCCTCAAACGGGACCTGAATCTCACCGTTGAAACGGCTTCGGATTTGCCCCTGATTCTGATGCCCGCCAGCCTGACCGCTCTGGTCGGCGGCGATGACATCGTTGATTCCGTCATAAAAGATAACCAGATCAGGTACCGGCTCATGCTGCAAGGCGATCATCAACTGGATTACGCCCTGGGTCGAGACAAATGCGCTCTCACCATAGTTGACCACGCAGACCGGGGTATCCCGTTCTTCGGCCAGCATCCGTTGGACGAAGGATGGGATGGTATACCAATCCGGCGCACCTGTTCCCCAGATAGTCGAACCGCCGAACATATAAACCCGGTAAGCGCCATCCTGGCAGTCCGCGTCCGGTGTCTCCCGCAGCCCGTCGCGCCCGACGTTGATAGTCTCGCCGGTGAACGGTCGCCGCCGCCAGCCGACAAAGGGTGTGTAATCCACATCCAGCGAAAACTCCTGCCAGTAAGCCTCACCCCAATCCTGTGTCTGGTAGTAGGCGGTGTTTTCACGTCCGATGGGTTCGTCTGGCGCATCCATACCGGTGAAGACCAGAAACAAGAACGATGCGGCCTCAATCGAGAACAGGCACAGGAAGGTGTTGATAAAGACCAGCAGCGTCCCGCGCATGACAAAGTTGTATCGTGAACCGCCGATACCGGCTCCGATAATCAGCAGACCGAGGACAACCAGCAGCCCCAGATGAAAAACCGGAGTATCCTCCCGATGATGCATCAGGGCTGCCAGTCCAGCCAGCACGATGAGCAATACACCGAATGCAGCCGTTAGCTGCCTGACGAGCGTCCGCGCCTGTTCGGACATGCCCTTTAAAACTGTTCCAGGAAACGCAAATCATTGCCCCAGAAGTAGCGAATGTCGCTGATGCTGTGCTTGCGCATAATCACGCGCTCTGGTCCCATGCCAAAAGCGAAACCGCTCCACTCGGCAGGATCATAACCGCCGTTCTTGAGGACTTCCGGATGCACCATACCCGACCCCGCGATTTCCACCCAACCTGTGCCTTTGGTCAGACGAGCATCCGGGCTGGAAATGTCCACTTCCATGCTCGGTTCGGTGAAGGGGAAGTAAGAGGCGCGGAAGCGAATTTGCACATCGTCGCCATACATCCGGCGGGCGAATTCGGTGATGGTGCCTTTCAGGTCGCTCATGCGGATGTTGCGCCCGATAGCCAGTCCTTCTACCTGATTGAATTGGATTTCACTGCGAGCCGTGACCTGTTCATAGCGGAAGCACATCCCCGGCAGAATCACGCGGATTGGCTGGGTGCCATTCTCGCCCAATGCCTGCATCGCCCGAATCTGCCCCGGCGATGTGTGCGTGCGCAGAATTACATTGGACTTTTTGGTGTAGAACGTATCCTGCATATCGCGGGCCGGGTGGTCGGGCGGGAAATTGAGCAACTGGAAGTTGTATTCATCCGTCTCTACCTCCCGACTGCGGAACACCTGGAAACCCATATCCGCCCAGATCGAGTAAAAGCGGCGCAATACCTGGGTCGATGGGTGCAGTCCGCCGACCTGACGTGGGCGTCCGGGCAGCGTGACATCAATGGCCCCTTCTTCCAGGTCACGGGCCAGTAGTTGCTCGCGGATCAACGCCTCACGCTGGTCGTGCGCGTTTTCCAGTACCGACTTGACCTCGTTGGCGGTCTTACCAAATATCGGGCGTTCCTCCGCTGGAAGCTGGCCGGTACTGCGCAGCAGCACGGTGATTTCACCCTTCTTGCCGATGTACTGGCTGTTCCAGGCTTTGAGGTCCTCAGTAGTGTCGATGGCCGCCAGTTTTTCCAGGGCCGTCTGTCGCAGCGATTCAAGTTTTTCCAGCAATCTAACCTCCTTATGCAAACAAAAAACGCCCCCGTCCCATTCAGGGACGAGAGCGTCGATCTCCCGCGGTACCACCCTGTTTGACGGCACAATATGCCGTCCACTCAAAAACCCAATTACGCCGGGGAAGCGGAGCGGACTACTAAAACTGTGTAGTTTGTTCACCCGTCAGCGCGGAGATGATGTCATCTCACTCAGGAGGGAATTCTGCGGATACAACCTGCCGGTGCTTTCAGTCTATGGCATCCGGCTCCCTGTTGGCGTATGGGTCGCAGACTGTCTCCGTCATCGCCTTTCACACGATATTATGGTTGGGTTTTTGCGATGTTGTCAACCCCTAACCCGCTGTGACCCCTTGAGAGTAGTTAAGGGTTGCTTAAATCCCTTGACGCCCATTATAATATGTGTTATGGTCAAAATTAGCAGGTAAAGGATAACTCTGTTATGGAAAATGCAGCGAAACCACGTATCGAACCGGGTGCTGTATATTCGAGACAAGAAGCCGCCGAAGCGCTGGGAATCAGTCTCAGCACACTAAAGCGACTCATCAAGAAGGGGCATCTCCGCATCAGCAAACCTGAAGGGATGCGCCGGGTGTTTATCACCGGCGAAAGTATCCTGGAGATGCTAAACGATACATCCGTCGAGAAAGGCGCGTAGAATGCCAGCGATCTGGTATCTGAACCACAAACTGAATATCTGCGGCATAACCCAGGGCGAAGTCCGCCTGTTTGCCGGCAGTTTGCCGGGTTCGGACGATGCCGGTCGCTATATGCTACAGTCTCATCGATGGCGGTGTGTGAGGTAAAAACACGCCAACAGCGAAAGCACCCAGAAGGGACGTGAGACTGAGCAATCACTCACGTCCCTTTTTAATTTGTCATGTGCGGGAGCTTATGATGCAAGAACTCGATACCCGATTATCAGAACTGTTCGATGTGTTGGATGCTCTGCATACCGCCGCCAGCCAGGGACAGATTGCCCCGCTGGATAAACGCGAGTTAGTGGGTTGGCTGAATGAGTTTGTCTATACCGCGCAGGAGACTATTGATGAGATCAACAAACCCGTCCTGCGAATTGTTGAACGGCCCTACGCTGTGGGGATGGCGAGTACGAGAAAGGAGCAACAGCGTGAACGATCAATTAAGTGATGTAGCACTGCTGTATGACCGCGTCCTCGCTGAGGATGGTTGGTCGTAACTTTGACTAACAGAAGCCACAGCAAATCTAAATGACACCATTGGGTCAGTGTTTATCGGTAGTTGAAATGTCGGCAATATCATCCCGCTTTGCGGAGTGTTGGTGTGGTGAGCAGATGTTTGCGTCAGAGAACGAGTGTTGGCTCCATCTGCTCACCAAACTTAAAGCATTTTTAATCGAATTGGCCTATAATTCTAAATAGAACAAATCTCCGTTGTATAGTGTGAAAGGTGGTTCAAGCGGTGACGAGTTCCTCTGCGTTACAGGGCCGCGTCCTCCTTTTGAACGGTAGCACCTGGGAGCCACTGTCTGTCATCAGTGTCCCGCGTGCCATCAATCTTTTACTGGCGGGTAAAGCCTTTGCCGTTGAGCAATCGGGCAAAGTGCTGAAGACAGTCCGCGATCAGTTTCCCGTTCCCTCGGTTATCGCTCTGCGCCAGTTCATCAATGTACCCCGCCGCCGCGCCCATTGGAGCCGCAAGGGTGTGTTGATCCGCGATAGCTATATCTGCATTTACTGCGGTGTGAAACCAGGATCGTTATCCAAAGGCAAAGTGCTGAGCAAGAACGATTTTACCGTCGATCATATTCTGCCGCGTTCGCGTGGCGGACGGGATCAATGGACCAATACCGCGTGTGCTTGCGCCAATTGCAATCACCGCAAGGGCGACCGCCTGCCTCATGAAGCCGGGATGCGACTGCGTTGGGAGCCGAAAACCCCACGTACAAGTTACCTGGTGATCGCCATCGGCAGCGGGCCGGACGCCTGGAAACGCTATATCGAATACTGATTTCCCGCTCAAAGATAAGCATTTCATGAGCAGTGGCTTTTGAGTCTCTGTTTTGTTGACACCGGTCGGCGATTTGCTGTATGTTTATATATGCAAACGCATATATAGATGATTACACACATGTCACTACCTCATCTTATTCTGGGTGCGCTGAACCAGAAGGCGATGTCCGGATACGACCTCAACAAGTATTTTCAAGCGTCTGCCGGTTTGTTCTGGTCAACCGATCAGAGCCAGATTTACCGTGCGCTGCACCGTCTGCGCGATCAAGGATTGGTCGAGAGCCAGCACATCATCCAGGAGGGCCATCCCAATAAAGATGTTTACTCGCTCACTGAAGCGGGTCAGGATTCTCTTCAGAAATGGCTGCGCACACCCCTCGGCGAAAGCGAAACCCCGGTGCGTGAGGGATGGTTGGGGCAGTTGTTTTTCGGCCATATGGTGGACCCACAGGAATTGTGCCAGATTCTGGATGTCTATATCGAGCGCCGTGCCGGAAGAGTCCGGGTGTTGCAAAATATTCTCAGGCACAATTTTGAGCCGATGCCAGAGGCAACCCGTCATCTTCCCCAGGTTCGTCTCCAGGAGTTGACAGTCGATTATGGAATCACGCTGCAACGAGCGGAACTGGAATGGCTCAAGCACGCCCGTAGACAGATTCAACTGATGGATGAAACCAATTCCGATCATGAAGCGTAGAACTTGCAAGGACATTCCGGAGGGAAACACATGGAAACAATGGTTGAAGCACGCGGACTTGTAAAGACCTACAAGCGCAAGGATGGCACGGAAGTCCACGCTGTCCAGGGCGTCGATCTCGACATACATAAGGGGGAAATCTTCAGTTTGTTGGGGCCGAACGGCGCGGGAAAGACGACCACGATCTCGATGATCAGCGGGTTGATCGAACCCACCCAGGGCGACGCCCGTATCGGTGGTCACAGCATCATACAGAATCCGATTGAAGCCAAGCAGCTACTCGGCGTCATCCCGCAGGAAATCGCACTCTATCCGGAGTTGAGCGCCCGGCAGAACCTCGCGTTCTTCGGCAAAATGTACGGCATGGGCGGCAAGGACCTGAACAGACGCATTGACGAGGTGCTGGAATTTATCGACCTGACCGACCGGCAGAAAGATCGTGTGGATACCTTCTCTGGCGGTATGAAACGCCGGGTCAATATCGGTGTTGGGTTGCTACACCGTCCACAGCTTGTGTATATGGACGAACCAACCGTCGGCATTGACCCGCAGAGCCGCCGTCGTATTCTGGATACCGTGTTTCGGCTGCGGGATGAATACAACATGACGGTGCTGTATACCACCCATCTGATGGAGGAATCGCAGGAACTCAGCGACCGGGTAGGCATTATCGATCACGGACAGATCATCGCGCTCGGCACGCAGGGCGAACTGACACAGCAGGTCGGTGAAGAAGACCGCCTGATTTTTACCCTGGGCGAACAGAAGGTCGAGGATGCACTGCTGCAACAGATGAAAACGCAGATCGAAGGCGTGACCGACGCCAGCTATACCGCCCTTGAACTGCAAAAGCTGGAAGAAACTGGTGAGACGGAAAATGTGCTGGGCGATGTGCGGTCTACCGGTACGATGGCAACAATCCGTTCGGGGCAGACTTTCGAAGGCGTTCTGACGGTGCGGGCCAAACGGGGCCGCAAGGCGCTGCCGCAGTTGATTAACATGATGGACAGCGCCGGGATCGAGATTCAGTCGGTTGAAGTGCGCGAACCCGACCTGGAAGCGGTGTTCCTGCACCTGACCGGGCGGGCGCTGAGGGATTAACCGATGCAAAAAATCTGGAACATCGCAGTTAAAGATGTGCAGCGAACGCTGCAGGATCGTAATCTACTCCTGATTATGTTCGTCACGCCGATTGTGCTTTCAACCATTATTGCGCTGGCTTTCAGCGATATTGACAGTTCAGCACCCATTCAAGACCTTCCGGTCGCACTCGTCAATCTGGACGAGGGTACCGAAGACGGCTTCAACAACGGACAGATATTTGTTGACCTGCTGGTCGGAGACGAGTCCGGTAGCCCGACAGATACGTCCGATCAACCCGATTGTGAAGCCATCGAAGGCACAGACGACGGTGAGGCCGGTGGTATGAGCCTCAACCAACTGACCGCGACGACGCTGCTGGACGATCCCGAAGCCGCCCGTGCCGGAGTCGAGAACGGCGATTATGTGGCGGCCATCATCATTCCGGCAGATTTCAGCCAGCGAGTCGCTTACCAACAGGGTGTCGAATTTGAGCAGGTTGCCGTTGAGGTGTATGGTGACAGCGGTCGGCCCATTTCCGCCAGTATCATTCGGTCGGTGGCCGAAAGCATCACCAGCCAGATTGCCTCATCGCAGATTGCTATCGCATCGACCATTGACACAATGGTGGCCCAGGCACAGTCCAACCCGCAGTTTGGCATGGCATTCATGACGGCCAACGCCGCCGGCGATTTCCAGCCAAATTTCGCCTGCGCCTTCGATCCAGGTTTCAACACTATCGGTGTGGAGATGCTCAGTGTCGAGGGCGGTGAACAGGAAGATTTCAATCCGCTGGTGATCTTCGGATCGGCTCAGGCGGCGTTCTTCGCTTTGTTCACGGCATCCGGCGGCGCATCCGCCATCTTGCAGGAGCGGCGTAACTGGACCCTGCAACGCCTTTTGATTTCACCGACACCGCGCGTCCACATCCTGCTGGGTAAGATGGTGGGTGTGTTCGTGACCATTCTCGTCCAACTGGTGTTTCTCTTTCTGGCCTTTACCCTGGTGGGTTCTCTCCTCGAAGGTGAGTTGAGTCTGATCTGGGGATCGAATGTCCCGGCGATTGTGGTGCTGGTGGTGGCGACTTCGCTGGCAGCGGCAGGGGTTGGGCTGGTCATCGCGTCAATGGCGAACACATCCGAGCAGGCCAGTGTGATCGGCAGCATCATCGCGATCTTCATGGGCGCGGTCGGCGGTGCGTTCTTCAGCGTGGATACCATTCCAGCTATCGATCCTTTGACGCGGTTGTCGATTGTGCGCTGGGGATCGGAAGGCTTTACCAAACTGGCGAACGGTGATGGTGATGTGCTGGTCAATGTGGTGGCCCTGCTCCTGATTGGATCCGCCCTCTTCTTATTCAGTTTTGTGATGTTCAACCGGCGGCAGGATATATAGACGATGGATAAAATCATCAGCATTGCGCTCAACGATCTGCGCATCTCGTTTAAGGAACCCTCTATCTGGATCAATCTGGTCGTGATCCCGGTCGCACTGATTCTGCTGATCGGCGCTGTAACCGGCGGTTTCGGGGGCGACGATGGAGAACCGCGTGTGCGTGTGGATGTCTTCGATAATGACCAATCAGCCCAGTCGGAAGCGCTGCTTCAGACCATCCGTGACCTGAACGCGACGCTGCTTCTGTGTCCGATGGATGACGATGAAGACGGTATTTGTGGATTGGATGGAGAAACACTGGATGTCGAACTGGCGCAAACCCGCGTGACTGATAGCATAACCGATGGGTTCATCGAAATTCCCCAGGGCTTCGGTGAAGACGTGCTTTCGGGTGAGCCTGCCAGCATAATCTATCGCACGGATGGGGATATTACCGATCCGGGGATTGCTCAGCAGACCGTCCAGGCGGCAGTGCAGCAGGTTGGTGGGGCAGCGGTGGCGGCCCGAACCGGTGTGCTGGTCTATGAGGATAACTTCGAGTTTGACGATGAGGCTGCGGCACAGACGTTCCGGCAAAATGTCTACCAGCAGGCGACCGATTACTGGGAGAACCCGCCAGCGGTGGTGAGTTACCAGACGACCGTTGAGACAGAAGACGATAATGGCGGGACCAACCAGGGCTTTGGGCAATCTGTGCCGGGTATGGGGTCCATGTATGTGATGTTCACGGTGCTGGCAGGGGCAGTCCTCCTGATCCAGGAGCGGCGCAACTGGACCTTGCAGCGGCTCATCACCACGCCAATCACACGGACACAACTTCTCGGTGGCAAGCTGCTGGCCCGCTTCCTCATGGGTATGATCCAATACAGTGTCGCTTTTGGCTTCGGCATTTTTCTCGGTGTCAACTTCGGTGATAGTCCGCTGGGTCTGCTGCTCATCATGATCGCTTTTGCCATGTGTATGACGGCGCTGGCGTTCATGCTCTCCACTTTTGTCAGCAACGAAGAACAGGCCAACGGCGTGGTTCTCTTCGTCAGCCTGACGGCGGCACCACTGGGAGGTGCGTGGTGGCCGCTGGAAGTGGTACCGGAGTTTATGCGAGTGGCCGGACACATCTCGCCGGTGGCCTGGGCGATGGATGGTTTCAACGAACTTATCTTTTACAGCGGAACACTGGCCGATGTGCTGCTGCCAATCGCGGTACTGGCGGCGATGACGCTGGCCTTCTTCGCAGTGGCAGTATTCCGGTTTCGCTATGAATAACATGCCAGTGCAGCGCCCCGACCGGACACTTCACGGTTGGGGCCTGCACCGGTATAATCATTGCCGTGAAGACTCTGTGGCGTATTGTTAGATTCATTCTGCGTGGGCTGTTTTACTTCCTCATCATCGCTATTCTGGCGGTTGTGGTTTTTCGCCCCAAATATCCCTTCGGCACTGGCTGGAATGATATTTCACGCGCAGTCGATGGCCGCTATTTCGATTACGTCAGTTGGGAAATTGACGCGCTCATCGCCAAAGCCGAGCAGGTACTGTGGGGGCAGGGACCGTTTATGGACGAGGCGGACCGCAGCCAGTTTGTCCGCGACTATATGGCCGACATGCGCCGCGTCCACCAGATCGAAGCTGAAATCGAAGCGTTGTTTATCGATCCGACGGTAGACGACCCTGTCCAGGCCAGCGCAAACCTGCGAGCCGAGCGGGATCGTCTGGAAGCTGATCTGGCTCAACGGCAGGGATTGGCCGAGAGCATCCTGGAAGGTCAGGTCGCGGCGGTGCTGGTGGACGAGGGATTCGGCGTGTTGGGCCAGTTGACACCGCCGCTGGCAATGCGTTTCACCGAGATGCCCGATCTGCTGGTGACCAGCCCACGCGACCGCATTTTCCGCGACTCGGAACTGGCGATTGATCCGCTGCCACTGGAGGAAATCACAGCGCTGGAAGAACGGCTCAAGCGTGAGCAGGACGTGGCGGCGATTGTCGTGCCGCTGGGCGGCATGGCGATCTACCCGGCCATGATCGCTGAGACCTGGAATATCCCCTGGGCCATCGAGACCTTCGCCCACGAGTGGATTCACCATTATTTCTTCTTCTATCCGCTGGGGCTGAATTACTTCACCACGACCGACGCCAGCAACCGCGAAGCGCTCATTATCAACGAGACGGTAGCCGACATCTTCGGCGACGAAATCGGGCGGATGGTGCTGGCCCGCTACTACCCGGAGTTCCTGCCGTCAGAAAACGCCGTTACACTGGTGTCGTCGGATGCGCCGGCCTTCGATTACGGTGCCGCAATGCACGAGACTCGCGTGAACGTAGACCGCATGATGGCCGTCATCGACGCGCTGAACACACAGGCTGAGTCGCTGCGGTCCGACGGCCTGGGAAGCAAAGCCGAAGCGGTCAAGACGGTCATTGATTACTACGTGGAAAAAGCCGAAACCTACATGGAAGCCCGCCGTGTGCTGTTCTACGAGAACGGCTACCGCATCCGCCGGATGAACCAGGCCTATTTTGCCTTTTATGGCGGCTATCAGGGAGGCATCCCTGGCATCGGCGGTGAAGACCCCATCGGCCCGGCAGTGCGCGATATTCGGGCCGCCAGCGCCTCGCTTCACGATTTCGTTGTTGCGCTGCGCGACGTGACCACCCGCGAGCAACTGCTTGAAGTTGCGGCAAATATCGAAGAATCGTAGAATGCCCAAAAGAATGTGAGAGGCATTATGGGCGAGCCACATTGTATATACGAGCAAATCAGGCAAGGTATCCACAGGTTTGTGATCGTCAAAGCGTCACACCGGGCGGTGGATGAGTTTCTGGAACATGCCAGTCGGATTTATGCCGAGTCGGAATCGCCTCGCCTTCTGGTTGATCTACGTCCTGACGGTTTGCCAGCGGTGACACTCTGCATCGACTAAAGTCGAGCAGCTTCTTGAGAACCCCATGTCGAA
>CAYQJO010000033.1:18328-27025 GCA_964417785.1 uncultured Anaerolineaceae bacterium | reverse complement strand
TTTTCGAGGTCGTCCAGCAAGCTACGGATCAGGCTGGCACTGCGGTTTAACTTCTGCTGTTCATCGTCATCCAGGGCGAGTGGGAAGCTATCCAGGATTCCAGCCCCACCAACCAGGTGCGGCATGGCGACTGTCACGTTTTTGACATCGGCGATGGTGTCCATCGGCGTGCAAACGGTCATGATGGCACGTTGATCGCGCAGGATGACGTCAACAATGCGAGCCAATGCGCTGCCAATACCGTAGTAAGTGGCCCCTTTGCCACTGATGATGTGATAGGCGGCGTTGCGCACATTGTGGTCGATCTGCTGGCGGGTGGTCTCGTCCATCGGGATACCGCGCTGACGACAGAAGTTATCCAACTTGATTCCGGCAATGTCCACCAACGACCAGGTAAGCACTTCTGAGTCGCCATGTTCACCGACGACATAACCATGTACGTGGCGCGAATCGACCCCGACATGACGGCCTACCAGGGTGCGGAAACGGGCGGTATCCAGTGTTGTGCCGGTGCCGATCACACGCGAAGACGGCACACCGGCGACCTCCTGGGCGATTTGCGCCGTGATGTGGGTCATGACGTCTACCGGGTTGGTGGCGACCACCAGAATCGCGTCTGGTGCGTGTTCCAGTACCTGCGGGATGATCGACCGGAAAACCGCTGTATTGCGACCGAGCAGTTCCAGGCGGGTTTCCTGGTCGGATTTCTGGCTCACACCGGCGGCGATGATAACCACCCGGCAGCCCTTGAGGTCGTTGAAGTCGCCATCGTTGATCTCTAATGGAGAAGCAAATGGGACCGCATGGTAGAGGTCATCGGCCTCAGCCTCTGCCCGTTCCCGCGCTTTATCGACCAGAATGATCTCGCGGCCTACACCGCTCATTACCATTGCGTAAGCGGCGGTGGCTCCGACCATGCCGCTGCCGACTATACCGATTTTCATGGGTTCCCCTCCTGTTGGGTCGTTGACGCAATGCGGCGGGTATTCCACCACAGACCCGGCAAGCGTGATAGCTTGCCCCATAATCCAAGATGCGCCCGCCGGTTGAAGACATCGTAGTCGTTAGCTTCGATGTCGGTCAGGATAGCACGGTAGAGATCGGTGGCGGCGGCAATGGCAAACCGGCCATCGGGATCAAGCATGGCGATACCGGCCCATGAGTCCGCGTAGAGACAGCGATTGCGCTCAATCTGGAAACGCATGAAGGCCCGCCAGCGGTCATCCACAACGCCAGCGTCAATGTCGGCTTCGGATAGACCGAATGCCTGCAATTCATCCAGCGGCAGATACAGACGCCCGCCGCGCCAGTCTTCGCCAACGTCGCGCAGGATGTTGGTGATCTGCAGTGCGACCCCCAGCCTGACGGCATAAGGGAGTGCTGCCTCACCGGCGAAACCCGTGATATGCATTGCCATCAAACCGACGGTCGAGGCGACACCATACGAATATTCCGCCAGGTCATTGAAGGTTTCATAACGTGTCTGGCTCAGATCGCGGGTCACGCCGTCGATCAACTGCGCCGCATATCCTTGTGGAATATTGAACTGGCTGCGAGCATCAGCCCACGCCAGCGCGACCAGATTGTCGCCAGCAAATCCGTTCATGACGCGGTCGCGCCATTTCTTCAGGTTTTGCTGGCGGGTGAGCGTGTGCGTGCCGTCATCTACGTCTACAATGTCGTCGGTGATGCGGCAGAACGCATAGAGCGCCCGTGCCGCACGGCGCTTGGGGCCGGGCAGCAGTCCGGATGCCAGATAGAATGTCCGGCTGTGTGTCCGTGTGACATTGGCACAATGTGCATAGGCCGCGTCTAGAATCTGGCGGTCTGCCTGAATGCCTTCACCGGGCTTATGGCTGTTTAGTGCTTCTTCGGCCCAGGTGACGAGGCGATATTCCCAGGGCTGTTGAATTTGCAATGTCATGGACACACTCACTTTACAGGCGAACACAATGACCAAGCGACACGGGGATTATTACGCTTAGCGACATAACATGGCATGAGGTTCCAATTAAAGGGCTATTAGACCTTCAGGTTCAGGTCATCCTTCTTGCCATGATGGGCCACAATCGCCTCAGCGACCTGTTCTGGTCTCAGTGCGTATTCAGGCATACTGAACGGCACATGATCCCAGAAAGGTGTATCCACTGCGGGCAGGCGAACCATTGCGATGTTGTACTTCCGGTTTTCTTTCTGGAGGATTGTCACCATCGACTCCAGACCGGATTTCGCTGTCGTATACGCCCCCATGCGCGGTAGCATGATTTTATCAACATATGCGCCAATAAACATCATATTCGCGCCTTTTTTCATCAAATTCAAACTGGATCGTGCTGTCAGATAGGCCCCATCCAAATTAGCCGCCATCACAGCTCGCCAATCTTCCGGTGTTTGCCTTTCCAGCGGGTTTGCCAGAATACCACCAGCAGCATACACAACCAGATCGATTCCATCGGTCTCGTGGGCCACCATAACGGCGGTCTCCTTGATGGATTCTACGTTACAGGCATCGAACGGGTAGCAAAAGTCTGCCGTCTGTGGGATTTTATCGATTTGTCGGGCGGCGGCGAATACTCGCCAGTCGTTGGACTTCAATTCTTCCACAAGGGCGCGACCAATGCCGCCGGAAGCGCCCCAGATCAGTGCATCAAGCATACGTTACTCCACAAGTTTTCCGAAATCAGGATGATCGCCGGCATGATCGCTGTAGTATGTGTACGTGACGTGGCCGGACGTATCGACAATAAAAGTACCGGGCAGCATACGGGCGTCACCGATGACTTTGCCGCCAATGTGGCCCCCGCGAAAAGCCCTCGCTCCCGCCCTCAGGACATCCAGAGAGGCCAGTTCTCGCAAGCCACCCTGTTGCAAACCATAGGCGTCATAGGCACGGGTACCGTCTGCATCTGCCAGACAGGTCAGGCCAGGAGCCAGTTTGCCGCAGTAGCGCTTGATGTGTTTGGGTTCACCCATCGCAACAGCAAAGACTTGCATACCAGCAGTTTCCAGATGGGGTCTGTGTAGCTCCAACTGAGCCAAAGCCTCGCGGCAGAATGGTCAGCCGAAGTGACGCAGAAACGTCACCAGTGTTGGACCATTGGACCATTGGTCTTTCATGGCGACCGTCTGGCCGTTGGCATCAAGCAACAGAATGTTGGGTGCCGGGTCACCGATGGTGAGTCGTGACATATTTGCCTCCTAGCTCTTGGTTGTCTCGTAAGCTTTTAACGCCTGTTTGCGGGCGATGGCATGATCGACAATCGGCGGTGGGTAATAGGCTGGTGGATTGTCCATCTTCCAGGGTTCGTGAATGTACTTATCCGGCACATCACGCAGTTCCGGCACCCAACAGCGGATAAACGATCCATCGGGGTCAAATTTCTTTGATTGGGATACCGGGTTGAAGATGCGGAAATAGGGCTGTGCGTCGGTTCCGGTTCCCGCCGCCCACTGCCAGCCGCCGTTATTGGCCGCCAGATCGCCGTCGAGCAGCCATTGCATGAAGTGGCGTTCGCCCTCACGCCAATCGATCAGCAGGTCTTTGGCGAGAAAGCTGGCGACGATCATGCGAGCGCGGTTGTGCATCCAGCCAGTTGCCGTAAGCTGGCGCATGGCAGCATCAATCACAGGGTAGCCGGTCTGACCGTCTTTCCAGGCTTGCAGCAACGCATCATCCTGCTGCCAGGGGACACCGTCGTACTTTTCGTTAAAGTTCTCCGTTTTGATGTGGGGATAGAACCACAATATATGGGTGTAGAATTCGTGCCAGATCAACTCATTGACGAAACTGCGCACCGAGTCGCGTTCGTCGCTGGAATGGGTGTCGGCGAGGGCGTCCTGTGCAGCCCAGTAGATTCGGCGCATGGAGAGCAGGCCGAAGCGGATATAGGGGGACAGCATCGATGTGGCGGAATAAGGTTGTCGGTCTGGATTGCCCAGTCGATTCCGGTACTCCTTATAGCCAAAAATGCGCTCTTGCATGAAGGTCCCCAGACTTTCCTGAGCGGCCTTTTCGCTAGCTTCTAAGACATCTATCGTTTCTGCGAAGCCCAGGTCCGCCAGTGTCGGAATCGTCGGGCGATCCAGCCCGTTTAGATCGTGCAAGCCTTCACCGTTGAACGTTTCTGGCTTGTCTGGCTGGATGCGCTCGTGCCACTTCTTCATGAAGGGCGTGAAGACCTTGTAGGGGCTGTCGTCAGCAGTCAGGATCGAACCGGGGACTGCTGCCAGCCGGTCATGGAATCCTTTTGCATCCATGTGGTCGTGAACCCTCCGGTCCCGGTGGCGGGCATACGGTGTGTAGTCGATGTTGTAGTGTACGGTGTTTGCGTCGGTTTCCTGCATGAGGTCGGTCAATGCCTGGGCCGGTGTGCCGTGCCGGATCAACAGGCCGCTGCCATGTTCCTGCAACGAGGCGTCCAGACTGTGCAGCGCGTGCAGCATGAACTTCAGACGCGGTGCGCCAATGCGGTCGCTGTGTAGAATGGCCGGGTCAAAGATGAATACCGGAATCACCGGGCGTCCGCTGTTCAGCGCGGCAATTAACGCGGTGTTGTCGTCAAGGCGCAGGTCACGCCGGAACCAGTGAATGATCGGCTTCATCGTCCAGGCTCCATGACGCGAAGGGCTTTTTTGTTGACGGTGATGGGCAGGGTGCGCCGCACATCCTCAGCGACGCGCATGGCCCCCAGGGTGACACCGGCGGTCGATTGACCGGGAAAGATCGAATCGCCCACAAGCCGAACGTTGCCAATTCCAGTACGCGGTCCGCGCACCCGTAACAACGAGGTTTGCGGAAAACCGCCGACCATACCCAGATGGCGCTCGGTGTAAAACTGGTAGGTGACGGGTGATCCCGGCAGGACCAGCGTCAGTGCCGACTTGAAGCCGGGGATCAGATTCTCGATCCGGTTGAGAGCGCGGTCGGTATAGTCCTGTTTCTGCTGGTAGTAGGCGTCGCGGTCGTTCTTTAGCAGGTCCCACCAGGGCTGAACCGCTGTATGGGTGGTCACCGTGACAGCCCGTTGACCTTCTGGTGCGCGGGTGCTGTCCCAGGTGGGCGAGAACGAGATAAACAGACTGCGAGTCTCGCCCAGCGGACCGTCGATCTCCGCGATGATCTGGTGATGGTCGGGGAAATCATCTGGAATAGCGTCAGCCTTCACGCCTAAATGCAGGACAAATGCCCCCCAGCCGAGATCACGCTGGCGCGATTCTCTGGTCTGGCGTTTGAGCAGCATATCCAGATTCCAGGGGGTGGTGTTGGCGATTACGAAATCTGCTGGAAATAGCATCTCCATCTGGCTGTGCCGTCCACGTCGCACGGCCACGCCAGTAGCACGTCCGTTGCTGGTGTTGATTCGGGTGACGCGGTGCCGGTACAGGATGCGCCCGCCGAGGTCGGTCAATTTGCGTGCCAGCGTTTCCGCAATGCCGCCAATGCCGCCTTCGACGTGATAGACCCCCTGCCGTGCCAGATCGAGGGCAGTGGCCCCATACAGGGCATTAGTATGGCGGCTGGTGGTCTGAGCAGCGATCAATAGCTGTGCGTCCAGGAAGCGCACAAAAGCCTGATCGTGGTGGAGTCCATGCCAGCGGAGCCAATCATGGACGCTGGTGAACGCGAACGGCAGCACCCGCAAATCCTCCGGCAGGTTGACCAGGCCGACCCTGACCAGTTGTGCCAGTTCGGAGGCGCTGCGTGGGGGCCAGGGCAATCCCTGGGCGGATAGCGACCAGGCGATGTCGGCGATACGCCTTTGCTGCTGCCAGAAGCGCTCGCTGGCCGGGAACTTCGCCAGCACATCAGCGTAGTCTTTTGTAAGGGCGACTGAGCGGTCGGATAGGTGTGTAACCCAGGCCGGATCATGCTGCCGGACCGGCCAGTCCAGGTTCAGTTGATCGCCGAGTATGGCGTGCGGACCATCCGGCTGGAAACCGCCGACCAGAGTCGCACCGGACTCGAAGCGAAAGCCTTTGTGGGTGTAGGTGCTGGCTGAGCCACCGGGATAGGTCTGCGCCTCAAATACCGTGACATCATAGCCAGATTGTTGCAACAGGTTGGCTGCGGTCAGGCCGCCGATCCCCGCACCGATAACAATGATTCGCCGTGACATAGGTCCGTGTTCATAACGTTCAGAAGCTTTTGAACATAATAGCGGTATGGTATGAGCGATGAATGAGGTGTGCCTGAAGCTTACGTCAGGGCGGCCTGTGTGCGCAGATGCCGGTACATGAACAGGATGCGCAGCGGCAGCCCGTCGAACATCAGGTGGGTGAGTATTCCCGGCAGGCCGGGTTTATGTTCTATCGTCACCCGGTCGATGAGCGTGGTGCCGCCTTCGGTTTTTTCGAAGATGTGTTCATGTCGCCAGTAGGCCAGCGGCCCCTTGACCATGACATCGGCAAAGGAATCGGGCGTTGGGCCGGGTTCGTGGCGAGCGACCCAGCGGATGGGTATCGGGCCAAACCACAGGTTAAACTCGAGTTCGCCCGCGGTTAATGAGGTGCGCTCATCGCGCAATATCTGCACGAAAATGGGCGGCGGTGAGAGTCTGGGCATGGTGCCAGGTGCGTCGTGAAATGCCTGCATGGCGTCAACGGTTGTGGACATTACGCTGCGCTTCTCGAAGGTCTTTTTCAATGGCCGTTTCTCCTGGAATGTGAGTTGCATGACCCCATTCTAAGCTCTATGATAGAGGCGTTCGTTAAAGAGCGCTTAAAGTAGGGTAGGGTGACGCAAATCTACCGGATAGAAGTGTGGGCGCGAAGCGGAAGTTCGCTGGTGCGCCTTTTTTTCTTGCAGGGGATTCTCTCACATGAGGATGTGGAGCGCTTGTGCGCTGAGATTCTGGTCGATCCTGTGACCGAGCATTACAACATCGATGATCCGTATCAACCGTCAGGACTGGTCCATTGGGTGGATGTGACCTTGCATCCCGGAGTGACCGATTCGGTCGCCGCGAACCTGATTCGGTCGGCGCGTTTGCTGGGGATTGAGGGCCTGGTCGGTGCGGCCAGCGGCCACCGTTATCTGCTCATGGAACCTCTGGATCAGGTCGAATTGGAACGCCGGGCGACGACCGAATTTGCCAATCCGGTGATCCAGCATTACGCCATTGACACGCATATTCCGGCTCCGTTTGTGCCGGTCCAGACCGAGAATGATCGGGTCGAGGCAATCCCGCTCAAGGATGCCAATGATGCTGTGCTGATGCAGATCAGTCGGGAGCGGCGCTTATCGCTGGACATCAACGAGATGCGAGCCATTCGCGATTACTTCCACGAGACCGACCGTGAGCCGACCGACGCCGAAATCGAAATGCTGGCGCAGACGTGGAGCGAACACTGCGTTCATAAGACGTTCAAGGCCAGAGTGACTTACACCGGTCCCGCACATGGCACACCACCCGACTCGGAGCCGGTGACGCAGGAGATCGACGGCATCCTGAAAACCTATATCCGGGCTGCCACCGAGAAGGTGAATAAGCCCTGGGTGGTATCGGCATTCGTCGATAACGCCGGAATCATCAAGTTTACCGATGAATGGGACCTGGCGTTCAAGGTGGAGACGCACAACCGCCCGTCGGCGATAGAACCGTTCGGCGGGGCCAATACCGGCTCCGGTGGTGTGATCCGCGATGTGTTGGGCGTTTCTGCGCGACCTATCGCCAACACTGACATTCTGTGCTTCGGTCCACCGGATTTGCCCGGTGAGCAGTTGCCAGAGGGTGTACTGCACCCCTGGCGGATCGCCGAGGGTGTGATCGCCGGCATCGAGGATTACGGCAACAAGATGGGCATTCCGACTGTCAGCGGTGCGGTGCATTACCATCGGGGTTATGTCTCTAATCCGCTGGTGTTCGCTGGCTGCCTGGGTATTTTGCCGCATGGATCGCACCCGACTGAAGTCCAACCGGGCGATTTGATCGTCGTCATCGGTGGGCGTACCGGACGAGATGGTCTGCGCGGGGCAACTTTCAGCAGCATGGAGATGGATACCACCACCAGCACAGTCTCCGGCGGCGCGGTGCAGATCGGTAATCCGATCCAGGAGAAGCAGGTGCAGGAGGTGGTGCTGCGGGCGCGTGATGAACGGTTGTACAACGCCATCACCGACTGCGGCGCGGGTGGATTGTCGTCAGCGGTGGGTGAGATGGGCGATAAAATCGGCGCAGCGGTCCAGTTGGAGACGGTGCCGCTGAAATATCCCGGTTTGCAGCCCTGGGAAATCTGGTTGAGCGAGGCACAGGAGCGTATGGTACTGGCGGTGCCGCCGGAGAATTGGGAACGCCTGCAAACCATCTGCGCCGGTCAGGATGTGGAGGCCACCGCCATCGGTACTTTTGAACCGACCGGACGACTGAAGCTGACTTACAAGGATAAATTCGTCGGTGATGTGGCGATGGTGTTTCTGCATGACGGTCTGCCGCAGCGCCATCTGGAGGCGGTGTGGCCCCACAGGGGGCGAGGGGGAGATGAGAAACCAGAAGGGAGTGAGGGAGGTGTCCAGGAAGATTATGGCGAGACGCTGCTCAAGCTGCTGGCGATGCCGACAATCCGCAGCAAGGAAGAGGTGATCCGCCGCTATGACCATGAGGTGCAGGGTGGCACGGCGGTCAAACCGTTGGTGGGTATTGGTGGGCCGAGCGATGCGACGGTGATTGTGCCGATGGACCCCCTCACCCCTAAATCCCC
>CAYQJO010000033.1:0-18228 GCA_964417785.1 uncultured Anaerolineaceae bacterium | reverse complement strand
GCGATTCGCAATCTGGTGGCAGTCGGCGCGGACCCGGACCAGATCGCCATTCTGGATAACTTCTCCTGGGGCAACACCAATTTGCCGGATCGTATGGGGTCGCTGGTACGCTGTGCGCAGGGCTGCTACGATGCGGCGGTGGCCTACGATGTGCCGTTTATCAGCGGCAAGGACAGCCTGAACAACGAGTATCTCGGCGCGGACGGCCAGCGGCATGCCATCCCCGGCACGTTGGTGATCTCGGCGGTGGGCATCGTGCCGGATGTGACGAAGACGGTCACGATGGATTTTAAGGAGCCGGGAAATCTGATCTATGTGGTCGGTGAGACCCGTAACGAGATGGGGGGTAGTCATTACAATCTGCTGCACGGAATCGAAGGCGGTACCATACCGCAGCCGAATCCCGATGCGATGAAGACCTACCGTGCACTGCATCAGGCCATCCAGATGGGGTTGGTGCAGTCGTGCCATGATGTCAGCGAAGGTGGTCTCGGGGTTGCGATGGCGGAGATGTGCATTGCGGGTGGATTGGGCATAGCAATGGATGATTACGATTTTTCCGGTGTGACTGACGAAACGGATGCACACAGGCAACGACGCATTCTTTTCAGTGAGTCAATTGGACGGCTTATTGTCGAAGTCAGGCCAGAACATGATCTGGCTTTTCAGGAATTTCTTGGGGGTAAGTTTGCCTGGGATAGGCTGGCAACCGTCACTAATTCATCGCAAATGTGCCTTGCAGCCTTTGGTCGCTCGAACGCAGAATACCATATTGCGGAAAGCGAAATGGTAAAAGCATGGTGCGGGCATATGATTGATGAAACCAACGGGACGCCGCAATCCGGGGCGCAGCACCCTGCACCCCTACAGACAACGACGATTGATCGCGTCCCATCCGTTCGCAGCGGCCCGCCGAAGGTGCTGATCCTGCACGCCAACGGCACCAACCGTGACCGGGATGCCGTTCTCGCCTGCGAACTGGCTGGCGGTGAGCCGGAAATCGTGCATGTGAACCAGTTGTTCAGCGCTGAACGGGACCTGCTCGATTATCACATGCTGGTGGTGCCGGGTGGTTTCTCCTACGGTGACGACCTGGGCGCAGGTGTGTTGTGGGCGCTGGATTTGCGCGAGCGCCTGACTGACATCGACCGCTTCATCGCCGATGGTCGTCCGGTGCTGGGAATCTGCAACGGATTCCAGACGCTGGTCAAAGCTGGATTGATCCCCGGTTCTGGCTGGAACGGCAACGCAAAACGCCCGGTCACCCTGACCTACAATGAGCGTGATCGTTTTGAGTGTCGCTGGGTCTCTCTGGAACCGAACAGCGCCAGTCCGTGTTTATTCACCGAAGAGCTGGCGGAGCCAATCTACTGTCCGGTGGCACATGGTGAGGGCCGGGTGGCTGTTCGAGATGAAGCCACACGGGAGCAGTTATGGCGTGATGGTCTGGTGGCGCTGACCTACGTCGATGCAGCAGGTCAGGCCATCGGTTATCCGGTCAATCCGAATGGATCGGTCGATAACATCGCCGGATTGTGTAACCCGGCGGGCAACGTCTTCGGCCTGATGCCGCACCCGGAAAACCATCTCTTCCCCTGGCAGCATCCGCGCCGTGAAGTGGCGATGGATGGTCTGCGGCTGTTTCGTAACGGGATCAAATATGTATAGGTGCCGTGATGATTATCGATAAGCAGTTGTATGTTGTTGAGCAATTCGAGCAGTTCATGCAGCAGCCGGAAAACCGCGACCGCTTGTTTGAACTGGTACACGGGGAGATACGCGAGAAGGTGGTCACGCAGGAACACGGAATCATCGTCATGAATATCGGCTCAGAGATTCGCGTCTGGGTCAAACCGCGCAAGTTGGGCCGTGTGGGTACCGAGATCAGCCACCGGTCACCTGGTGATCGTTATAACGACCGGCGGCCTGATGTTTCCTTTACCGCGGGTGTGGACGAGCCGGTTGTGACGGAGGGCAGTATGCAGCGGATGCCCGATCTGGCTGTCGAGGTCAAGTCACCTGGAAACACCCAACGTCAGCTTCGGGAGAAGGCCGAGTATCTGCTGCAAAACGGCAGTCGCATTGTGTGGCTGGTCTATCCGGTATCACGGACGGTCGAGGTTTGCACGCTGACAGATAGCGGTACAGTACCCGGTGCGATGCAGATACAGACACTCGACGAGAACGGTACATTGCATGGCGGTGATGTGCTGCCCGGATTCACGCTGGCGATCCGCGATATTTTCGATCTGGGGTAATCCATGACCTTCACACATGATACCTATCTGAGTCCGTTTACCTGGCGCTATGGCAGCGACGACATGCGCCGTATCTGGTCCGATACCTACAAGCGCACCCTGTGGCGGCGTATCTGGGTGGCGCTGGCGGATGCGCAGCGCGAAGCTGGATTGGTTACGGCGGAGCAGGTGGCCGATCTGCGCCAGAACCAGGAGAACATTGATCTGGACCGCGCCCACGCCATCGAAGCCGAGATTCATCACGATTTGATGGCTGAAGTGCGCACCTATGCCGAACAATGTCCGCTGGCCGGTCGGATCATTCATCTGGGCGCGACCAGCATGGACATTGAAGATAATGCCGATGCGCTGCGTTTGCGGGCCGGTGTTGATGTGCTGCTGGTGCGGCTGCGAGCGCTGCTGGTGCGGCTGGCCGAGTTGATCGAACACCGGGCCGGACAGGTGTGCATGGCCTTTACTCATCTGCAACCGGCGGAACCGACAACCGTCGGCTACCGGCTGGCGAATTATGGTCAGGACTTGCTGGCAGATTGGGAGACGCTCACACACCTGCGCCGGACTATTCGCGGCAAAGGGCTGAAAGGTGCGGTCGGAACCTCTGCATCGTACCATGAACTGTTGAACGGTACCGGCATGACACCCTCTGAACTTGAACAGCGTGTAATGGTGGCATTGGAACTCGAACCGTATCCGGTGGCGCACCAGACTTATCCCCGACGGCAGGATTGGGATATTGTGAACGCGCTGGCCGGGCTTGCCATGACGATCTACCGGCTGGCTTTCGACCTGCGCCTGCTGCAATCGCCACTGTTTGGTGAGTGGTCGGAGCCATTTGGCAGCAAACAAGTGGGTTCGTCGGCCATGCCCTTCAAGCGCAATCCGATCAATGCCGAAAATCTGGACAGTCTGGCGCGGTATGTGGCGTCGCTGCCGCGTGTGGCCTGGGATAACGCCGCCCACAGTCTGCTGGAACGGACACTGGATGATTCCGGTAACCGGCGGGTGGTGCTGCCGGACGGATTCCTGGCGACCGATGAACTGCTGCGACGGGCGAATCGTATTCTGGTTGGTCTGCACATTGACGAAGATGCCATCCAGCGCAATCTGGACCGCTACGGCGTGTTCGCGGCCACCGAACGCCTGTTGATGGAAACAGTACGCGCTGGCGGCGACCGGCAGGAACTCCATGAGATCATCCGTGAACACAGCCTGGTGGCCTGGGCGGCGGTTCGTCAGGACGAGCCGAATCCGCTGGTGGCGAATCTGGCCGCCGATGAGCGGATCAAGATGCTGGTCGAGCCAGAGCGGGTGGTCGAACTGCTGCAAGCTGAGGATCACATCGGTGATGCACCGGAACGCGCTCTGGCGCTGGCAGCACACATCCGAGAAGCAATCGCAGCGGAGATATAGACCATGCTCACGCACGACCAACTGCTGGCCGCTGTACCGAACGCACTGAGCAGTGTCGATCTGGACGGCCTGGGATCGAAGCTAACCGGTAAGGTCCGAGATATTTATCACTGGCAGGGCCAGCGGGTGCTGGTGACGAGCGACCGGGTGTCGGCGTTTGATCGCGTGTTGGGGCTGATTCCCTATAAGGGTCAGGTATTGAACCAGTTGAGCTTGTGGTGGTTTGAGCAAACACGCGATGTTGTCGCCAACCACCTGATCGCGTCACCCGATCCCAATGTGACCGTCGCCCGTGAGGCGGAAGCGCTGCCGGTTGAGGTGGTGGTGCGCGGTTATATCACGGGTGTGACCAGCACCTCCATGTGGACGCTGTATGAACAGGGCGACCGTACACCCTATGGTATTCCGCTGCCGGATAGTCTGAGCAAGAACGATCCGCTGCCACAGCCGGTCATCACGCCGACGACTAAAGCCGTTGACGGCGCACATGACGAGCGTATCACCCGCGATGAGATTCTGACGCGAGGATTGGTCGCGGAGCCGCTGTGGCAGGAGATCGAAACGGTGGCGCTGGCGTTGTTTGCACGCGGTCAGGCCGTTGCCCGTGATGCCGGGTTGATCCTGGTTGATACCAAGTACGAGTTCGGCCTGATTGACGGCGAATTAACTTTAATTGACGAGGTACATACACCGGATTCCAGCCGCTACTGGCGCGATCCGCGGGGTGACGATCCACAGCACTACGACAAAGAGCATCTACGCAAGTGGTTTGCCGCTCAGGGGTATCGCGGCGAGGGTAATCCGCCGCCGCTGGTCCCGGCATTTGCGGCTGAGATGGCGACACTCTACATCCAGGTGCATGAGCGGCTGACGGGTGCTGATTTCGTACCGGGAGACTATCCGGCGGCTGCACGGATTCAGGCAAATATGTTACGCTATGTCAACGACGAGACTCAGTAGGTATTATGGATAAACCGAAAGAAGAATGCGGTATTCTCGGCATTTATGCACGGGACCGTGATGTGGCGCGGCTGTCGTTTTTCGGTCTGTACGCGCTTCAACATCGGGGACAGGAAGGGGCGGGCATTGTCACGACCGACGGCAATGTTGCTTATGTTCACAAGGGCGTGGGGTTGGTCTCGCAGGTCTTCAATGAGGACAATCTGCGCCCGCTGAAGGGTCATATCGCTATCGGTCACAACCGCTATTCAACCACCGGCTCATCCCACATGCGCAACACCTCACCGTATTTAATCGAGACCATCGACGGCCCGCTCGGTGTCTCACACAATGGCAATCTGACGAATACCCTGGCGCTGCGCCAGATTTTGCTGCGGCGTGGCGTGGGTTTGTCGTCTACCACCGATAGCGAGGTCATCACGCAAATGCTGGCGGCACCGCCCGAAGTATGGTTGGACGGTGAGATGATGGATATAGAGGGGGACAACCGCGATCTATGGCAGCACCGTATCCGGGCGCTAATGCAGATGGCCGAAGGGGCTTATTCGCTGGCGATCCTGACGCGCAATGCCCTCTACGGTGTGCGTGATCCGCTGGGGCTGCGTCCGCTGTGCCTGGGGAGGTTCAATGATGGTGGTTATGTGCTGGCATCGGAATCGTGTGCTCTGCTGACCATCGGCGCGGAGTTCGTGCGCGAGATCGAACCGGGTGAGATTGTTCGCATTGATGACACGGGTATCACGTCAATCACGGGACGGAAGTCCTTGCGGAAAACCATGTGTATTTTCGAGTACGTCTATTTCGCCCGACCGGACTCGCTGCTGGAAGGTCAGGTTGTGCATACGGTCCGCCAGCGATTGGGTCGGCAGCTTGCCCGTGAAGCGCCGGCGGATGCCGACATCGTGGTGGGTGTGCCGGACTCGGCGACTCCGGCGGCCATCGGTTACGCCCAGGAATCTGGCTTGCCTTATACCGAAGGGCTGACCAAGAACCGTTATATCGGGCGCACATTCATCCAACCGGACGATCATTTGCGCAAAGATAGTGTGCGTCTCAAATATAACGCGCTGACGGCCAATCTCGCAGGCAAGCGGGTGGTACTGGTCGATGATTCGATTGTGCGCGGTAACACATCGGGGCCGCTGGTCACGCTGCTGCGTGAGGGTGGGGCGAAGGAGGTCCATCTGCGCGTCTCATCACCGCCAATCCGTCATCCTTGCTTTATGGGTATCGACATGGCGACCTATAAGCAGTTGATCGCGCACCGGATGGATGTTCCGGCCATCTGCGAGCAGATTGGCGCGGATAGTCTGGAATATCTGAGTCTGGCGGGATTATTGGAGGCGGTGCAGTTCGGCGTTGATCGTCCTGAAAGTGGTCACTGCAACGCCTGTTTCTCCGGCAACTATCCGGTGGCGATCCCGCAGTGGTTGTTTGAAGAAGACCGAGAAAACATCGTGTTGACCGGCGCATGGGGGAACTGATGCTCAAAATACTGGTAATCGGCAGCGGCGGGCGCGAACATGCACTGGCGTGGCGGCTCAGCCGCTCCTGGCGTGTGGGTGAGGTGTATGTGGCACCGGGCAACGCCGGTACAGAATGGACGGCTGCGCCATGTATCGAAGGTTACCGGCCCTGGGTGAGTTCGGTCAATGTGAACATCTCCGCTGATGATGTATCCGGGATTATTGACTTTTGTCGGGAGAAAGCGATTGATCTGGTGGTGGTCGGGCCGGAAGCGCCGCTGGCTGCCGGTATGGTGGATGCGTTGAAAACTGCCGGGATCGTCGCTTTTGGACCAACTCAGGCGGCGGCCCGGCTGGAATCGTCCAAAGCGTTTGCCAAGCAGTTCATGCGCGATCACAACATCCCGACGGCGGAGTACGGTACGTTCACCGATTACGCTGAAGCCGCTGCATTTGTCGAGTCGTTTGGGCGTCCGGTTGTGGTCAAAGCCGATGGCTTGGCGGCGGGTAAAGGCGTTATTGTCTGTGATGACATGGACGATGCCCGGTCCGCGCTGGCACAAATCCTGCTAGAGGATAATTTCGGTGCCGCTGGTAACACTGTCGTCATTGAGGAGCGTTTGGAAGGTCCTGAAGTGTCTGTGCTGGCGTTCAGTGATGGCAATACGATGGTAGCGATGCCACCGGCACGCGATCACAAGCGGGCGTTCGACGGCGATGAAGGACCAAATACCGGCGGGATGGGAGCGTATGCGCCGGTGCCGGATGTCGGTCCGGATATGCTGGCGGAAATCGTGCGCACGATTTTGCAGCCAGCGGTTGACGGGATGGCCGGGTCCGGCACACCTTATATGGGTGTGCTTTATGCTGGTATCATGCTGACCGAGAGTGGACCGGAACTTCTGGAATTCAACTGTCGCTTCGGTGACCCGGAAGCCCAGGTCATACTGCCGCTGCTGGTGACCGACTTCGCCCAGATTTTGCTGGCTTGCGTCGAGGGTACGTTGGCGGACGTGACGGTCGAGTGGGAAGACGACGCGTGCGCGACGGTGGTGGCGGCTTCGCCGGGGTATCCGGGGCATTATCCGAAGGGGTTGCCCATAGAAGGGGTGCAGCAGGTACGTGAAGCGGTTGTCTTCCATGCGGGAACAATTCGCCAGGAAGGTCGGCTCAAGACTGCTGGTGGCCGGGTGCTGGCGGTGACGGCGGTTGGCGCTGATCTGTATACGGCCCTCAAAACTGTGTACCGTGAGATCAAGAAAATTCGTTTTGAGGGTATGCATTACCGGACGGATATAGGGCGATGACGCAAGACGATGCCTACAGCCGCGCCGGTGTGAACATCGCTGCCGGTCAGCGTGCCACTGAGTTGATGAAGACGGCCATCCGTGCAACCTATGGTCCGGAAGTTTTATCCGACACCGGCGTTTTCGGCGGATTGTTCGATGTGTCGGCGGTGAAAGATATGGCGTCGCCGGTGCTGGTGGCTTCGACCGACGGGGTTGGGACGAAGACGATGGTGGCGGCTCGCATGAAGCGCTGGGACACCATCGGGCAGGACCTCGTGAATCACTGTGTCAACGACATCCTGGTCCAGGGGGCGCGACCGCTGTTTTTCCTGGATTATGTTGCTTCATCGGTGTTGGTGCCGGAGCAAATCGCAGAGATTGTGACCGGTTGTGCGGCGGCCTGCAAAGATGTCGGCTGCGCTCTCCTGGGTGGTGAAACTGCTGAGATGCCGGGTGTCTATCAGTCCGGTGAGATTGATCTGGTCGGTACAGTGGTCGGTGTGGTGGATCGGGACAGCATCATTGACGGAACACGGATTCAACCGGGGGACACGATTCTGGCGCTGCCGTCAAGTGGACTTCACACCAATGGCTATTCGCTGGCTCGCAAGATTCTGGCTGATTTGAACTGGTCTGAGCGGCGTGATGATCTCAACGAGGTGTCCATCGGTGATGCACTGCTGGCCGTCCACCGCTGTTATCTGGACGCTTACGGGCGAATAGTGGACGCTGGTATTGACGTGCGTGGTTTGGCGCATATCACCGGCGGTGGGGTAATCGACAATTTGCCGCGCATCCTGCCGCCCAATACCGGCGCGATCATTCGCAAAGGACAGTGGCCGTTGCCACCCATTTTTGCGTTAATGCAGCAGCAGGGCCAGATCGCAGATAATGAGATGTTCCATGTGTTCAACATGGGTTTGGGAATGCTGGTGATCGTGCCGCCGGGGCAGGCGGAGTCCGTACCCTTAGCGCATATCGTAGGCGAAATTGTGGGTAATAAGACGGGGGTAGAAATCGTTGGCTGAGCGGTTGGCGGTGTTTATCTCAGGGAACGGCAGCAATCTCCAGGTATTGATCGATGCCGGTTTACCGATTGCGCTGGTGGTGTCGAATCGACAATCAGCCTATGGATTGGTACGGGCGCAGGCTGCCGGAATCCCAACGCTGTATTTTCCGCTGAAGTCCTACAGGGATCGATCCCGCGAGGACTACGACCGCGATCTGGGACGGGAAGTCGCGGTGATCCAGCCCGATTTGATCGTGCTGGCCGGCTGGATGCATGTTCTATCACCGGCGTTCCTGAATCAGTTTCCCGAAAAGGTCATCAATCTGCACCCGGCGCTGCCCGGTGCATTTCCGGGTATAAACGCGATTGAACGGGCTTACAGGGCCTATCATGATGGCACGATCACCCATACGGGCGTGATGGTGCATCATGTGGTGCCGGAAGTCGATGCCGGTCCGGTGATTGTTCAGGATGTGGTGCCGATTTTGATGGATGACACACTCGAAGACCTGGAAGCGCGTGTTCACGAGACCGAACACCGGTTGATCGTCAAGGCAGCGCGGATGCTTTAGGGGGTGCTGCGCAGCGGTAGCGCATTACAGTCGCCCTTAGCCTCGACAACATCCTCGCGTACCCAGGTTTCGTCTTCCAGCAGCCACCAGCGGAAACCGGATGCTCCGCGAGCCTGACCGACTGCGTTGGTCACGGTGCCGGTTTCTAACTGGCCGTTGATGTCGAAGTTGGTGCCGGGGCCGGTCCGCTTGTTGACGATGTTCGGTGAGGAAATCTGGCATTCACCTGGAGCCGTGCCGGGGATTTTGTAGACCCAGATGTTCCGGCCTTCACAGCGTGCCAGCGGACCATGCCCGATGAGGGCCACGCCATAAGTGCCGGTGCGAACTTCCAGGTTGTTGTTGCTGAGCAGACGGCGACCATCCACATAGAGTTCAAGCTGGTTGCCCTTGACAATGGCGATGAAGTGGACCGGTCGGTCGAAATTATAGGATTGGATGGGCGTGTATTCATAGGGGTTATCCCGGTCCAGGCCGCGACTGTCGTAGTAGAAGGCGTCCCCCTCGTTATCAATGCCGAATTCAAGATACTGTTCGGTGACGCCGTCCTCGTTGGTCACGACGCGGGAGATCAAGGTACAGCTTTCGTAAATGGTGGGATTGCCCACACTGAAGGTTAATTCTCCCGCCATGATGAGATCGGTGTGAGGGGCGTTCTGGGCCAATGGTGTGAAGAAACTGCCCTGGCCGGAAAAGAAGGCGTAATCTTCCTCGAAGACACGGTCTCCCCCACGCTGGATGATACCCTTCGCTTCCAACTCGGCGATAATCTCAGCCCGACCCATGTTGTAGCTGTTGATCTGCAGGGCTTCCGGACGGACTGCTTTCATTGTAAGGGCGATCTGCGTAAATCGCTCGAATTCTTCTTCTGTCGGGACGGTAGAGAACACGATCAGGACAACGCCGAAGGTGTTGTTTTCCAACTGCTGAATGACTGCGTATACGTTTTCGCCTTCGTCGTCCAGGGTTGTGACCGCATAGGGATTGGAACGCTCGCCGAAGACTTCGCTGTTGATGACCGTCATTTGCAGCATGCTGGATAGGCTTTCGGCCATGCTGCTAAAGTTCTCTGTATTGAGTGCTTCGGACACAGTGGGCCGGAAAAACACCAGCGCTGTCTGGCTGTCGCTGATGGTGACGCTGGTCTCTTCATTGCTGACAATGGTCCAACCGTCGGGATAATTGAACTGCCATGTACCGTCAATGGCGATGAAGGTCTCGGTGTATTCAACCTGTGCGGCCAGCGGGGTCAGCACGATGCACAATATCACGACTACCCAATACAACCTGTTAACGTCGATCATGCGGTTCCCCAATGCTAAACAAACCGGCTTGATTATAGGCTGTAATCCGATTTAATGCACTATGGAAATGTATAAAACTATTACTAACGGTGTACATTGATGGCGTCGCGCAGTGTCGCGGCAGCAGTGGCTGGCTGCGGGTCGAAGATGATGCTGCGGGAAGCGCTCACCATCATGCCACGCTTTCGGTTGTTCAGCCCTGCGGCGAGTGCGGCATCCAGGTTGCCACCCTGAGCGCCAATGCCGGGTACCAGCAGCGTCATATCACCCGCGATCTCGCGGACCCGCTTGAGTTCTTCCGGGTAAGTGGCACCGACCACCATCATACAGTTGTTATTGGTGTTCCACTGGCCGGATACCGACTCCGCGATGACCTGCCACAACGGTTTGCCGCCAACCGGCAAATCCTGGAATTCACCAGCACCGCTGTTCGAGGTCCGGCACAGGACGATGCAGCCTTTGTCCTCGCGCTCAAGAAAAGGCAGCAGCGCCTCACGACCGAGGTAGGGATGCAGGGTGACGGCGTCGAAGCCCATGTGGTCGAATATGGCTTCGACGTAGCCGCGATTGGTGTTGCCGATGTCGGCGCGTTTGGCGTCGCAAATGGTGAGAATATCCGGGTGGCGCTCGCGCAGGTATCCCAGCGTCAAACGGAGTTCCTGCCATCCCTGCTCGCCCCGTGCTTCGTAAAAGGCGATATTGGGCTTATAAGCGCTGACAAACGGATGGGTCTCGCGGATGATCCAGCGGTTAAATGCGAACTGCGGCAGTGCTTCGCGCTGAAATTCTGCCGGTAAGCGCTGGTGATCGCTGTCCAGTCCGATACACAGCAGAGAGTTGATGGCTTCGGCTCGTTGCTCGAATTTCTCAATGGCGTTCATGCCAGCCTCGCGGATCGTTCAGCCAATTCTGGATGGTGGCGATGGCGTCGGACGTCAATGCGCCGCGCTGACCGGCCCGTTCCAGGATTGCGCCGAAATGGGTCAGTGTGTGGAGTTGGACACCGGCGGCGGCGAAGGCATCGATGGCTTCGGCAAAGCCGTAGCTGACAATCGCCAGACAGTGTTCAATGAGGGCACCGGCTTCACGCAATGCCTGGACACCGGAAAGGCTGCTGCCGCCGGTGGTAACCAGGTCTTCAATGAGCAAGACTCGCTGGCCGTCCACGTCGCCGCCTTCCACGCGGTTTTTCAGGCCGTGTTCTTTGGCCTGTTTGCGCACGAATACCGAGGGTCGCTGCATGCTGAAAGCCAGAGCAGCGCTGTGTGGGATACCGGCGGCTTCGATACCGGCGATCACGTCGAAATCGATAGCAGCCGTCTGCTGTTGGAAGGCTGCGATTACGCGGTTCCAGGCGTCCGGCCAGAAAGGCACCGAGCGGTTGTCGATATAGACCGGCGAAATGATGCCCGATTTGAACGTTTTAGGGTTATCGGGTTCGTAGCGGACCGCCTGTATATCCAGCAGAACATCGGCAATGTCTGAGTGCATATCAATCCTCGTTGAGTATGGCCGCTGCCACCAACGGCCCCCGGTAAACCAGCGCTGACCAATACTGGCAGGCGCGGACGCCGTGTTGGCGGAAACTATGGAGGGTTACCGGGTCCATTACACCGCCGCAGCCAATAATGTCTATGGGTTGACCGGCGTCTGCCAAGGCAGTGACGGCTGCCAGCGCATGACGATGAAGCATACCGCCGCCGACTCCGGCCAGATAATCGTCAATATCAGGGGTGGGACGGGCGATGGTGTTGGTGGCGACAACAGCCTGCACACCCGTCTCGGCAAAGACCTTCATCATGGTCCCGTACTGCTCAGCCGCTAGACCGGGGCTGATTTTGACCCACAATGGAATGTCGCCTGTGACTGCGCGGGCGGCCCGGCATAGTGTACGCGTCCGGTCTTCGGTCTGACGGCTGCCGGGATCGTCTTCGGTGTTGGGACAACTGACATTCAGGGTGAACCAGGACGGATGCACGCCGCGTGCGATGAATGCTTCGATGGCTTCGCTCACATCGGTGCTGTCCTGGGTGTCATCATCCACACCCGGACTGGGAGCGATGTTAATGCCGAAAACAGCAGGTAGACGATCCACTCGCTGCGAGAGAAAGGCGGCGGCAGCGACGGCACCCGGATTCTTCAGGCCGACACGATTCTGGGTTGAGCGCGATGGTGGATCACGCCACATAACCGTGTCGTTGTTGCCCAGGCGTGGATGGCGGGTAAAGGAGCCGACCTCGACCGGCCCGACGAGTGCAGGCAGACTGCGCCAACCGGGGATGATATTGTGTCCCTGGCGCACCGCGTCCAGTGCTTCAGCTTCACCGGCGAAACCATCGCCTTTGACCAGACCGGCGGCGAGAATCAACGGGTGCGGCAGCGACACACCGCCGACCTCGACTGGTTGTCGCGGTACGAGCAGCGGGGTGGCTGCGTCCAGTAGCGGCAGGCGATCCAGTCGGCGCAGCAGTTCAACGGCGGAACGATGAGCATCACCGGCGGAGCGCTGGAAAAGTGTTGGCCGGATCAGCCGGTAGCCGGTGCTGATCGCCTGGACCAGCGTTCGTTGCAGCCAGCGTTCAGCCATACAGATTTTCTCCGAAGCCAGGTTCGACCAGGACGGCTTCACCGTCGTAGACTTGCGTGCCGCGAATCCAGGTCTCGATCACCTTGCCGCGCACGCGCATGCCATTTAAGGGCGACCACTTGACCATCGTCTTCAGATCGTCGTTGCGAATCTCGTATTCAATGTCCAGATCAACAACGGTGTAGGTATCGGGCGGGCATTGGAGTCCGAAGATACGGCGCGGATTCTCAGACACCAGCGCGACCGCATGATCCATTTCCAGGCGGCCTTCATGGACGGCGGTCAAAAGCAGGGGCAGGGTGGTCTCGATGCCAGGTACGCCATAGGGCGGCGAGTCGCTGGACTTTTCCGCCAGGGTATGGGGTGCATGGTCGGATTCGACCACATCGATCACACCGGAGCGCAAACCCTGCCACAGCGCGTCCTGGTCCGCTCTGGTCTTGAGTGTCGGTTTCATCCAGCCGAGTGGTCCCAGGTGGGATAAGTCGTCTTCTGTCAGCCACAGGTGATGAGGACACACACCGGCTGTGACCGGCAGCCCTTCCGCTTTTGCCTGCTGGATGAGGCCAACTTCATGGGCCGTGCTGAGGTGCAGAATGTGGGTCGGCTTGCGATAAATCCGGACCAGATCGAGAATCGCCGCCAGAGTCTCGTCTTCGGCATGGTTGGTGAAGATTTTCCTGGCAGGCCAGTGTTGATAATGCCCGGCGCGAATATCCGGGTCTTCCACCAGCAGATTGCCGGTAGTGGAGTTGTTGAACATCTTCACACCGCAGACATCGGTAAAAACCGCTGGATACTGGTCCCAGTTGCCACTGGCAGCGGCGCAGAAATAGACACCCCAGTCACAGACCGCCTGTTCGCTGATTTCGTTCAGCTTGCGATCCAGGGTGGTGCGATCTACTGTCGCCGGTGAGGTGTTGGGCATATCAAAGGCCGCCCAGTAGCCACCGGCGGCGGCGGCGGCGGTTTCGCTGGCGAAGGTGCTTTTGTGTGTCCAGTCCATCCCGCGCAGATGGACATGTGGATCGAACATGCCGTCAATGCGCATCTATTCCAGTCCCAGCATTTTGACGATCAGGGCCATACGGATGAACATGCCATTCTCCATCTCCTGGAAGTAGACCGCTCGCGGATTCTGGTCCAGAATGTCGTGGTCGGCGGGGGTTCCCATCTCGTGCTTGCGTGGCAACGGGTGCATCAGGATGACATCGCGTGGGGCCTGATTCAGCACTGCCGGTGTCATGATGAAGTTATCACGGCTGGCGTCGTAATCGGCGCGGCGGGCGAAACGTTCCTCCTGGATGCGTGTCCAGTAGATGACATCGGTCTCGCTCAGTACCTCGTATAGATCGCTGGTTTCGTGAATTTTGATCTGATCGTTATGTTTGTGGATGAAGTCGATCACCATATCGGGCATCCGGAGCGAAGGTGGCGACACGAAACACAGTGTCGTGTTCTGCGCTCCATAGAGGGCAATGAGCTTCGCCAATGAGTGAACCGTCCGGCCATAAAGGAGGTCGCCCACCAGGGTGATTGTGCGGTTATCGGGACCGTTCTTCAGGTCAGTGATGGTAAACAGGTCCAGCAGGGCCTGGGTGGGATGCTCGCCGGCTCCGTCACCGCCGCTGATGACCGCAGTCTGCGTGGTGATACGTTCGTTGAGCCGGTCGATATAGTAGGCAGTCTGGTAAGATGAACCGATCTGGGGGTGGCGGATGACCAGGATGTTGGCGTAACAGCCGGCAGCCCGCACCGTATCCGCGAGGTTTTCACCCTTATATACGGATGAAAATTGCACACCATTGGTGGCGCTCACGACCGAGCCTCCCAGGCGGCGCATGGCGGCCTGGAAGGACATGTCGGTGCGGGTGCTGGCCTCAAAAAACATTGACGCCATCAGTTGTCCCGCTGCCATCCGGGCCAGTTCACGGTCGTTAGCGGCGACGCGGCTCCGCAGTGATTTGGCTGTCGCGAAAATGGTGTCCAGGTCGTCGCGTTGAAATTGCTCGACGCTGATGATGTGTTTGTATGTGAAATCGCCGTTAATCGCCGGAGGTTGATAGAGATGTAGGAATTGTTCAGACTGGCGCATTTGACCAGCGGTTTCATCGGCCATGTGGGACTCCAGTTCTCGATAGGGCTGCAAAGAATTTACCAGTGATACAGGTGCGGGTCAATATCATCTGTGCTAAGATCGAATCATCCACAAACAATGGAGATTTTGTTGATGGATATCTTAGGAATAGACATCGGTGGTTCAGGTATCAAGGGTGCGCCGGTCGATATTGAGACCGGTGAATTTACCAAAGACCGTCACCGCATTCCCACGCCCGATTCTGCAAAGCCAGAACCGGTCGCCGATGTTGTCGCGCAGATTGTCGAACACTTCAAGTGGAAGGGGCCGATTGGCTGCACTTTCCCGGCGGTCGTCAAGGAAGGCGTGACCCATACGGCGGCCAATGTGCATGATTCATGGATTGGCTACGACGCTCAGCGCCTATTCCAGCGCAAAACCGGCTGTCCGGTGTTGTTGCTCAACGATGGAGACGCTGCCGGGATCGCTGAAATGCGTTTTGGTGCGGGGCGCGGCCATGATGGTGTCGTGTTTATTCTGACCTTTGGCACGGGAATCGGCAGCGCCGTTTTTGTGAATGGTCATCTGATGCCAAACACAGAAATCGGCCATATGGAAGTCCGGGGCAAAGACGCTGAGCATCGTGCCGCCGATAGCATCCGGCAGGCAAAAGACCTGTCCTGGAAGAAGTGGTCCAAACGAGTCAATGAGTATCTGGGACGTCTGGACGATCTGTTCTGGCCCGACCTCATCATTTTTGGGGGTGGAGTGAGCAAGAAGCACGATAAATTCTTTCACTACCTGGAGTCGCATGCCAAGATTGTCCCGGCACAGTTGCTCAACGATGCCGGGATCGTCGGCGCTGCTCTGGCTGCGCAGGACCTGGTTTAGTCCCTGGCGTCGAAGGTCCCCCACTGGCGCTGGAAGTAGAGCAGGGGATCGCCCCCGCCCGGCCCATCAGCAGCTACGACCGCACCGATAAATATGGTATGGTCGCCGGCGTCATGCATGGTGTGGATGGTGCAGTCCAGCCACGCCAGCACACCGGGCAGTATGGGTGCGCCGGTCATAGCGGTTTGCGCCTCAATATCATAGAAGCGGTCCTCAATTTCCGGATACATGCCGGCGAATCGTTTTCCCCATTCGATCTGGCCGGTATGCAGGACATTGACCACGAATTTGCCACTCTCACTGATGAGATGGTGGGTATATTTTTCTTTTCCCAGGCAGATCAGCACCAGCACCGGGTCCAGGCTGACGCTGGTGAACGAACTGGCGGTGACGCCGTGAAATTTGCCATCGGGCGTGGTGGTAGTCACAACGGTGACACCTGCTGCCCACTGGCGCATTGCGATTTTGTAGGTTTCAGGATCGATGGTCATGATTGTTTGTAAGGTTGATTTCCAGACACAATGATTTCCATTGTACCAGGGGATTGACGACTCTGGTTTAGAATTTGAGATGAAGGATCGGCATGCTTGACGAAACACATTACGGCTGTCTATACTGCCATCCGGATTAATCCTCTAAAAGAAACGAGGCAACTACATGGTTAAGCAGTTTGAGGGCTTTGTCTTTCGTGATTTGAGCGAAAAGGCGGTTGAGGTTGCGCGGCGCGATAAGCACAGTCTGTCACCGTCCTACACCCGTTCCTATGGCTTTGTGATGAGTCATGGACAGGGGGCTGAGGTGTGGGACGTCGATGGCAATGCCTATCTCGATTTCGCGGCGGGTATTGCGGTGCTTTCTACCGGCCACCGGCACCCGAAGATTGTCGAGGCAATCCATGCGCAGGCTGAGCGCTATCTCCATATTGGTGCGACCGACTTCTTCTGTCCGCAGCAGGTGGAATTGGCGGAGAAGCTGCAAAAGATCACACCGATTCATGGCGCGGACCCTGACGATGTGATGGTGTACTTCGGCAATTCAGGTACGGAGGCGGTTGAGGCGGCGCTCAAGCTGGCCCGTTACCAGACACCCAACCGGCATCACGTTATCGCGTTCTATGGCGGCTTTCATGGGCGGACGATGGGATCGCTGTCGGTGACGGCCAGCAAGGCGACTCAGCGCTCGGAATACCCGTTTATCCCTGGTGGTGTGGAGCATGTGCCGTTTCCAGCCAAAAGTGCCTGTGACGGCGGTGCTGCCTGCTCACAGTGCTGGTGTGATGCCGTCGGTTTTATCGAGGAATTTATCATCAAGAAGAAGGTCCCTGGCGATGAAATTGCGGCGGTGATCGTGGAGCCAATCCAGGGTGAGGGCGGTTATTTGCTGCCACAGGACGATTTCCTGCCGCGACTGCGTGAGTTCTGCGATAAGCACGGTATTTTGTTGATCGCGGATGAGATTCAATCGGGTATCGGGCGCACGGGTAAGTGGTTCGCTATGGAACACTGGGATGTGAAACCCGATATCGTGACGACGGCCAAGGGCCTGGGATCGGGGATTCCCATCGGTGCGATTGTGACCCGCCGCGATGTGATGGAAAAATGGATTCCCGGTGCGCACGCCAGCACCTTCGGCGGCAATCCGCTGGCCTGTGCCGTCGCCGGTGCCACGCTTGACGTTATTGAGAGTGAAGGTTTGTTGGACCATGCGGCAGAACTGGGTGAATATACCCTCAGCCGGTTGCAGGCATTCAAAAACGATCATCCGTCGATCAAGCGGGTGGAGGGCAAGGGCCTGATGATCGGTGTGGAGTTCGCCGGTCCTGACGGCAAGGGTATTCCGGCATTCCGGGATGAAATCGCCAACCGTTGCTTCCTCAATGGCCTGCTGACGCTGGGATGTGGCAGCAGCGCTATGCGCATTGCACCGCCGCTGGTCATCAGTTGCGAACAGATGGAACAGGGGCTGGACATCATGGAGCGCGTGATCGCCGACCTGGAAGAAGAACGCTGGGAATCGCTTTAGTCTGCTGAGGACGCAGCACTGCTGTGTCCTTGCGATATATTGAACGAAATCAGGAAATAGAAACCATGACAACGGAAAAACGCCCGATCCAGGTCGATGATCTCTACAAGATCAACAGTGTTGAAGACCCACAGATCAGTCCCGACGGCCAGTGGGTGGCCTTCGTTCGGGTGACTCTGGACAGGCTGGAAAACAGCTATAAACGTAATATCTGGTTGTGGCCGACCGGTGGTGGTGATCCGTGCCAGCTAACACGCGGCGGCAAGGACTCGCGCCCGCGTTGGTCGCCCGATAGCAAGACGCTGGCGTTTGTCTCTGGTCGGGATGAGCGGCCCCAGGTTTACCTGCTGCCGGTGGTGGCACCCGGCGGAGAAGCTCGCGCC
>CAYQJO010000032.1:0-27097 GCA_964417785.1 uncultured Anaerolineaceae bacterium | reverse complement strand
GTGTTTCCATCAACTGTACACCCACAGAGTCGGGTTCACCGAAGCTGGTTGGATAGCCATGAAATGTATAGGGCAGGCGGGTCTTCAGATCGTTTTTGATCGTTTCGGCAGAAGTCGCATGATCGTCGGGGTGCAAAAACAGCATCACACGCGGTCCCCAGTGATGATCGGTGGACATCTCCGTATCAAAGCCCAGAACTTCCGATCCGCTTCCGATCAATGCCGCACTATGCGGTAGGTTCAGGTGTGGCTTCACGGCTTCATGGTAGAACATCTCGCTCAATTTCAGGCCGGGAATGAAAGGGTGACAAACGGTCATATTGCATAATCCTTTATGGTAGTTGCCGGCGGACGCCCGGTTGGGCGTCCCTACGGCGGTTGGCGTCGTGGCAGGACGGCACGCGGGCCGTCCCCTACGGTGTGGCGGTCATCCTGTAGGGACGCGCAATGGCGCGTCCGAAGATGTCACTGATCGCCTCGCCACCGTTCCCGACGAGTTCCTACACGACTCAGACTCGCTCCTGCGATGAACGCAGGACCGTCCCGGTGCCGGTCAGGCGGTAAGCCCCCTGAGCGGCGGGGACCAGTCCGCTCTGGCCTTTGAACATGTTCACTGTTTCACCGTTGGTCCTAATCTGGACCTCGCCATCGACACAGGTCAACATGTGGAAATAGCGCCGGTCTGTATCCAGCGCGACGGGAGCATTGGGCGTGAGCGTATGGCGAAATGTCGTGAAGAAGTCGCCCTGGACGACGATCTCACCATCCGGGTGTGTGACCTGCGGCAGGGACCCCACATTGGCGACCTGTACGCCTTTCTCGATGTGCAACTCACGAGGCTTGCCATCCAATCCCATGCGGCCCCAATCGTACAGGCGATAGGTGGTGTCGCTGGACTGCTGGATTTCGTACAACAGGGTCCCCGGTCCGATGGCGTGGACGGTCCCCGCCGGGATGTACAATACATCACCCGCGCTGATTTTGGCATAGACCAGCAGGTCTTCCAGCCGGTTTTCGCGAATGGCCTGTGCCATCGCGGCTCGGTCGGTGCCGGGATTTACGCCAATGACCAGCTTTGCGCCCGCATCAGCCGCCAGAATGACCCAGGCTTCGGTCTTGCCGCGTGGCTGGCCTTCCAGTTTTGCCGCTTGCAAATCGTTAGGGTGATCCTGCACCGAAAGCCATTGACTGGCGTCAATCAGTTTGACCAGCAGCGGCATACCGTCCCCCGCATCGTTTCCTGGTCCCACCAGTGCATCGCCATAGGTTGCCAGTAGATCGCCGACGGTGTGTCCCGCGTGTGGTCCGTTGACCACCGTTGATGTATCGTGTACTTCCCAGGATTCGCCATACGGTTCCTCGGTGGGCAGCGGCTTGCCCATGATCTCCGCCAGTTTACGACCGCCCCACACTTTGACATGCAATGTTGACTCCAAGAGCAAGGGGTAGAGCATCTCATTCTCTCCTTCAGTCCAGCACTTTTCTCTATAGTACCGGCCTAATTGCGCTTTAAACAAATGGGTGTAGAATGAACTCATAACGTCAGAGAAGCACTCAGGCGGCAGTACCTATGAACCCCAAGCGTACCATCAACGATATGACCATCGAAGAGCTTCAAGCATTAGTCCGCGAAACCGTTCAGGAAGCAATGGCTGAAGTTCTGATTGAATTTGCCGTTGCCGCCGAACATGATGCCCAGTTGGTCTATCAGGCCGAACTGACGGACTTGCTGCGTAGTTCTCTGGAAGATCGTCTGCCAGATTATCTACCAACTACCTCCCGTCTGGCACAGGTTGACGATTGACTCCACCTGGACCGAACCGGCACCCTCAGGCAAACTTACAGAATAAAGTAAGGGGGTCTCTTCAGTGAACCGATCAATCGTCGCTCTGGGGGTTGTTGTCTTTGTTATTGCTGTCGTCGCTGTTATGTTTATGCTATCCGGTGGCGATGATGAATCAACGGCACCCACGCCAGACAGTACGACACCCGGAGCCTGCGAGTTTGCTGCCACCGATCCTGATACACCCGTTTATTCTGCACCCTTAAGCGATCCGTCACAGTTGTTGGCCGCCATCCAACCCGGAACCGTTTATGCTCCTACTCAGCAGCGCGGCACCCATTTCCTGGTCGCTTATTCTGATACCGGGTCCGGCTGGGTAGACCGTCGTACCGGCATCCTGAACGGTGATTGTGATTCACTGCCGCAGGATACCCGGCCATTGACCGAATACGGCACATTGTGTGTGCTGACCACGTCTGAGACACTGCCAACGTATACCGAACCGGCGCTGGTCCGTGCCAGTGATACGTCTCTCATATCCGGGACAGCGTATCTGGTGCTGCGGCGCAGCAACATCAGTTACGGCATCATGCTGGATTCTGGTGCGACTGTCTGGGTCGATGCCAACCGCGCCCAAATCACCGGAGCCTGTGACGGACTGCCACTGGTCCAATCGGGCAATGCAACCGTGATCGTCGAAGCCCAGGTGTGGTCGGAACCCAACGCACAGACCGCTGATGTGGTCGCCAACTTGCCCGCCGGGACACAGTTGCGGGTGGCTGGCAATCCGCTGGATGGTCCGGTAAGTGCCGATGGCGTGGTGGCACCCTGGTACCCCATCCAGGGTGCTGATGTTGCCGGTTGGGTGGTGGCAAGTGTGTTGACACTGGATTAAAGGCGTACCCATTCCAGAACGCTGGTTGTGCGCCCGCAGCGCCCATTTTCGCAGGATAATTGGGTCGATGATCTCTCTCTATCTCCTAATTAACTGTCACGAGAGTCTTTGATACGATAGTTCATAAGATTTAGCTCGTTCTGAATTTAACAAACAAAGGACGGTTCGTATGAGACGTTTGCTAATTTTGCTCCTGGTCCTGACGCTGCTGCCATTTGGCGTGCTGGCTCAGGAAGATGAAAAACCGGTTTTGCGCATCGCGGTGCTGCCGGTGCTGAACACTTTACCGCTTTATGTCGCCGAAGCCGAAGGTTTCTACGAAGATCAGGGCGTCACAGTTGAATTGATCCCCTTCAACAGCGCCCGTGAACAGCAGATCGCCCTCCAGGCCGAAGAGGTGGACGGAGCCAACACTGATCTGGTCGTGACCGCGCTGTTGATTAACGGTGGGGTTGATCTGAAGGTGATCCGCATGGAGCCTATCGAGGGTGCATATTTCTCGCTTGTCGCCGGACCGGAGACCGGTATTGAATCGATTGACGATCTGCGCGGCGTGGCGATTGCCATCTCGGAGAACTCTATCATCCAGTTTCTGACGCAGCAAATGCTGGAAGAGGCCGGTTTTGCGGAAGACGACATCGTCTATGAATCGGTACCGCAGATTCCGATCCGCCTGGAACTGCTGGCGACCGGCGGCGTAAGCGCGGCCACACTGCCCGAACCGCTGACCACGCTGGCGACGCAGCTTCAAGGCGGTACGGTCATTGCCAGCGACGCCGACCTGCCGGCTGTGCCGACGGTCCTGTCGTTCAGTGACGCCATGCTGGAATCCTATCCCGAAACTATCATCGCCTTCCTGGCCGCCTATGAACAGGCTGTCGAAGCCATCAACGACGATCCGGAAGCCTTCCGCGATGTGATGGTGGAGAACATCATTATTCCGGAGCCGCTTCAGGCAGAATACCCGGTGCCAACCTTCCCGACAGCCATGGTGCCTTCGGAAGAGGTGGTCGAACTGGTCAATGAATGGATGGTCAGTGTCGAGCTACTGGACGAACCGCTGGAATATGATACCATCATTGACGCCAGCTATCTGCCAGAAGTCGAGGTCGAAGAAGACTGATCCATGTATCTGGCGCGGGAACGCCAATCTGAAACCAGACCCGCCCGTCCCTCCGCGATGCAACTGGAACGGGTCACATTTGGCTACAGCCATCCGATTGTAGCCGATTTTGACTGGACCATCGCGGAGGGCGAGTCCTGGGCCATTCTGGGACCATCGGGCAGCGGTAAGACCACACTCCTGTATCTTCTGGCCGGATTGCGCCTACCGCAGTCCGGTCGTGTCTATTTCCATGACCGTCCCGTGACCAGCCCTAATGCCGAAGTCGGTTTGATGTTGCAGGATTATGGACTGCTGCCCTGGATGACTGCCGAGCGCAATGTCCAGCTTGGATTGAAGATTCGCGGCATGTCACGGCGCGAGCGGCACCGGGTCCGGGCGGAATGGTTGGAACGGATGCAAATCAGCCATGTCGCCAAACGCTATCCGGCCCAGCTTTCCGGCGGTCAGCGTCAGCGGGTAGCGCTGGCGCGAGTGCTGGCACTGCAAACAGATTTGCTGCTGCTGGATGAACCGCTCTCCGCCGTCGATGAACTGACGCGGGAACGGCTGCAAAAAACCCTGTGGACCATCCGCCGCGAACTGGACCTGACGATGGTCATGGTGACTCACAGTGTCGAAGAAGCAGCGCTGCTGGCCGACCGGGTGCTGGTCTTCCCTGAAGCGGGGCCGCTGCATGATCCCGACATCCTCGTGAGTCCGTTTGCCGATGGTCCCATGCCTGCCCGTGACGATTCCGTTTTCTATCATTTCACCGCTGAGATTCGGGCCGCACTTGGACTATGAACGAACAACATCTGTTTTCACCATCCAGCTTGCTGTTTCTGATTTTCGACTTCGCGCTGCTGCTGGTTCTGTGGCATGTCGCCGCTATACAGCTTGATGAGCGATTCCTGCCGACCCCCCTGGCGGTCATGGAAACCTTCGCCGAGGAGATGCGGGGCGATCTGATTGACGAATTCTGGACCAGCGCGTATCGCGTTATCGTCAGTGTGGGTATCAGCATCGCCATCGCCGCGCCGCTGGCAATCCTGACGGCGCAGTTCAGGTTGTTCGACCGTTTCCTGACGCCGCTGGCTTACTTTCTTTATCCGGCACCGAAGGTCGTCTTTTTGCCGCTCATCATCACGATTCTGGGTCTGGGCGATGAATCGCGCATCTTCCTGATCACGCTCATCCTGACCTTCCAGGTATTTGTCATCATCCGGGACGCGGCCAACCAGGTCGCGCCGGAGACGCTGGAATCGATCAGTTCGCTGGGTGCGCGACACTGGCACATGCTGCGCTATGTCTACATCCCGGTGAGCGTCCCGGCCATGATGACGGCCCTCAAAATCAGCGCCGGTACGGCTATCGCAGTGCTGTTCATCGCGGAGACCATCGCCGGACGCACCGGTCTCGGCTATTACATCGTCAATGAGTGGAACCGCTTCGACTACCCCGCCATGTATGCCGGGATTCTGGCAATGAGTCTGCTCGGGCTGCTGTTGTTCCTGGTCTTCTGGCTGCTGGAATGGTGGCTCACGCGCTGGCAGCGGAAGTAACCACGAAAGAAGGCCAATGCCGAAGTCTACAGTGACGGCGAATTTCACGACATTCTGATTGATGCCATCAATCCCCCAGGCTCAAGTTGAGTTCACGGGCCGTCTTGATCCAGGAGTGATCGAGCGGGACATTCTTGCGTCTCCCCACCACATCCTGTAGCGGCACAGCCTCTACACCTTCTCCCCGAACGGCAACCATAATACCGAAGTGTCTCTCGTGAATGAACTCGGCGCAGGCCGTTCCCAGGCGGGTCGCTAGAATCCGGTCTGCCGGTGACGGGGTGCCACCCCGCTGGACATGACCCAGAATGGTCACCCGCGACTCCAGGTGAGTCAGTTCCTCCAGTTCGCGGGTCAGGGCTTGAGTACTCTGCGCCCGGACAGCTTCCAGCTCATCCAGCTTTGCCTTGAGTTGCTTCTTGGCTTTTTTGTCCTTTTCATCTTTCGCCGTTGCCAGTTTTTCCTCGGTTTGTTGTATGGCTTTGGCTATTTCGGTAGACATCGCCCCCTCAGAGACCGCGACAATGCTAAAACGGCTGCCCGCCCGGCTGCGCTGTAGAATAGACTCCGCCACCTTGTTTATATCGTAAGGGATTTCTGGTATGAGGATCACATCAGCACCGCCAGCCAGACCGGCACCCAATGCCAACCATCCGGTATTATGGCCCATAATCTCGACCACGATAATGCGGTGATGGCTGTGAGCCGTACTGTGCAGCCGGTCAATCGCTTCGGTAGCGATAGTCAGCGCGGTGTCGAAGCCGAAGGTGATGTCGGTCGCCGCTACATCATTGTCGATGGTCTTTGGCAGCGTAACGATGTTCAGACCCTTTTGCATCAAACGGTAGGCGTTTTTCATGGTCCCGCCACCGCCCAGACATACCAGGGCGTCCAGGTGATGCTTGTGATAGTTCTCGATCATCACATCGGTCATATCGAGCGTTTTGTTGCCGACAGGCATCTTGTGTGGTTTATCGCGGCTGGTTCCCAACAGGGTACCGCCCATCGTCAAAATTCCGGAAAGGGCATCCCGGTCCAGGCGCACAGTCCGATTCTCCATCAGCCCGCGGAAGCCATCGCGGTAACCGATAATTCGCATCTCATAGGTGTTGATACCCGCTTTACCAACACCTCGAATAGCTGCATTGAGGCCCGGACTATCGCCACCTGCGGTCAGAATTCCAATGTGTTGTGTCATTCCACCTACTCCTTTTAACCCAAATATATCCCAAATTTGGGATATAGCAATTTATCCCAATGATAATTTGACATCAGTTTAAAGTTAGCTTAAACTAGCCATACATCAAGGTAGGATGTGCGGAAGGCCAATCACCATGAAAATAACTTCCCACAATAAAACCGGATTTTGAACACGCGGTCATCTCATGCCGCGTGTTTTTTTGTTTCTGTCAGTATGCAAGGAGTACTGTTCTATGGACAACAGCATGATTGGCAAAATTCAGAAAGCCAAGCAGTATGCTGAGGAGCCGGAACGGGTTACGTTCACGTCACTCGAAGTTGCCTTTGAAGGCAGCAACGACTCTTACCACATCACCCTCGGCCCGGAAGGCTGGCATTGCACCTGCCCCGGTTTTCAGAAATATGCCATCTGCCCCCATATTATGACTTTAGAGCGGATGTTTGGCCCGATGCTCAAACGTGAGCGCCTGCCGTATGCCAACGGCCAGAACGTCGTCAGCGACGTGGAAAAAGCCGCCCACTACGCCAAAGAACCCGACCGTATCCGCTTTGTCTCATTTGAAGCGACCTTCCAGGGCGGACACAACGAATACCATATTTCGTATGATGATGGCAAATGGGACTGCGATAATCCTTATTTCCAGAGTCATGGGGTTTGCAGCAATACGATGGCGATGGAACGCTTGCTGAAGAGCATGGTCAAGCCCGTCAGGCGGTTGGTGACCGACCAGGAAACATCTGAAGCATGAGTACATCCGGTAGCAGTTCGCGTACTTGAGTCTCTGCCTGATGTTTTGTAGAAATTCCGCCCCGCACATGGTACAATCACGCACACTTTGGGCAGGATTGCATGTGTGGGGCCTGTGTTGTGAAATCTGCACAGAGAACAGCCCCCATAAGATGTTATTCCTTTTCTTGACAACATCTCGATTATTTTGCAAACTCAGCGCAATTCGTTTTATTTGCTAAGGAGGGGTGGACCCTTGGGCGTATTGATGGAGGTTAAGAACCTCGTCACCCGGTTTTACACACAAGAGGGAACCGTTTACGCTGTGAACGGTATATCCTATGCCTTGAATGAAGGTGAAACACTGGGTGTCGTGGGGGAAAGTGGTAGTGGTAAGAGTGTTCATGCGCTCTCAATTATGGGTCTGATCCCAATGCCACCCGGTAAGGTTGAAAATGGTGAGGTTATCTTCCAGGGGCGTGATTTGCTCAAGCTCTCACGGGAGGAGATGCGGTTGGTTCGTGGCGCGGAAATTGCCATGATCTTCCAGGACCCCATGACTTCCTTGAACCCGGTGTTGACCATCGGCACACAGTTGACGGAAAGCCTGAAACTGCATATGGGCATGAGCCAGTCACAGGCAGATAAGCGAGCGGTGGACCTGTTAGATATGGTCGGTATCCCGGACGCGAAACGACGTCTCGGTGACTATCCACATCAGTTCTCCGGCGGTATGCGCCAGCGCGTGATGATCGCTATCGGGCTGTCGTGCAATCCCAAACTGCTGATTGCCGATGAGCCGACCACCGCGCTGGATGTGACCATTCAGGCGCAGATCATCGAACTGGTGAAACAGTTGAAAGAAGAACTGGGCATGGCGATCATCTGGATCACGCATGACCTGGGCGTGGTCGCCGGCATTGCCGACACCATCCAGGTGATGTACGCCGGTCGTATTGTGGAGCGTGGTCCGATCAAGGCGGTGTTCCAGGACCCGCGTAACGCCTATACCTTCGGTCTGTTGAATTCCCTGCCCCGGTTGGACGCGGGCAGCCGCGAACGGTTGACCCAGATTGAAGGTTCACCGCCCGATATGCGTGTTGAACCGGTCGGCGACCCCTTTGCCCCACGCAATCCGCTGTATCGCACCGATCGCTGTTTCACGGATACACCGTCGCTGCGTCAGGTGTCCGGCAGTGTAGACGGCCATATGGTTGCCGCGTGGTACGATTTGCCCGAACTGCGCGATAAAGAGCAGCAGGAGGTTTCCAGCGATGGTTAGTCCGGACGTCACCACGACACCAAGACAACCGCATTCGCAGGACCGTGAAGTCCTGGTAAGTGTGCGTGGGCTGAAGAAACATTTTCCGATCACATCCGGTATTATTATCCAACGTCAGGTGGGTGCGGTCAAAGCGGTTGACGGTATCGACTTCGATGTCTTTAAAGGCGAGACCCTCGGTCTGGTGGGTGAGTCGGGTTGTGGCAAAAGCACAACGGGCCGTACTATTTTGCAGCTTTACCGGCCAACGGCTGGCTCTGTGACCTACGAAGGTCGCGAATTGACTACCATGAAGGGTGAAGAACTGCGCAAGATGCGTCAGGAGATGCAGATCATCTTCCAGGACCCCTTCGCATCGCTCAATCCGCGTATGACGGTGGGTAACATCGTCAGCGAGCCGCTGCAAATTCACAATTTGATGGCTCGGCGTGAGCGTCAGGAATATGTGGAAGCTCTGCTGGAAAAGGTTGGTCTGAATCCCTACTACATCAACCGCTATCCGCATGAATTCTCCGGTGGACAGCGCCAGCGTATCGGCATCGCCCGCGCTCTGGCATTGAACCCTTCATTTATCGTCGCCGACGAACCGATTTCCGCGCTGGATGTGTCGATCCAGGCCCAGGTGGTAAATCTGCTGGAAGACCTTCAGGAAGAACTCAACCTGACTTATCTGTTCATCGCTCATGACCTGAGTATGGTGCGTCACATTTGTGACCGCGTGGCGGTAATGTACCTGGGCAAGATTGTGGAGCTAGGCGAGACGGATGACGTGTACGACAACCCGCTGCACCCCTACACACAATCACTGCTGTCGGCGGTGCCGGTTCCCGATCCGTTCGTTGAAGAACAGCGCCAGCGGATTATTCTTCAGGGCGATGTCCCCAGCCCGGCCAACCCACCGGCAGGTTGCAACTTTAGCACCCGCTGCCCGGTCCGGTTTGACCTGTGCCACGAGGACCCCGATCCACCGTTGATCGAACACACGCCCGGTCACTGGGCGGCCTGCCACCGCGTGATCTAAGCATTTACCGGGGTGCAGCATCATTCGCTTCACCCCGTTTTTGTTCCATCTTCACGCGAAAATGGTGATCGCTTCCAGAACGAGTGGCAGCGCAAACATTGATCCCCATCCGCTGTCATCATCAGCCAGACGACCGTAAGCATAGATACGCAACCCGTTGAGCATAGCATCATGCGCGGTGGCCGCCAGCGGACTCTCGTGGAGTGTCAGCCAGGTTGTCACACCATCGGCGACGGCGTGTACCAGCCCCTTATGGAAATCCGGCGCTGTAAAATCACTCGACTCCACCGATGGATGTGGCTGCATGAGCGGCTGCCCGCCCACGTAGAGCAGGTTGACGGCTTCATCGCCGAACATACGCATATGCATGGCATCGATGTAACCCCCGATACCGACGGTGCCATCCCACCCAAGTGACTTGACCTGCCGGTCAAGCTGCACCAATCCCGGTCCATTGGACGCCCCCCAACGCACAACAAGTACATTCGCATCACCCTGATACGAGAAATGCCCTTGTGGTCCCTGTGTTTGGACGCCGCTGTCGCCATCAGTCAGCCACAGATTGCCCTGCGCATATGCCGGAATCGTCCACTGTTTTGCTGCCAGTTGTACCATGCTTTTCCCCTTTATTGGGTTTTTGTCAATAACGTACACATTACACTTTTTTTATATGTCTTGATCTGGTACACTTAACATTATATACACTTCAGCTACAAGATGTCTGATGAATGATCTTCTGCGCGAAGTAATACAGAATCACCGTGATACCCACTGGCTGGACGCCCATGCCGATGAACTTTATCAATCTACCCGGCAGGCACTCAGAAATTCCCGAACGATCCATGATGCCGCGACCGCGCTCGTACTCTATTTCCCATATTTGCTCAATCGTGACGATCTACGTAAATGGAATAAGCTGGCAATGCGTACACTCAAAGTGTACCAGTCGCCCAAAAACGCCGGTCAACCGCAGCGTGTCGTGAATCGCGAGGCATTTACCCTGCCAACCTACGCCGAGGATCATGCCCAGCCACGCCGTCCGCGCTCAGAGCGCATCGATCAGAACGTGATGTTTGAGACCTATCTCAGCCTCTTTACGAGTCTGATCTTTCGCCATCCCAGCCCTATTCTATCCGATTTGATTGACAGTGCGCTGCATTTCACGCGACGGATCAACCGGCAGTATTATTATCATAAACTGTACCAGTTGATCGCCTTTGTCTACAACCACTACGGCTATTACGATAAAAGTGCTGACTTGAGCCAGTTTTCATATGTGTACTGGATCAAGCACGATTATCCCGCTGAAGCCGGTCTTTCGGCTTTTGCACTGGGGCTGGCCTACCGGGGCCAGCAGGATTGGGAGACCAGTCTGGCCTGGCTGGAACGTGCCGCCGGTTTGCTATCGGAGACCGATCTGACCACACAGTATGGTCTTGTCGCGCTTGAAACCGGCTATGCCCAACTGCATCATGAACGGTATGCAGCGGCTATCCAATGGTCGGAGGTGGCGCTGGCCCGTCTTTCCGACGACCATTTACATTATGCGGGATTGGCGCATGAGGCGCTGGGGTTGGCATACTGCTACGATGAAGCCTATGATCTGTCTCTGCAAAGTTTAAACGATGCCATTACGCTGTGGCAGCAAAATGGCGACCTCGGCCAGCAGGCGTATACGGAGTATCTGTTGGCCTATGTCGAAGCTCAATCGGGGCAGGTTGAGCAAGCACGTAGCCGGCTCCAATACAACCTGGATATGTGGCGGCGCGTATCCGACTCCGAGTGGAAACGGCGGATGGTGGAAAAGGTACGCCACCTGGTGAACACACTCAGATAATTCTGTGACCACGCAATGTACCACAATGGACTTGAACTAAAATGCCTTTAGAGGCTATAATAAGTAATCAAGACATTACAACGACGTATGTTGTTAATGATCCTCACAAAGTCTTTTTTAAGGAGACATTGGACCAGTAACAGTATGGCGCTCAACCATGGAGGGACAAATGACAGAAGAACTGCTGGCGCAAATACCAGATAATTACGCTGATGGCGAGTGGCTGGAGGATAACGCGCAGGATATTTATAAAATGCTGCGTCCAGCCCTACGCGATCCCAATACAGCCAATCAGGCGGTTGAGGCTTTGCTGTTGTTCTTTCCGTACCTGCTCAATCGAGGCGATCTGAGACGGTGGAATAAGCTTGCGATTCGGGCTATGAAGGCTATCACGGCTCAACAGCGCCGTCAGGTCAGTGAAGGGCAGCCTGCCAGCATTATGGAGCAGGTATATATCCTGCCCGATTACGCTGCGGCCCATGCCTTGCCGCGCCGCCCACGCTCCGAGCGCATCGACCAGCGCGAGATGTTCGAGGTCTACTTTGAACTGCTGATGACGCAAATCTACCAGCAGCCATCAAAAGAGTCGCTCACCCGCATTCTCGATAGTGCGCTGCTCTTCGCCCGGACGCTCAACCATCAATTCTACTACCACAAGCTGTACCAGACTCTTGCCTACATTTACACCTATCACGGTGAACTGGATAAGGCATTGGATTATGCCAGGATGTCGTATGACTACTGGGTCGAAACCAAAGACACCCAGGAAATGGCGCTGACCGCCAGCGTGCTGGCCTGGATTTACCAGGGCAAGCAAATCTGGGATAAGGCGCTGGAATGGATGGAAAAAGCTGCTGATCTGTTCTCGAAGACCAACAACAGCCGTCAATACGGTCTGGTTTCGATCCAGACGGCTCATTTCCATATTCATCAGAAAAACTACGAAGTAGCGGAACAGTGGTCGCAGATGTCGCTGGATGAATTCCGGTCGTTGGGTATGACCTACCAGACCGGCATGGCTTATCATGCACTGGGGCTGTCCCGGACCTACCTGCGCAAACATGCAGAAGCCCGCGAAAATCTCTTAGAGTCTATCCAGGTATGGGATGAATTCGAGGATGAACGGCAGGCCGCCCATACCGAATATACGCTGGCATTTAACGAGGCAATGCAGGGCAATAAAGAAGAATCCAGGCGTTTGCTGGAACAAAGCCGCCAGCGGTGGGATCGACTCCCCGACTCACCCTGGAAGGAGCGGCGTGTGCAGAAGATTGACCGGCTCATCCAGGCCATCGAGAACGATGAAAGCCTACCCCTGGGAGAATAAGCGAACGAACCGCCCATATTTTGTGGGCGGTTTTGCCTCATGGCGCATCCCCTATGGTCGTCATCCGTTCGTACTGGTGAAACAACGCAATGTGCGTCATAATAGACATAAACGACACAGAAGGAATGCACGCTCATGGGCATACTTGATAAATTCAATTTGGAAGGAAAAGTCGCACTGGTGACCGGAGTCAGCCGGGGATTGGGGCAGGCTATGGCTGTCGGTCTGGCAGAAGCCGGTGCCGACATCGCCGGACTGGCATCCTCCGAGGACGTTAGCGAAAGCCGCCGGATGGTCGAAGCCACCGGACGCCGGTTCATCCAGATTCAGGCCGATCTGCGCATCGCCAGCGTCAGCGATCTGGAGGGCTACGTCCAGCGTACAGTCGGTGAACTGGGCCGTTTGGATATTCTCATCAACAATGCCGGTATTATCCGCCGTTCACCGGCTGTCGAGTTCAGTGAAACCGACTGGGACGATGTTCTCGAAGTCAATCTGAAGAAAATCTTCTTTCTGTCTCAGGCTGCGGCCAAAGTGATGATGGAACAGGGCGGCGGCAAGATCATCCATGTTGCCTCCATGCTGTCTTATCAGGGCGGTATCACCGTCCCGGCTTATACTGCGTCGAAGCACGGCGTCATGGGCCTGACTCGCGCTATGGCGAACGAATGGGCCGCCAAAGGCATCAATGTCAACGGTATCGCACCCGGCTATATGGCAACCGACAATACGGCCCCGCTCCGCGCCGATAAAGAACGGAACGCGGCTATCGTTGCTCGTATCCCTGCCGGAGGCTGGGGTGCGCCGGAAGACCTCCAGGGTATTGCCGTATTTCTGGCATCAGAAGCGTCCAACTATATGCACGGCGCGACCATCCCGGTTGATGGTGCCTGGCTCGCCCGTTAAACACCCTCTTTAGCTGAAAGGAATTGCAAATGAAAAAAGTTGTGACTTTTGGTGAGATCATGATGCGGCTGTCGCCGCCCGGCTACCAGCGTTTCGGGCAGGCCCGCATTTTTGACGTGATTTACGGCGGCGGCGAGTCCAATGTGGCCGTCTCGCTGGCGAATTATGGCATGCCGGTGGATTTTGTCACCCGCCTGCCCGATAACGATCTGGGCGAGGCCGCCAAGATGTTCCTGCGCCAGTATAACGTCGGTGTGGACAAAATCGTCTCCGGCGGCGACCGGATCGGCATTTACTTCCTGGAAATGGGCAGCATGATGCGCGGCAGCAAGGTTGTCTATGACCGTGCGCATTCCGCCATTTCCGAGATTGAACCGGGCATGGTGGACTGGAAAGCGATTTTTGCCGATGCCAACTGGTTCCACTGGACCGGCATCACCCCGGCCATCTCCGAAGGCACGGCGGCGGTCTGCCTGGAAGCAGTCAAAGCGGCCAAAGCGGCGGGCGTCACTGTCTCCTGTGACCTGAACTATCGCAAGAAACTGTGGAAATGGGGTAAGACACCCGGTGAGGTTATGCCCGATCTGGTGGCTCACACCGACGTCGCCATCGGCAACGAAGAGGACGCCGAGATGGTGTTCGGCATCAAGGCTCCCGACACCGACGTAACCGCCGGTAAAGTCGAAGCCGACAAGTATCTCTACGTCTGCGAAGAACTCAATAAGAAATTCAGCGACCTCAAGACCATCGCCATTACCCTGCGTGGGTCGATCTCCGCCAGCCACAACACCTGGTCGGCGGTTCTGTGGGATGACGGCACCTTCTACACCGGCTCCCAGTACGATGTCACCCATATGGTGGACCGCGTGGGCGGCGGCGACTCGTTTATGGGCGGCCTGATCTATGGCCTGCGGACCTATGACGACCGGCAGCAGGCGCTCAATTTCGCCATCGCGGCCTCGGCGCTCAAGCATTCCATCTTTGGCGATTTCAACCTCGTTACCGTTGATGAGGTTACCAAGCTCATGGGTGGCGACGCCTCCGGGCGCGTGTCCCGCTAAAGGAGAAACGACCAATGGCACTGCATACACGTTTGCACGTCCTCAACACCATGGTGGAGACGGGGCTGGTTCCCGTTTTCTATAACGGCGATATTGAGACCAGTAAGAAGATCATTGACGCCTGTGTGGCGGGTGGAGTCCGCACCATCGAGTTCACCAATCGTGGCGATTTCGCCATCCATGTCTTCACCGAGCTGCGCAAGCACTACGCTTCGGCAGCACCGGAACTGGTTCTTGGTGTAGGTTCGGTGGTCGATGGGCCGACCGCCGCCATGTACATCGCCAACGGTGCAGATTTCGTCGTCGGTCCGGTCCTCAACCCCGATGTGGCGAAAGTCTGTAACCGGCGCAAAATCGCCTATATGCCCGGCTGCGGCACCCTGAGCGAGATTTCACAGGCGGAAGAACTGGGCGTGGAGATTTGCAAAATCTTTCCTGGTTCGTCGGTCGGTGGCCCGGGTTTCGTCAAAGCGATTAAAGCCCCGTGTCCCTGGACGCGCATCATGCCCACCGGAGGCGTGGACGCGACTGAGGAGAGCATCAAGGGCTGGTTCGAGGCCGGGGTGACCGCCGTCGGCATGGGGTCCAAACTGGTCACAAAAGACGCCATTACCTCCGGTGACTATGCCAGCATCACCGAGAAGGCCCAAAACGTCCTCGGCTGGATTCAGCAGTACAAGTCATAAGATTTTGTGGGGCCGCGAGCATCGTGGCCCAGCTTTGAGCAAGAATAAGAACATGTTAGATGTTTGTTAACCCACTTTACAGGGACCCTATAAGTGTGATAGTCTGTAAATCGTAGTGATCAAAACTTCCTGACACAAAATAATGGTGTTGTTTATACTCGCAAGAGTAGCGTACAAATGGAAGGAGATCACGCTATGAACTTTGATTGGTATGATGCCAAGCTCGAGTACGAGCAGCGTCTGGGCAAACTGCAAGAAAACCAGCGCTCAAAGGACCGTAAGGAAGCTTCGGAAAAACTCCGTATTTTCGGAATTTCGGGCCTCCTCAATAAGCGGAACGTCCGCTAAAAATAGAAAATAGGTAAAGCGCATCCTTTATGGGTGCGCTTTTGGTTTTCCTACGTCTCGCGGTACATAGGGACGGCAAAATCCACGAAATAAGCCCAACCTTCACGTGCAATCAACTCCCGCTGTTCTTCGTCCAATTCCAGTGTGACTTCGTGACCGTTGGTCTTGAGATCAATCGAGAGGATCTCACGCCCATCGTCAACCAGGGCCTCAAAGCAGCGCCGCTCATAACCCATCGGGTGGAGCAAAAACTTGCCGAAACACCGTTCGCAAAAAGCCAGATTGGCCGGACAGACATCCCGATTGACTTTCACATACATCATACTCATTCCTTCAACCAACTTTCCTGACATTTTAATCGTGCCAAAAAAGTCAGTGGATCAGACAGTCTAATATGTCATAAATCGTCATATCGCTGTCATGAATGGCTGATGACAGGCTAAATCAGGTCAGCGTGCGGTCGAATTCCTGGCTGGCGGTGGTGTCAAAACGACGACGCACACGCCGCAGCAGAATCACATAAACCACCAACCCCACAAGCGCGGAAATCAGCATAGCCCCGAAGGCACCAACTGCCGCAAATCCCAGCCGTTCCAGCGCTTCTTCCCGGTCCACCTCGGTCTCGTCGCTGTCACGATCCGGCTGGTAAGCCAACTGACCACCATATTCAAAGACTACTGGCAGACTGTCGCCCGTCATCATGACGGTCATGGTATCCTCGCTGGTGGCGTCGTAGCGTGCGCTGGTCACGGTCATGGTGTACTGTCCCCCGGCAAGGTTCTGGAAGCACAAAACACCCTGCGCTCCGGTAGGCGACTCCGCCAGCCGCCGTGACGCGATAATCACACCTCTGGCATCCTGGAGAGACGCGCCGACATCCTGGGTAATCAGCGGTTCTCCCGGATCGCGCTCCCCGTTGGCGTTGCGGTCCTCATAGGCCCGCATACAAAATTGACCGTCACTCTGGGCAGTGGTGGTAAGAACCAGTCCGCTCAATGCGATCAGAGTCAACAGGATGCGGTGTAAAACGTTCATGCGCCATGCCGTCCATAATCAATAAAAACTGCGCGGATTATACCATGTACCGCGTCAACGGTGTCAACTTCGCGCAGGATGATCGTGTAATTAACCGCGATAAACTGATACAATCATCTGGGAAATAACGAGATTCTGGTATAATTCATGACGATTACGACACCCGTCGCTCTGGTTTTACTGTTAACCATCCCCCTGATTATCTATCTTGGCTGGCCGCACAACCGCTTCCGGCGGCAACGTGACAGCGCCAGCCTGATCCTGCGCACGGTGATCGTGCTGCTGCTGGTGCTCGCGCTGGCCGGAACACAGGTCGTGCGCTCTGCCGACCGGCTGGCGGTGGTGTTTCTGGTCGATGTATCCGACAGCATGGCGACCACCGCCCAGGAGAGCGCCTTCGATTATATCCGTGAAGCACTGCCGGAAATGCAGCCTGATGACCTGGCCGGGATTGTCGCATTCGGTGCTGATGCCCAGGTCGCTCGTTCACTCAGCAGCACCCGCGAACTGAGTCCCATCCGTGTGACACCGCAATCGGGCAACACCAATCTGGCCGCCGCGATCCGCCTGGGACTGGCCCTCTTCCCCGACGATACCGCCCGCCGTATGGTCGTTCTCAGCGACGGATTGGCGACCGTCGGCAACACCGACGGTGCTGCCGAACTGGCTGCCGCCGCCAGAGTTGAGATCAGCTATGTTCCCTATATCCGTGACATTGGGCCGGAAATCCAGCTACAGGATGTGACTGTCCCGACCACGCTGGATGAATTCCAGGAATTCGATCTCACGATGACCATCACTTCCGAGACAGACACGCCTGCCGTTGTCACGGTGCTGTCTGCCGGTGACATCGTAAACCAGCAGAATGTGGACCTGCGCCAGGGAACCAACAGTTATACCCTGCGGCTGCAAAGCGGCGGATCTGGCTTTACCGATTTCCAGGTCCAGGTCGAACCGTCCGGCGATGACGGTTTCTATCAAAATAACAGCCTGGGCGCGTTCACCCGCGTGGAGGGCGCACCGCGTGTCCTGGTGGTCGGCACAGCGGAGGAAACCACCCAGATTGTCCTGGCCCTCACCGACAGCGGCATTCAGGTGGACCGTATCTCCCCGACCGATCTACCCCCCAGCACAACCGGATTGGCCCCTTATGAGAGTGTCGTTTTAGTCAATGTCAATGCCACCACACTCGCCACACAGAGCATGTCCGTCGTCGAAAGCTACGTCAGCGATCTTGGCGGCGGTCTGGTGGTAGTCGGCGGCCCCAATGCTTACGGCCCCGGCGGTTATTTCCAGACTCCGCTGGAAGACGCCCTACCAGTGGAAATGCGCATCCGTGACCAGGAGCGTATGCCCCAGTTGACCATCGCCTATGTCATCGACCGTTCCGGCAGTATGGGCGCGACCGGCAGCAGCGGTGTCTCCAACCTGGACCTGGCGAAAGAAGCCATCATCCGCTCCGTCGATCTGCTGCAACCGACCGACCGCGCCGGGGTGGTCTCATTTGATAACAATTCCTACTGGGTGGCCGAGTTCCAGAATGCCTTCGACCGCGACGGTTTGCAGCGCCGTGTCGCCACGCTGCGTCCCGGTGGCGGCACCAGCATCATGGCCGGGATGCGACTGGTCGCCAACACCATCGTCCAGGAGCCATCCGAACTCAAGCATATTATCCTCCTGACCGACGGTGGTGCCGATCCCGGCGGACTGGTAGAACTCTCTGCCGAACTCAACCGCGATGAAGAGGTGACGACCTCCATCATCTCCATCGGATCGTTTCCGGCGGAATTCATGCAGCGTATGGCCGATGTTGGCGGTGGTAACTACCATAACGTGGTCGATCCCGCCAGCATCCCGACCATTTTCACTCTGGAAACCGTGTTGGCGACCCGCTCCTACATCCAGGAAGGTGAATTCGCACCGACACTATCCGCCAACCACCCGATCATGCAGAATATCCCGGCACTGCCCTCGCTGGAAGGATATGTCGCCGCCACCCCGCGCACCGCTTCGCAGATCATCCTGCGCGGACCAGAACCCTTCAACGATCCGGTTCTGGCGGCATGGCAGTACGGTCTGGGACGCAGCGTCGCCTTCACCAGCGATGCCACCGGACGCTGGGCGCAGAACTGGGTCTCATGGGATCAATTCGGCACCTTCTGGAGTCAGGCTGTCCGCTGGACCATTACCGAAGGCGCATCGAATAACCTGGAAACCCAGGTGGTCATGGAGGACGAATTGGCTCGTGTCATCATAGATGCCCGCGACGACGATGGTGGCTTTCTAAACGGTCTCGATCTTCAGGCCAGCGTGGTACACGGTAACGAGGCCGAACGGGTCAATTTGCGTCAGGTCGCGCCCGGACGCTATGAGGCCACCTTCCTACCCCAGGACGAAGGCGCGTATCTGCTGCGCGTGACCGGCGGTGAACTTAACCAGACAACCGGCTGGGTCATGAGCTATTCGCCCGAATACCAGATTCGGGAAGACGACGAATCGGTGTTGGAGACGGTCGCAGCCATGACCGACGGTCAGGATTTGTCGCAGACACCGGCTGCCGCCTTCGATCACAATATCGACGCTCAGAACGCCTCGGTGCCGCTCTGGCCCTGGCTGCTGGCCGCCGCCATGATCCTGCTGCCCTTCGACATCGCTGTGCGCCGTCTGCTCATCACCCGCAGCGATCTGGCCCGCCTGCGCACCTGGTTAGCCAGCCGCCGTCGCACCGCTGCACCGGAGGACGAGCGCATCTCTGTACTGCGCGAAGCGCGTGACCGCGCCCGCACCACCCGGCAACCATCCACCACCATCGGCAGCCTGCGCAGCCACACGGCTGAACGCCGCCAGCAGCGTGAGACGCCGGTCAAACCCCAGGATCAGCCCACCACACCATCAGAGGAAGGCAACATCGGCTCGCGCCTGCTCAAGCGCCGTCGCGGCCAGGATGAGGAGTAGCCTGGAATAGCTACGTCACGAAATCCCGCCCGCCGGTGTGCTGCTGCCAGTCGCCCGAATTGAGAATATCGTGGATGGCCGCCATGACGGCTCGAATCTCGTTGTCGGTGTTGTAAAAATGTGGCGCAATCCGTATCCCGGCGTTCTGGCGGAAATCCACCACGAAGTCCCGCGCCAGCAGTTCGCGGCTGACTTCGTAGGCGTGCGGCGGATCGATCACCAGCATGCCGCCGCGCTGAGCCGGGTTCGATGGTGACTTGATGGCGTATTCCCGCGCCAGATCGAACAGCAGCGCTGTCTGCCGCATAGAGTTCTTACGGATCGTCTCGACGCCTACCTGCGCGATCAGGTCCACCCCCGGCTGGATGGCGTACAGCGAAGCGATCCCCGGCGTGCCGTTCATCAGCCGGTAGGCGTCCTCGCGCAGATCGAGACGCTCCAGGTCGAAATCAAACGGGCGCTGGTGGGCAAACCAGCCGGTGATTTTCGGTTCCAGTGACAGCAGCAGATCGGGGCGCACGTACATAAACACCCCGCCGGGACCGCCACAAAGCCACTTCAGCACCCCACCAATGTAGAAATCCACATTCAGCGCCGTCACATCCACCGGGATGACCCCGACGCTGTGATAGCCGTTGAACACCACCTGTGCTCCCACCTGATGGGCTTTCGCCACAATCGCCTGTGCCGGCATGATATAGGCGCTGCGGAAGAGGACATGGCTGACACTCACCAGACGCGTTCGTTCGTCGATGGCGTCCAGCAGGGCGTCGGTGTCGATGGTAATGCTGTCGTGGGTGCGAACCGTATGGATATGCATATGATCGGGGAGCCAGCGGCGCAGTACGTAGACATCTGAGGGGAAGTCCATGTCGGTGATGACGACTTTGTCGCGTTGGGTATCGGAGAAATCCAACGCCCCGAAGAGGATGCTGTTGGCGATGCTGGCATTTTGATGCACCAGCACACTGCCCGCCGGAGCGCCCATCAATGGCGCGATCTTGTCGCCAACCTGACCGCTCAGCGCCCACCATAGTTCGCCCCAGGCCCGCACACCCCGTGTCGCCCACACATCGGCATATTGGCGCAAACTGTCATAGACGCCACGCGGCATCGCTCCCAGTGAATGACTCACCAGATAGGTACAGGTCTCCAGGATGGGAAATTCTTCCCGCAGCATTGTGTTTCACTCCGTTTGTTTGATTGGAGATTATTGTGGCATGTCCGCTGAACTGGTGCAATGTGCTGTCATATCAGCCAGCAATGGTAAAATCCCAGTCATGGGTTCAACTGGAAAATCCACCATTTTTACAACGCATTGCGGTGAGGGTATTGATGATTGTCAACGAGATATCGGAAACACAATCCCTGGACGGCGATTGGCAGGTGACGGCGGAGGGTGAAACGCATACGGTAAATGTCCCCGGTGTGTGGGACAATCAGGACATTCACGGGACCGGTCCGGTAATCTACCGGCGCACGTTCACAATCCCTGCCAAGTGGAGACAGGTGCATTTATACTTCGGCGCGGTGAGCTATTTTGTGTCGGTGCGCGTCAACGAGAAACCTATCGGTGTGCATGAGGGGTTGTGGGCGGCATTCGCCTTCGACATCACGGATGCGATCTACCGTGATAGAGACAACGTCATTGAACTTGAGATCATTAAACCCGGTTCACAGGACGACACCTACAGCTACCGTGAGACGCTTGTCGGATTCATCCCTTATGTCTCTATGACCTTTGGTGGTCCCTGGCAGTCGATTATACTGACCGGCACAACCAGGAAGGCCCCGGTGGTCGAGTCGCTCCGCATCATGCCACAAATGAACGGCGAGGTGTCCGTATCTCTCTCCATTGCTGATCTACAGGACGACATCACAGCAGAATGGTGCATATTCGATCCCGACGAAGACCAGATTACCCGACGAACTGCACCACTGGACAAAACACCCATTGCGGAGACCCTGCATGTATCGGATGCAAAGAGTTGGTCACCGGAATCACCTGAATGTTATGTCCTGCGCCTGCGCCTACTATATGAAGGTGAAATCGTGTTTGAGTCGCACCGTCGTTTCGGATTCCGGCGTTTGCACGCGAATAGCACAAAGCTCCTGTTGAACGATACGCCTCTCAACCTGCGCGGGGTTTTGAGTTGGGGTTGGAATTCAGAGACGCTCGCACCGGTCTTCAGCGATGATGAAATCCGCGACGAATTTCGGCGTGTGCGCGAGATGGGCTTCAACTGCGTCAAGCTGTGTCTTTTTGTACCCGAGCCGCGCTATTTCGAGATTGCTGATGAAGAAGGCATGCTGCTATGGTTGGAACTGCCACTCTGGCTGCCGCATCTCACACCACATCTACGCGAGCAAGCACGGATCGAGTACGCGGAGATCATGGCTCAAGTTCATTATCACCCCTCACTGGTACTTTACAGCCTCGGTTGTGAACTGGACGACGCCATGGACGACCTTTTGCTCCTGCAAGACCTGGAGCGCATTGTACGCAGGACGACCAGCGGCGCATTGATCTGCGATAATAGTGGTTCCAGCGAAGCGTTCGGTGGCGTCAGCCTGGAGAGCGCCGATTACTACGATTATCACTTTTACAGCGACCTGCACTATTTCAACCCGCTTGTCGATCACTTCGACCGCGACTGGCGCACACCCCGTCCCTGGATTTTCGGTGAGTTTTGCGATAGTGACGACTTTCGCGACATCGAACGCATTGGACATCCCGAATGGCTTGACCTGCTGGGCGTGGAAGGCACGCTGGAACGCTGGGCATACAGTGAGCAGGCGACGCGGATGGCGGCGCTCGACCTGGCCTTCACAAATGCACAAATTGTGGAAATCGCTCGCCGGGAATCGTTCTTGACGCGCAAATTCGTGCTGGAACAGGTACGCTTGCGACGCTTCATCGGCGGTTATGTGATCACCGGATTGCGCGATACGCCTGTCACGACGTCGGGAATCTTTGACGATTTCAACCAACCCAAATTCCAGCCAGAAGCGTTTCGCCAGTTCAACGCCGATACCGTTCTCTTGTTGGGACAGGGGCGCACCCGCCGCTGGATCAACGGGGGAGATCGTCCGGCACCCTTCGACCTTTTCAACCATCGCGGCGGTGCGCTGCTGGATTTGCGCCTGATTGTCGCCCAGGGAAGCGCGTTCGGGGCGCGATGGTCATGGCGCATCACATCATCGACGGGGGATACCATCGCATCCAATACCGGCGATGTCGCTGTCACAGCAAACGCTCCGCAGGAAGTTGCCCGCATCCAGCACCATTTGCCACAGATCGACCACCCGGAGACCTGGACAATCACAGCCGAACTTGCAGGGATCACAAACAATCACTGGCAGATTTACGTTTATCCCGACCCTGACATCCCTGATGATATCATGACGGACGACACGTCCGGTCTTTTGCCCGGTTCGCCCTTTGATCCAGCGCGAACCGGCTCGATACTGCTCACACGGCGTTTATCGACCCAGGTTGAGACGTTCGCACACCAGGGCGGCAAGGTGATCCTCTGGCAAGAGCGCAAGGGCGGTTTGACCACCGTTGACTTACCCTTCTGGCGCGAGTCAATCAAACTGCTCTACGATCATCCGGTGCTGGAACGGTTTCCACATGACGGCTATGTCGCCATGCAGTTCTACCATCTGGCGACGGATTACGCCTTCGCAGGCGATTACCCGGCAAATTTCAGCGTGACCCCTGTGATCCAGCGGCTCGACGCACGATTATTTACGCTTACAGATTATCTCGTCGATCTGCGTGTTGGCGATGGACGTATTCTGGCGACCACCCTGAACCTCGCCGGAGGATCGGGCGATCAGGTAATCGATCTGTACCATAATCTAGCCGGTGGCTGGTTACTGGCAGAAATGATCCGCGTCAGATCATAAAGGCGGATGGGTCTCTCAACCCATCCGTCTGTGTTTGCTAGCCCTTGACGCCAGAGAGTGCGATGCCCTGAATGAAGTAGCGTTGTGCGAAAATATATACCAACAGTACCGGCACCATCACGACGACTGCCGCTGCCATCATGAGCGGCCAATTGGTCTGCCGGAAGGTAGTAGTGGTCGCGTTGAAATACGCCAACCCTAATTCCAGCGTGCGCAGTTCCTGGCTGCGGGCGATCAACAGCGGCCAGAGTAAATCGGTCCAGGCCGCCATAAACGCGAACACACCCAGGGTCGCCAGCGCTGGCCCATTGAGTGGCAGGAAAATGCGCCAGTAGACGACCCATTCCGTAGCCCCGTCGATCCGCGCCGAGTCCTGATAGTCACGCGGTACCCCCATAAAAGCCTGCCGCAGCAAGAATATCCCGAAGACACTGGATATTCCCGGCGCGATCAATCCCTGATAGGTATCGATCCAACCCAACTGGAAGATGATCAAAAATAGTGGAATCAGCGTGATCTGGTATGGGATCATCATTGTCGCCAGATACGCGATGAAGATCGTATCGCGCCCGATGAAGTTCAAGCGGGCGAAGCCATACGCCGCCATTGAACAGATCAACAACTGTCCGAACACCGTCATACCAGTGACGATAACCGTGTTCACAAAGTAACGGCCAAAAGGTACCAGCGTGAACAGGTTTTCGTAGTTATCGAAGTTGATCTGATCGGGCAGTAGTTCCGGTGGATAGGCAAATTCCGTCCCAGATGGACGCATAGACGTACTGATCATCCAGATGAAGGGGACGACCATGATCAGCGTCACCAGAACCAGCACGCCATAACCGAGGATTTTCAGTGGCAGGTCAAAGTGTGATTGTTGTCTAATCATCGTCAGTTTCCCTTAGAATAACGGCTCGTCACCACGCCGTCGTTGGTACATGACTTGCAAGAATGTGGCGGTGAAGATCACCAGGAACAACACCCATGCCTGTGCCGAGGCATAGCCCATATCGAACGCTTCAAATGCACGCAGATAAATACGATGTACGGCCACATCGGTTGCGCCACGCGGACCGCCCTCGGTAATGACGTAGACGGGCGTAAACACCTGGAATGACCCGATCACACCGGTCACAGCGAGGAAGAAAGTCGTCGGGGTGAGCAGGGGTAATGTGATACGCCGGAATCTCTGCCACGACGATGCCCCGTCGATTGCAGCGGCTTCGTAAAGTGTCTGTGGGATTGCCTGCAAACCCGCCAGCCAGATCACCATCTGGAAGCCCATGCCTTTCCAGATGGTAATCAGTACGATACTCGGCATGGCGGTTTCAGGATCGCCTAGCCAGTTCACCGGGGATAGGCCCAGGGTTGTCAGGATGTAGTTGAGAATGCCTGCCTGCGGGTCGAGCAGGGTGATCCAGATCACGGACACCGCCACCCACGACGAAATGACCGGCATAAAGAAAATGGTGCGGAAGAAATAGATACCGCGCAATTTCTGGTTCATCACCACTGCGACCAGCAAACTGATCACCATCCCACCAGGGACGGACAACAGCGTGAAATAGGCCGAATTTTCCATCGCATTCCAGAAGCGGCGGTCATCCATCATGAACTCGTAGTTATCCAACCCCACCCAGGGTGCGCTCTGGAAATTCGTGCCACGCCAATCGGTAAACGACAGGTAGAAACTGAAACCGAGGGGGATCAGCAAAAAGACGATGAGGTGAAGCAATGATGGCAGAATGAACAGATAACCCATACGCTCGTTGCTGCGGCTCCAGAACCTTTTCCATAAAGAGCGTTTGGCCGGGACATAAGCTTTTTGCGTTAATTCCATACGGTGGCCTCTCTAAAAAGTGACCGCTTATCTATCTCAGATAAGCGGTCACAGTGTGGTTTTAGCTCATCAAACACGCTTAGACATTAGCCGCGGTTGGCACGTTCCAGTTCGCGCTCGATTTCCTCGACGGCAATCTCGATTTCTTCTTCGACATCACCACCGGCCAGGATGTTTTCCATCATCAGGTTGATGGCTTCTTCGATCAACGGCCAATTGGCATACAGCGCACCATAGGGCAGGCGACCGTCGGCGACTTCCTGCACAAAGACCTCGGTGATTGCAGGATAGGTGGACTCTTCGGGTGCCATATCGGCTGCGGCGGCATTGGCGCTGATTTCCAGGCCGGTTACGACCTTGCTGCTCTGGAATTCGGTATTGGTCAGTGCCTCCACGAAGCGGCAGGCGGCTTCCAGGCGGGCCGGTTCATCTTGCAGCGCACCGTTAATCACCCAACCGGATTCGTACAGCACGGTGGCATCGGCCTCACGCACAGGGTTACCGACGACCATCACACGGTCCGGGGTGTATTCTTCATTAAGTTGCAGGCCGACCATCTCCCAGTGACCGCGTGGGAACATGGCGACGTCGCCGAGCAGGAACGAGGTCAGGAAACCGAACTGCTGAGAGAGTTGGTCGAGTGCATTCGGTTCCGGTGCGACACCATGCACCAGCACCATATCCGCCAGGAACTGGATCGCTTCGATGCTTTCCGGCGAGTTCAGGTAACCGTCAACAGTGGTGCCGTCGGGTGAGATAACATCGCCACCGTTCTGCCACACCCAGTAAATCCATTCAAACAGGTATTGGCGGACACGGAAGCCCCACTGCACGACATTGTCTTCGTCAAAGTCCGGATCGAGGCGGTTACGGCCTTCAGCGTCGAGCGTCAGCATCTGTGTGGTTTCCAGGAACTCATCCCAGGTCCAGTCAGAGGACGGCAGTTCGATACCCGCACGTTCGAATGATTCAGGGTTAATGTACATGACCATCGGCGTACCGCCATCCGGCACACCCCACAGCCCATCTTCACGCTGGTGAATAGAGAGGAAGTTATTGAAGCGGTCCAGCGTGAAGTCCGGTACGAGTTCGAGGCAGATGTTCATATCAAGGACGTTGCCCGTATCCACCAGACGTGCCAGGGTGGAGGCGTCCTGATACCAGACATCCACAGCAGTACCGGCGGTGAGATCGAGCAAAAGCTGAGTGTCGAAATCCGGCGGTGCTTCCACACGGTTGATGGTGATGCTAGGATTCGCCTCCATGAAGCGTTCGGCCACGCCGGTACGCGCTTCATCCAGTGGTGATCCCACCTCTTCCGGAGTGACAGTCAGGCCGATCACATCGAGCGTGATTTCCTCTTCATCCTGTGCGCTCAGGCTGAGTACCGGGATCAGTACCAGCACAAGCAGGATAACGAGTCTCAACGAAGTCATTTTTTTCATAACGCAATCACTCCTGTCTAATTCGTATAAATTTGCGACTGCATGAGTATATTCTTTTCCAGCGCAATAGGCAATAATTTTGTGGTTTATACCGCCCAATATGCTAGAATATACATGAAGTAACTGACGTTACGCAGCCAAGCGAACAGGCTGCAAGGTATGTAAAGTCT
>CAYQJO010000031.1:0-27250 GCA_964417785.1 uncultured Anaerolineaceae bacterium | reverse complement strand
AGTTGTTCTACATCTACCTTTATAGGCTCTGAATTTGAAATGTGAATGAGCAGACTGTACATGACCACTCCAGTACTCAATTATGCGATCACTTGAAATAAATGTGGGCGATGAGTTTGCCCAGGCGAATCTCGTCCCCATCTCTCAAGACACGGGGTTGCTCGCTGGCAAGCTTCTGACCATTCAGGTGTGTGCCGTTGGAACTTCCCAGGTCGATCAAGGTGAGAACACTATCGCTACGGTCGATGGCAGCATGAATGCGCGATACACCCTTTTCGAGTGCGCCATAAGGTGTCAAATCAACATCAGGTTGCCTTGAACTGCGTTTATCTACCCGTCCCAGCAATACCTTATCAGATAGTTTGATGAGCAATGGCTCCGATACATCACGAATATGTACAATAACGGTCGATGTCTCACCGATGCTGGCCGTACCCCAGGTTGTTCGCGCCGAGAACTCATTGAGGGAGTCCTCTAATTTTCGGGTGGGAAGTGTGGCCTCTACTCTGGCAGAGGACAGGCCGTGTGCACATTCCTCGCAGTACAACAGCCCCTCTCGGTTGTGGTGACCACAGTAGGGACAGATAATCATCGGGTTTAGTCCTCACCCTCAGCATCCATCAATAGATACCTTGTCTGGTACTTCAGTGTTTTGCGGCCACGGTCAGATAGGTCGTTTGTGTGGGCGACACGACGCGCCTCTGAAAGCGCCTGATGTGCCAGGTCTTCCTGTCCCATCGCCAACAATCGGGTTGCCAGATTTTCCAGACGGCGAGTTGCTTCGTTTATGTCGCCATCTTCCAGTGCCTGTTGAGCACGTTCCTGCAAACGATAAAGTGTCAATTTGCTCAGCGCATCCAGAATCGACGTGGGCGGGTCCTCTGGCGTGGTGTCATTGGTGACTTCGAGTGCTATATCACTGACCGTCTGATAGTGCTGCTGGATGTTGGTGAGGATTTCGCCGCGTGCCTGGAGGCGGGCAACAGAACGCCGCCCTTCGGGCATCTCTTTGGGCATCTGGAATTGAAGCAGGACCGAAATCGGACGGTTAATCTGCAAACTGCCCAGTTGCAGCAGACCATCCTCGATAGTAAGCGGTTGGGGGTGGGGAGAAAGCTTAAACGCCGATTCGATCTCTACATCCGGGTCCGGTGCAATGGACAGCACAACACGCTCGGCAAAAGCATTGGTCAGATTACGCACATGGTCATTCAGGAACCGGACGACAGCACCAGCCGAATTGATATAAACCGAGTTCCCACCGGTGCGTGAGGCGAGATTATCAAGAAATTCATCGTTCCAGTCGTGGCCCAACCCCATCGCGCTGATGCCTATGCCCTCAACGGCAGATTTAGCGGCCAGATCAAGGCAGGCTTTTTGATCGCCAAATGTGTGGCCGTCAGTGAGTAGGATGACATGATTGACCAGACGTGGCCCCAGGTACTCTTGAGTTTGCTCTACGCCTGCCGAAAGTCCCTTGAATATTTCTGTCCCACCGGAAGCGACAATCATGCTGACTTTGGCCTTGAGTGCCGGTCTATCAACAACAGGCGTTGCCGGGATCACAACCTGAGCGCGGTCGTTGAATGTCACGACAGAGAGAATGTCGTCTTCATTCATGTTGTCTATAATCTGATGGGCCGCAATTTTGACCTTCTCGATACGGGTGCCGTTCATTGAATTGCTGTGATCGAGAACCAGCGTCAGATTCAGGGACGCATCGCGGCCTTCCTGATTTTGTTGTGCCGAGGGATCAGGGAAAATGTCAGCCAGCAAGTAGATCACCTGCGCTTCAGGTAATGGAATAATTTTCCGTTTACTCGGCGTAACCTGTAATGTGAAGTAACTATCCACACTGCTCTGAAGCTTCTTCAAGCGCTGATCAACATCTCGCTTGCGTCGTGAATCGGTGAGAAGCTCGTGAGCACTGGTGATGTCCTGGAATTGCTGTGCTGCTGCCGGATTATTCGGGTTGACATCCGGGTGCAGACGGCGAGCCAGACTTTTATAGGCAGACTTCACTTCGTCAATTGTGGCTTCCGGTGAAAGACCGAGAATGCCGTAAGGATCGTTTTCCCAACTCATAAGCGCTTACTCAGGAAATCTTTAGTAGAATTGAGGTGATATTGTCGACCCCACCATGTGTATTTGCCAGAGCGGCCAGTTTCTCACATGCCTGTTGAGGGTCCGGTACATTCATGCAAATCTCGTAAAGGTCCCGCTCTTCGACCTGTCCCCAGAGGCCATCGCTGCATATCAAAACACGCGATTCTGGTGGCAAACGGCGTGTGATTGTATCGACCTCGATGGTTTCGTTCTGTCCAAGCGCCCGGTAGAGGACATTTTTTTGCGGGTGATCGGCGGCCTCTTCCGGCGTAATCTGGTCCAGTTCAATCAATCGCTGAACCAACGAATGATCGCGGGTAATTTGCTCGATCCCGTCTTTTGTCAGCAGATAGGCACGGCTGTCGCCCACATGGGCAATATGAGCCAGGTCGCCCAGCAGGACAACGGCTGTGACCGTTGTGCCGCCTTCTGGCACATGTTTAATAACTTCCTCGTTGGACTTTTTGACACCATTCACCATGGCTTCAGTCAGCGGCACCTGCTCAATGTCATTTGTGCCATTGAGCAAGGGTAGGTAGATGGAATGCGTGATGTGGGCTGCGAGCGACTTGGTTGTGATAGCTGAGGCTCGCTCACCATCATGGTGTCCACCCATACCATCGGCGACGATAAACAGTCCGAAATCCGGTTGGTCGTCAACACTGCGGCTGGTAAACAGGAAAGACAGCGCAGAATCCTGATTGTTGCTGCGCACCAATCCCACATCGGAAACCTGCCCAAATGCTATCGAGTCGTTGCGGTAGGTCATCACCGTTTCCGGGCTGAGCGGTTGGGTGACACCTTCGGCGACCGATGGTGTTCGCGGCATGAGGTCTTGCGTGCCAACCGGGAGTGTGGTTGGGTCGAGGTCGTCATCTTCTTCTACCGCTTCTGGCGGTTGTTTCACTTCTTCAGCCGGGACGGCTTGTTCATTTGTCTTCCCGAATAAACGCCGAAATAGGTCCATTTCAAGTACTCCAGACGATTGTGGTGCTTACCCCACGACCAGGGGCAGCGCATAGAGAGTATGGTCCATTGATCCAAACAGGATCATGTTTTCTGTGATGAAAGGCGCGGATGTGATCGCGGCATTGGTCTCAAATCGCCAAATTTCTTTGCCGGTCTTCGTTTCCAGGCAATAGAAAACGCCGTCAGTACCGCCGAAATAGACCCGACCTTCATGAACTAGCGGAGATGCTACGATAGGCTTCTCAATACCGAAACGCCATTTTTCTTTCGCATTTTCAGAGTTAATGGCGTAGAAGTTCCCATCGGCAGAACCGAAGAAGATCAAAGCCCCTTCCATCTCTACTGTAGATATAATAGGACCGTTAGTCCGAAAACGCCACATGCTATAACCGCTGGACGCATCCATTGCATACACATAACCGTCCATAGACCCAAAGTAGCAGATGTTCTCAATTTCATCGATAAACGGTGATGCCGTAATTGCCCGCCGGACCCGGTAAGACCATTTGCGGTTACCTGACAACTCGATCCCTACCAATTCACCCGATTCACATCCTGCGATGACCATCTCCCGTGTGACATACGGGCGACTACGGACGGGAGCGCCCATATCGTATTCCCACAGATAACGACCGTTAGCGGCTGCGAGACTGTAAATACGCCCATCATCGCTGCCAAAAAACACATGGTCATGGGCAACGGTGGCTGTACTGCGGATGCGGTCATTTGTGGTATACGACCACACGATACGCCCGGTATCATATTCCAGTGCGTTGAAGGTGTGATCCTCTGACCCGAAGACAACCAATCTATTATCTCTATCGACCACTGGTGAGGCGGCGATACCGGCTTCGGTTGCATACTTCCAGCGGAATTCACCATCTTCCGTGTTCACAGCCCAGACATTGGTGTCATAGGAACCCACATAAGCAAAATCGCGAAAGATCGCCGGACTGCCACGTATTTCATCTTCTGTTTTGAAGACCCAACGAGGTTCGATATTGCCGCCCAGATCGAAACCATCACCGAACAGATCGTCAGTCAACCCTGGCGACGCCGCTGTTGCATCACCGCCATTGCCAATGACTGCGACTGTGGGCTGGTACCGGTACTGCAACAATGTTTCCTTCATTTCGGAACAACTCTGATAGCGCTCAGCAGGGTCCATGTGAAGCGACTTGCTGATGATAGCAGCCAGTTGTGGTGTCACATCATTGTTAAAATCTTCAATTGGTCGTTCATCAAAGCTGAACGGAGGTTCGAGACGAGGATCCTTGCGAGTGATAATGTGGTGGAGCGTAGCTCCCAGGCTGTAGATGTCACTCAATGGATTGACATCACCCTTATATTGTTCCGGGGCAGAGTAGCCCTCGGTACCAATCATGGTGTTCTTGACACCACTGACAAATATCTTGGCAATACCGAAGTCGATCAGGCGAACTTTGCCCAGACTATCGATCATAATATTGGCTGGTTTTACATCGCGGAAAATGATAGGTTCCGGCTGATGGCTGTGGAGGTACTGAAGTACGTCGCACAGGTCAATGGCCCATTCCACGATCTTATCGATGGGAAGCTCTCTGGTCTTGTTCAAAAGAAGTTCCAGGTCGCTGCCATTGACGTACTCCATAACCAGGTAAGCCCGGTTATTTTGATCGAAAAAGTCGAAAATCTTGGGAATCGCGGGATGGGCCAGTGTGGCGAGAATGTTGGCTTCGCGCTGAAAAGTCTTTAGCGTGACAGATCGTACACTGGGATCACCAGAAGGGTAGTGCATTTCCTTGATGGCGACCAGCCGTTTTGCATCAGGAAAATTGAGGTCACGCCCCTGGTAGACTGCACCTTGCCCACCGCCACCGATGGCGCTGAGAATCTTATAGCGTGCCATCAAAATGGTGTTGGCCTTTAGTGAACCCTCACCGTAGAGTTCTTCTTGACCGCCAAACTGTGTGGTTTCAGGCATAATTGAATATCCATAAACTATGATTTGTGCGAGATGAGATGAGTTGCACAGTATCTTGATTTATTATATTTGACCTGCCACAATACTGCAATCAATGCTACGTATGGGTTTCTTAACTAATACTACATGAAACAGTTATCACTCTACATTCACATCCCGTTTTGCACCTCGAAGTGTACGTATTGCGCCTTCAACACGTACATTCATCTCGAACATCTTATCGAACCCTTCGTTAATGCGCTAACTAACGAAATTATAACCATCGCATCGGATAATCCATATCCAGAGGTATCTACTGTATACTTCGGTGGCGGTACCCCCAGCCTGTTAGAGCAAACGCACTTCGAACACCTGTTAACGACCATTCATGACCATTTCTGCGTCATACCTGATGCAGAGATTTCAACCGAGACCAACCCTAACGATCTGAGTACAGCATATCTCCAGGGTCTGCATGAGGCGGGGGTCAACCGACTGAGCATTGGTATGCAGTCGTCAAATTTCAGCGAACTGAAGCTGTTTGCCCGTCGCCATGACCATCCGACAGTGGTTCGCGCAGTGGAGATGGCCCGTGCTGCCGGATTCGATAACATCAATCTTGATTTGATGTATGGATTCCCGCATCAAACCCTGGCAAGCTGGGCAGAGACATTAGACGCTGTGTGTGATTTGCAACCTGAGCATATTTCGTTATATGCACTTGGACTTGAGGACGGTACTCCCCTATATAACTGGGTGCAATCTGGGCAGCTACCACAACCGGATGATGACCTGGCTGCCGATATGTACGAGATGGCGACGACCCGACTGGCGGAGGCCGGCTACCAGCAGTATGAAATCAGCAATTGGTGCTTGCCAGGATATGCTTGTCAGCACAATCTCCAATACTGGTATAATCGGCCTTATCTTGGACTTGGTCCGGGGGCGCACGGTTTTGCTGGTGGTGTCCGCTATGCAACGGAGCTTTCGCCACAACGCTATATCAAGGCGTTATCTGCTGTTGTTGACAATATGACATTTCCGCATACACCGGCAGTTGTTGATTCCGTCAGAGTTGCGTTTGGCGACGAAGTTGCCGAGACTCTAATTATGAATCTGCGCCTGACTGATACCGGTGTATCGCGAACCGATTTTCGCAACCGATTTGGCGTGGATTTACTGGCAATTCATGGTGAGCTTCTACGGCGGTTCGAGCATATGGGCCTGCTGACAATAACGCCCACCTCGGTCTGTTTGACAGCAAATGGGCGCTTACTCAGCAATGTGATTTTCCGTGAACTGGTCTAGATTTGGATCAGTTTACTCTCTCGGAGATCAGCAGTCGTTCTGGAACCGGTGCAAAGCATTGATACTCGTAACTGCTGTTTGAGTACGCGGATTAAATCATCGACGGCTTCGACGGATTGATCCGCAGCTTTCAGAAAAGGTCCGGCCATACCGCCTATGATCGCGCCAAGCGCGATTGACTTGGCAATATCAATGCCATTGCGCAAACCACCGCTGGCGATAACGGGTGTATTCGGAGCAGCTTCAACCGCATAGCAAACGGCTTCCGCCGTCGGAATTCCCCAATCAGCAAAACTGGCTGCAACATTGGCGTGGAATGCTGTCGGGGCGCGATGGTACTCCACTTCGCTCCACGAGGTGCCGCCGGCACCGGCCACGTCAATTGCAGAGGCACCGGCATTAACCAGATCGCGGACATTCCTCGGTGAGAAGCCCCATCCAACCTCTTTCGCAATAACAGGCACCGAAACCGACTGACAGACGGTTTCAACCTGCTTGAGCAAACCGGAAAAGTTGACATCGCCCTCTGGCTGCGTCGCTTCCTGCAATACGTTGAAATGTAAAATGAGCGCATCAGCGCCGACCATATCTACAGCTCGCTGACATTCAGAGACGCCATAACCGTAGTTCAACTGGACGGCTCCGATGTTGGCAAACAGCATGATGTCGGGTGCAATATCTCGAATATCGTAGCTGTATACCAGAGATAGGTCTTCAACAGCAGCACGCTGTGACCCCAGGCCCATAGCGATATTATGCGATTGTGCCGCCTCCGCCAGATTGGTATTGATCCGGTGCGCCAGTTCCGTACCGCCAGTCATTGATGAGATTAGAATCGGTGCGGATAGGAGCTTACCGAAAAGTGTCACGGAGGTGTCAATTTCAGCGAGGTCTAGTTCAGGGAGCGCCTGATGCATGAAGCGATAGCGCTCGAAGCCGGTTGTCAACCGGCGGAACTGAACATCACGTTCCAGATTGATACGAATGTGGTCTGCTTTGCGACTCTCGGTGGTTGGTGCCTGATTACTCATGTAGACTCTTATCCTGATTCGTAGTCTGGCAATCCTAACGGGCAAACATAAGCCTGTCAATAAGTTTTGGGGACTGGCGGGTGAGAGGATAAGCGGTATAATGTGGCCTGTTTATACCCACAGGTATCACCCCAATGAGGAGGAAGGCATGGCATCAACTGAAGACCGCGTCAAGAAAATTGTCTCCGATCTGCTCGGTGTAGATGTAGATCGTATAACACTTGGGTCACATTTCCGGGATGATCTGGAAGCCGACTCCCTCGATCTAGTCGAACTTATTATGGCCTTTGAGGAAGAATTCGGCGGTGAGATTACCGATGAAGACGCGCAGAAGATCGAGACAGTTGGTCAGGCGGTTGAATACATCAACTTACGGATGAGCTAATTTCACGCAGGGTGGGTCTACTGCCTACCCTGTTGTATATGGATATCACAACACAGATCAGCGCCATGCAGATGACACCGGCTCCGACATGCATCGTCAGATTCAGGTCTTGAAGCAAGCCCTCAGCAGAATAGAAACCGAGAATGCTGGCTGCCACTCCCACAGCGCCAGCCAGTAGAACGACATAGTGCTGCCACCGACGCAAAACACCAAGAAAACCCACAAAGGTAATGCCCGTTGCCAGTACAGTAAGGACTATTTGCTGTCGATAGTTCGCGTTATCGCGTGCAGATGTCACAATTTCGAGTGGCGGCAGCATTGTGAGTATCAGCAGCATCGCTACGACCAGGGCTGTCTTTGAATGTGGCAGCGAGAAACTGAGCATGCTGACCAACGACAGCATGGGTAGTCGCAGGAGCAAGCTGGTCAGCAGCAGGGGAGGGGTTACGGTGGGGTGCAAACTTGCCCACTCCGCCAGATCGTTTGCGCCCATACTCAGGCTGGCCGCCGGACTCACAGCCCAGGGCAGACTGTAAGCACCGTACCCTGCCAGCACAAGTGCGATAACGATATACTGGCGCACTAACCAGCCCCCACAATGTCATTGATTGTCTCACGAATTTGTTGATCTTCACGCTGCTGGTTCTCGAAATAACTCGTCATGAACTCACTTTTGCGCTGCCGCAGTGCTAGAGGGGCGACGGTGCGAATATCGCTGACTGTTGCCAGATTGCGGCCATCCGATGCTGCATAGGCACGCGCTGCTTCAAACATGGTGTATTCAGCACGGGCCGAGTCGATCTGAAGTTCATGCACCAGTGCCAGTCCGATTTTCATGGCATCATCGGCAATGTCAGTCTGTTGCAGTGTCTCACGTGCCGTGAGAATTTCTTCAAGGGCTTCGCTGGTCGCTGCCTCCCACTCCCGATAAAAACCGAAAGGTGATTTCTTGAAATGGCGAACACGACGGTAGACCTCCATGCGCTCCTCAACAGTTTGCAGGCCGCGGACGTTCACCCGCAACCCAAAACGGTCCATGATTTGCGGGCGCAGCCGACCTTCCTCCGGATTCATTGAACCAATTAAAACAAATCGAGAGCGGTAAGTACCAACCATCGCTCCTCGGCGCACGGTGTAGCTTCCCTGAGCAGCGGCGTCAAGGATGGCATCGACAATCTGATCGTCGAGCAGGTTGACTTCATCCACATAGAGCAGGTTGTTATCAGCGCGACCAAGAATGCCCCGTTCAAGACGAATTTTGTTGCTCTGTACCGCAACACGCTCATTGATGCCGCCAACCACATCTTCCAGGCGAGCGTTCAACGGTAGTTCAACCAGTCGGACGGACTCAAAATGGGAGATGGCTTCACCGGCATAGTACTTTTCATAGCAATCCGGGTATAAATGTTTAGCCACATTGTTTTCGAGGTCTTCTGATAGAACTCCTTCTTCACAATCGCTAACCTCAACGTCTGGAAGTATGTCTACCAAGCTGCGGACGGCGGTGGTTTTGCCGGTGCCTCTGGGACCAATCAACAGCACACCGCCGACAGATGGATTGATGACGGCGATCATCAACGCGATGCGCATTTCCAGTTGGCCGACAATTGCCAGGAACGGATAGGGGCGTTGTTCCGCCAGCCCCAAATCAGGTGGCGCAGCTTCAAGGATACGCTGTACACCGGAATCTTGCAGAAGGCGCACAAGTGCCGAGCGAGATTGCGTCACAGATCTTCCCTTTCGCGCTGTGCTTTACGGTAGGCCTGTCGCTCGATGGCATGTTGTGCGCGGATCCGCTGTTCGTTGGTCTCAAGAATAAGTGCCGGGACTGGCGTGGGATGACCTTCTTCATCCAGAGCGACGTATACGAGGTAAGCGGTGTTGGTCCGTTTGGATACCCCTGAAAGTGGGTCCTCAGCAAAAACTTCGACCCGGACCTCCATTGATGTTCTACCAACATAAGTCAGTTCAGCAATACAGGTGACGAGCATTCCGACCCGCACCGGCTCCATGAAGGTCATGGAGTCCATAGCAACCGTAACTGAAGGTCTACGAGCATGGCGCATGGCGGCGATTCCACCAGCTTCATCGACCATCTTCATGATAATTCCACCATGAACATTGCCTAATCCATTGGTATCTTCTGGGATCATCAGTTCGCTCAGGGTGACTTTTGAGTCAGCAACCCGTTTACCTGCTGTCATGTCTTCCCTCGATTAATTGCCGGTATATCTCAATGAGTTGTTGCGCGGACCGGTCCCATGAAAACTTTTTGACCTGTTGAAATCCTTTTTCGCGCAAGATCGACCGGTATGCACTATCATCTAGCAACCGCTTCAAGCCATCTATTATAGCGTCCACCTGATACGGATCAACCATAACGGCACTATCACCGGCGACTTCAGGAAGTGACGATACATTCGACGTGATGGCCGGTGTCCCGCAAGCCATACTTTCCAGAACCGGGAAACCAAAACCCTCGTAGAGCGAGACAAATGCGGTTACTATCGCCTCTGTATAAAGTGCAGGCAGGTCTTCATCTGCAACAAAGCCGATCAAATGAATGTATTGTTCCATTCTGTTGCTTCTAATTGCCTCGAAGATAGGGCTGTCTAGCCAACCGCGTCCGCCAGCAATAACGAGATGCACATCGTAACCATCATGGCGTAATTGCGCAACTGCCGTTATGAGTCGGGCATAGTTCTTGCGTGGCTGGATGGTGCCAACCGAGAAAACGAACGTACATGTAGCTGGAATGTTGTACTTCTGGCGGATGTCAGAATCATGCATTTCTTGGAAACGAGAACTAACACCACTGTAGAGCGTGGTGACATGCTTTTCTGGTACATCGTAGAGTTCGATCACGTCCTGACGGGTGGCCTCTGAATCCGCGAGTACATGCGTGGCCCGTCGCACAGAGTCGGGTACGACTCGTTCCAGATAGCGTCGTAGAGCAGGGGTAGATGTCTCCGGTACGCGAATAAACGACAGATCGTGTACGGTAAGCAATGAACGGGTAGGTCGTAGAACTGGCGGGAGAACGAAGTCAGTCGCATGATAGAGATCAATCGGGCCGGTGAATGTTTCGACCGGGAGGGGGAGATGTAACCGATGCCATATCCGCGCTAACCAGGATGGTGAAATCGCGGTAGCTGCCCATGTGAAATTGTGACCTGGGGGAAAGGGCAAGTTAGAACGTTGCGTTCCACAGACGAACAGCTTATACGGTGTGGTTGTATCCACGAGAGCAAGATAAGCCACCAGTTCACGGACAAGACGACCAATACCTCCACCTTGTTCGTGAGCCGGTGTGTAATCAATGGCAATCAACTCAATCGACGTCGTTATAGGTCCAGTAGCGATTGGCGAAGAAATTCCACATCATCACGAAGACCATCGCCACAAGCTGAGCCGCCACTGATCCTATGCGTTTGACAGCATCTGGTGTGGCAACAAAATCCGCCTGGAACTGGTGAATAAGAGGCAGCAACTGAGGTGTAAGACTATTACCAAAAGATACATACATGGATGTAACCCAGATTGTCCGCGCCACCCATCCGATAACGCTGACGATAGCAAACTGGGTTAACTGCCGCCGCACTGAACGGGTACGAGAGTCTGGATAGACCCACAGCCGTGTCCAGATAAAATTACTGATCACGGCTGTGATAAATGCACAGGTTGTCGCCAGCGCGACATTGAAGTCGTTCGGTTGGTTCTGACTATCCACAGGCGGTAGAATAGTCGCCTGTAAGGTTGCCAGGATGGTCAGGTCAATCACGGCCCCGGAGAAACCCACAAGTGCGAATTTGAGAAAACGCTCCAGTTCCTTTGCCTTGCTTCCACCCATGCGATGCGCAATGTGGCGAATGAGTGGATCAAGCGGGTTCGTGAACTTGCGTTTGGCGGTTTCAGCCGGGGTGATTTCCACCATAATTTGACTCATTCCTCTGCACCTTGTTGTAGTGTTCTGTCTCTCTGTATAGGACAGCCATTACGCCGATCAAAGTTCCTACATGAATAAACATGTTGTTGACATACAGCTTATCAGTTAGGCTATGCACCAGCAAATAGGTCCAGGTACCGAGTAAGCCAATTCCAATAGATCGAGATATTGTGTCAGGATGCTGCCTGATTTGCCATGTCCACCACATTATACCTGTGAACAGCGTTATATAACCCATAAGTCCTATAATGCCAGTCTCACCAAGCAGGTTCAAGTAGTAATTGTGGGCATGACCAAGTGGATTATCCCAATTCATTAGCCGATATTGCTCATAGGCCGTTGCATAATTACCGAATCCGACACCTAACCAGGGATAGTCGTGTGCCATGTTAAGTGCGGCCTGCCAGTGAGCAAGGCGTTCTACGATGGCGTAGCTCTCTGTGGTGATGTCTACCCCACGTACATCTGTGAGTACAAACAGTTCCTCAGTTGCACTCAAAATGCGATCCGAAATCGACTGCGGAATCAGACCAGCGATCCACAAAGCACCGCTAAAAATCCCAACCAGCGCCAGGAGGGTAATACCCTGCAACAACCGTCGGGGTAGGGCAAAGGCCATTACAACCGTCGCTGCGGCAAAACCGAGCCATGCACCCCGACTCCATGACACGAACAGAGCTATCACCATTGTTACGGCAGAAACCGCAGAAGCAACACTCATGGCAAGGGGTAACAATCGCCAATGCTGTTGCCATGCCTGTAGCCAATAGCCGACCGACGCCATTAAAGCTACTGGTGCGATAATGCCCATGAAAGCACCAAAGGGATTCGGTTGGCCGAAGGTACCAAAAGCCCGGTAGAAACGATCCAGGACAATCAAATGGGGCGCTCCGCTGCCGCCAAAGAAGATATAGATACCGACTATCGCATTGGCTGTACCTGCTGCTATGACAGCCAGGAGCAACCATTCCCATGTGTCGTCTCGTTCCAGAATGACGATCACAACAACCAGCACAACCAGCCACTTGACCCATTCGGTCATCCATGCGCCAATGGAATGTGCGGTGAATACCGTGAAACCGGTGACGGCAATGTAGCCGATAAGCACCAATGTGACCGGTGAGAATCGAATCCAGATAATTGGATGCTGCTGCGATACCCGTGCGGCAACCCAGGCAAACCCAAAACCGGCAAATGTCAGTTGCCCGATGTCTACCGGTAGATTAAACGTGGCTTCCGTCTCGACAAGAACGCGCAGCGGTGAAATAATTAACACCACTGCCAGTGCAGCAGCCGGCGAAATCAGGCTGAAAATACCCAGTGCAACGAACCCAATAAGCAGAGTGCTGCTTGCGACAGGCTGTAGGACCAGAATTGTTGCTGCCAGGACAGCGACGACTACTGGACGACTTCGCGGAAATACTCGATTGATCTTGTGAGTCCTTCCTCAAGCGAGACCTGCGGCCTCCAACCCAGGATCGATTGGGCGCGAGTGATGTCCGGTTGCCGGGTTTGAGGATCACCTTTGATGCGGCTGTCTTCAAAAATGATTCCGGCAGAGCTGCCCGCAATGCGATTGACAATTTCAGCAAATTCTATGATGGTCATTTCTCTGGGGTTCCCGATGTTGACTGGTTCCGAAAAATCGGACCCCAACAACCTGAATACCCCATCAACCAAATCATCTACATACTGGAAACTGCGTGTTTGTTTGCCTTCACCGTAAACCGTGAGTGGTTCGCCCTTGATGGCCTGCCGGATAAAATTCGGCACCACTCGCCCATCATCCAGTCGCATACGCGGACCATACGTGTTGAAAATACGTACAATGCGCGTTCTGAGACCGTGTACACGGTGATAGGCCATGGTCATCGATTCGGCGTAGCGTTTGGCTTCGTCATAGACTCCGCGCGGACCGATAGTGTCCACATTGCCGACATAGGTTTCTGGCTGTGGGTGAATAAGTGGATCACCATAGACTTCAGAGGTCGAGGCGAGGAGAAAACGGGCGTCTTTTGCCAGAGCCAGCCCCAATGCATTGTGGGTACCCATGCCACCCACTTTCAGTGTCTGAATCGGGAATTTGAGATAATCAACTGGACTGGCCGGTGAAGCAAAGTGTAGGACTACATCCAATGTGCCGGGTAGATCAATAAAATTGGTTACATCATGATGGGTAAACTCAAAGTTTGGGTTATCCAGCAGATGCGCAATGTTCTTCATATTGCCAGTAAGCAGATTGTCGATGGCTATGACTGAATGACCGTCATTGATGAAGCGATCACAAAGATGGGACCCAAGAAAACCAGCACCGCCTGTAATCAGCACGCGCAAGGGTATGCCTCCTAATGAGCTAGAGTGTTCAGTTGCAGAGTTTACCATAGATTTCAGGCGCGGACCTTGCCTTCACCTGTCTCACGAAGATTTTGTATTTGCCGGGCGAACTCTGCATCAAAAGCGCTATAGATATTCACGTTATCCAGGCACAGCAGGATACGGCGCAGATGCTTTACCGGCTCAAATGTAAAGTCAATGATGCGTGAAATCATAATGCGGGCGCAGCTCTCGACAGGATAGCCCAGTGTCCCGACAGAGATAGCGGGAAGAGCAACAGACTCTGCCAGATGGCCTTCCGCCAGATGCAGACTGGCCCAGGTAACATTTGCCAGTTTGCCGCGCTCGCTGCCTTCACCCCAGCGTGGCCCGACAGCGTGGATCACATGAGTTGCTTTCGGTAGGTTACCTGCTGGTGTAATAACGGCGGAACCGACCTCGCACCAACCAATCTGAGCGGTATGTTCAAGCAAGGTTGGGCCAGCAATCTGATGCAAAGACTCATCCACCGTAAGATTAGGGTCGGTGACAACAACCACTACATCAACAGCTAAGTCCAGAATATCCGCTTCGATGACTTCAATTCGTACCTTGTTGACTGTGGCTTTCATCGAGACTCCGGAGGACATTTTAGGTTCATTACACCATCATTGGGGTATCATCGTCAATAGCACGGGCGTTCGCTGCTACAAGTGCTAAAAGCAGCACGTAGATATAAACAAGGTCCAGCACGTAGATGCTGTTATCCACCAGACCGTGTGCCAGCAAATTCATCATACTCCCGGCTACTCCAATCGCGATCACAGGGATTTTGGTATGATAACCATACCAGCGTCGCCAGAACGCAAGCTGCGTCAACCCGATGATAAGTAATCCCGGCAGACCGAGCCGAAGCCAGTTGTCGAGCAGTATGTTGTGGGGGTGAGACAATTCCGGCTCCTCCCAGGCATCGGGCAGCATGTATTCACCCCGATAAGCGTTTAGGAACTGATCTGGTCCGAGGCCGGTAACCGGATGATGGGATATCATGCTCCACGCGCTTTGCCATACCCGAATGCGATAGAAATTAGTGCCTTCATCCAGAGACAGGAGTCGGTCGAAGCGGGGTGAAGTGGAGGCAATCAGCAGTCCTACCAGGAACAGAGCGGCCAATCCGGCAACCAGTATCATAGCGCGACGTCTATAGACCAGCACCAGGACCGTCACAATGCCGGCTGGTACACCAATGAACAAAGCACCGGCACTTTGAGTGAGCAAAACGGCCACAAACATGGTAATCAGGGCAACAATGGTGGCATGTCGTCGAAACTGATCACTCAGAAGAGCGGATGCCAGTGCAAACGGAATACAGCGTCCGAGAAACAACCCCACGTTGTTCGGTGATCCATAGACACCGGCCAATCGGCGGGTTCTTTGTTCAGCCGTGATGATCGCGTCGCCGAGTAGCCACATGACGATGCCGAGGGCGGCAACCACGAAACCAGCGACAATCAAGGTATCGACGAGGCGTCTTTGCGAATATGGCGTCGTCCGCAGCATCAGGTAAAAGAGTGTGGGTTGTAGAAAAAGGCTGCGGACTTCGGTGATAGCAATGTCGCGATAATCCACCCATGCAAGACTGACCACCGACATGAGCATCCACAGCATAACCAGGATGTCGAGACTATTGACGTGGATTGGTCGAATGCTGGTCGGTAGTTTGAGCATCCATGCTGCAAAGGTGATCCAGAAAACGATTTCCGCAATCGGAAACGCGAAATGGTAGAGTTCGACCGGAAAAAGAAAAAACGGCACCCAGAATACCGTCAGCATGAATCCTAATTCCAGCCGTTGATAGATAATGACGAACAGCACGACTGCGGCCAGAAGAGTCGGGATGATGCCATATTCGTTGATGTAGATGATGCCAGCAGTCAGGATCGATAGGCCAATTTGTACGGGTTCCCGGCGGAACAGTGACGGAATACCATCTCCCCAGGTCAACATCATCCCGCCCATCAAGCAGATAGCGCTAGACCATGCCAGTATAATTTGACCAGCATTGCTAATAGACAACCAGTAACGTTTCAGACCGGTCGGCTGCCATATGTAGTAACTGACGGCAACTGCCAGGGTTGACATCGCCACAGCCATCCAGGCAACCATCAGTTGATTTATGTAGGGTTGACTCAGATCGCCACCACTGACCGCATAGCCAACCAGCGGCCAGCGGTTAATTGATTCATCGGGGATTAGTTCATCGGTGACGACCAAAAGCGTATGCGATGGAACAGCCAGATTGCTATCAAGTAAAACCAGCCGCTGACTGGGTTGTAAAGTGCCGCTGCGCAGCAAGATATAACTGTTTCCATTGGCGTCATAGGGCAGAGCGTCGGGCAGTTGACCGTCAATTGTCGGGTAGAGATAAGCGGTATAATCGTCTTCACGCAAGAGCAAGGCGATTTCTTGACCGGAGAAGGAGAAGGTTAGTCGGCTATCCTGAGTCCAGCCCATATCGGCCCCAAAATCACTGAAAATCCAGGTCCCGCTGTAGGTCGCATGGGTGTTGCGAGGTGGATACAGGCCGTTGGTGGGGTGATCAGGCGGTGGATAATCGACCAGCATGGTCCACAACGGCCCTGGTGTCCCATTCGCAGATATAATGGAAAAGCCCCATTGGGGATCATCTTGAGGGACATTCGGCTGCCAGTGATGCAGAACCATACCACCAAGCCAGGGCCATTCACGTTCGGCCCGGTCAATGGCCTGACGGGTGTACATGATCTGGTCAGCTTGCGTCACCTGTCCCCAGATGGACTCGTTACCACGCCAGTCAGCCGGTAGGCTGTTCCAGCCCCATGCACTGATCCAGAGCGGGCGATCTCCATCATTGTGTTCGACCATGATCTCGCGCAGCGCGACAACACGCGAGAAATTCAGAATGGCGCTGTCTACATCCCGGTATAAGGGTGAACTATCAAAGCCGAAGGGTTTTGCTGCAAAGCCGTCAACATATTGATCTGCTCCCAAAACATAGAGTTGGCGCAAATAGATGAGGTCACTGAGATTGTCCGGCCCGGTCTCGGTGGTTGGCGCAAGTCCGGCAGCAAGCAGCATTGCTTCGGAGTCCGCCGAACGGATCGCCTGTGATGCGGCCTGGAGCAGGGCAGCGTAATCTGAAGAGCGCGGTTCTGTGTTGCCCCAACCAATCGTGATATTGGGTTCGTCCCAGATTTGATAAGCGGCGACCCTGTAGCGTGATGCGAATTCAAAGGCGAATTTCGCAAACTGGTTGGGATCATCGGGTGGGGCGGTTTTGGTGCCTGATTGTCTGGCCCATTGCGGTGAGTTTTTCAGAACTGCAATCAACTGTAATTTTGGGTAATCGTCCAGTACCCGAAAGATCCGATCCCAATTTGACCAAACATATCCACTTGACTCGGGTTCGATTTCATCCCATCGTACCTCCTGACGCAGCCATGTGACGTGGGCCTCGACCATCCAGTCAAGGTGTTGACGAAGCTCTGGCTCACCATACTGCGTCAACTCGACATTGACCCCACGCCGGTCGATGCGAAAGGGCAGGTCAGCACTTTGTGTCGGATTGACATAACCCCTCAGCATGTAATCACGCTGCTGCATAGTGGCAAAGACGCCAACTACACTGCCAATCAGCGCAATAACTGCACATGCAAAGATGATCGGTTGTCGAGTCATCGGGTCCAAACGGGCTTTGAAGCCCCACCGTCCTGTGTAAGTTGATGGGCAACCTCGGTTTCCACGTCGATTACCCACAGATTGCCTAGATAGATGAAGGCAATCTGCCGACCATCAGGACTCCAAGTGAAATCCTGAGCAAACTGCTGCGCACTTAATCCGGGCTGGTTGCTCGACTGAGGAAAGATCACACGAGCATTGCTACCGTCACGATCAGCGACAACCAGATCGTAATCACCACGTATACTCTCGTCCCAGTCGCGGGCTTTCAGATAGGCGATGTGTCCCTGCGTGAACTGAGAGTCGTTGCGGATAATCTCTGGTGAAAAACGCGGTGTAGACCAGATGCCGGCTCGGTTGACAAGGTTGGCACTGAATGATCCATCCGTCGCTGCAACTGTAATATCAAAAACCGGACTGTTCTCTGGCAGTTCTGCGCCAACAGATGCGCCATGAACCGTTGCGGCAATCAGACTTGAGTCACCGGACCATGAAATCGTCGTGCGCCAGGACCAATCCTGCAAAGTGGTCAACACTGGAAAGGTGAGCAAGGCAGGACCCAGTGTGTTATCAGTCAGATTGACAAGTCCAACCGAATCGGCGCGGATCCAGGCAAGCTGGCTACCATCAGGCGACCATTTGTAGGGTGTTCCCCACCATCCATACAACCCACCACCTGATGATCCATCGAGGATTTCCTCAATATCGATATGATCGCCCGTTTCTGGATCAATGCGCATGATGGTGAGGTCATTGTTGGCTTTCCATCCAGGTGGGGCCTGTCGCGCTTCGCCGGTTGCGTAGCTGATGGTGTTGCTACGGTCTGGTACCCAGTCGGCATACAGCACATTGCGCGGTGTTAGCTCAACCACGTCTGGCTCCTGCTCGGTGATGTCATTGATAAACCATAGTTGATTACCAAATGTGTTGTTGGTTTCAGTGTTACGGGCGATCAGCAGTTTGCGCCCGGATGGTTCCAGGCTGAACACCCGTGCATCGAGGTCACCAGTAACGGTAATTGGGCGTTTGGTGGTACTGCTGTCGCGCATGAACCATGCATTCTGATTGTTGATATAGGCCAGCGTACCGTTGATTGGTATCGGTTCGGTTTCCTCTGAGGGGCCGACATAGATAATTTCATTTACGGGAGCTTTTGTGACAATGCGGCTGGTCTGAACTGGTTGACCGCGAATGCCGTTGATGATTTCAACCCGGTAGCAAACCTGCTCAACACCGCTTTCACCTGTCTGACCGCGGCGCTCTTCGCCCGGTGGAACACCCTCAACAAGAACCGTTTCGGTACGATAGGGGACTTCAACATCTTCACAGTATTCATCTTCCTGCACCCGTGTGACCGTGATAAGTATGTCATCAAAGACCTGTGTATAGGTCTCCGGGTTCACACGATCCAATGGACCGAGTTCAATGTTAATCTCATCCAGAAACTGACCAACCGTCAGAGGCTCAGCATTGCGGTAGGCATATTCGCTGCCATCGACCTGTAGACGGATAATATACTCGGTGGACTCTGGTTGTGATGTACAGGACACCAGAACAAGAAACAGGGTGACGAAAAGCAATTTAGGGTGCATACGGTACTCGCTGCAAAACATAAATGCGCGGATTGATCCCACGTAGATCGACCTTCAGGGTCTTGTTGACTTTCCACAAATGACGATGAGTTTTCAGTGTCTCCTCCATCAAGCGGATTTCATGGGTGATGATGACCGCACGGGCGTTCGACATAGCGATTCGAGCGGCCTCGCGTAGTGCCACAGGATACAGTGCTTGATTAACATCATGTGAGCCGGTCAATTGTCCAAAGGGAAGGTCGGCTACGATCACAGAGACGCTATTATCCGCCAGTGGCACTTGGCGCAGATCACCTGATATGCATGTGGCCGCGCATTTGGCAGCAGCGAGATTGACTTGTGCGCACGAGTGATTGGCGTGGTCCACACCGACGAGGGATCGTGAAGGCCCCCATGCGGCTCGCTCAATGAGTAGGGTGCCGGACCCGGTGGCAAGGTTACAGTAGATATCGTCTGGGGTAGGGTCAGTGAGTAGTACCATCGCGTAAGCTGCACCCGCGTTCAATGCGCCCTGCAAATCACATACCCGCCAGTGGCGTGTAACCAGTGGGCGGGGTGTCAGTCGAATCAGAACGTCCCAGCCAGGGCGATTACGTCGAAGGCGTAGCATAAGGTCGCCAGCATCTTTGCCGATGTGGAGGCCGGTGTGATCTGCGAGTTCTTGCTTGAACCGGATCATGACAGAGGACTCCGAACCGGCAGCGCTGACGTGAAGCGTTTGATAGTGATGAAAATCATCCAGATCATTGATCGCATTCAGCAACCGAGTGAAATGCTCATGGCCCAACAATGCACGCGGTCGTGGCACATCAAAGTATTCCACACGATAAGCTGCTATAGGAACGCGGAGCCGGTGCAATGAGTTTATGTCAGCGCTGTAGTCAAACTGGATAGCTGCACGTTGTGTGATGAGGTGGGACTCGATGCATTGCTGCAACAACTCAGCTTGCGCAATTTCTCCAAGGCCGGCGGCCACTTCCACTTCGATCCGTACCATAACCGCATTTTAGATGTTGATGCGTCCAAAATGCAATTAGTCGGTGATAATCCTGCTTATCATGAGTAATTTTAAAGCATGTTGGGCCGCACGTTTAACGTGCGGCCCAACATAGAAACCTACAAATAATGGCGTTCGCGCTCTTTGTCGCGCTCGTATTGTTCTCGCGCTTCCTGCACATCGGGGTTTTCGCTGACTTCGGCAACCGCGACATCCCACCAGGATTCGTATCCACCAACACGCTGGCGACGATCCACTTCCATTACGATGCACACAGGTCGATTCTCAATGGTTTTAGCTTCTTCCAGTGCCTGAATAAACGCTTCTCGTGAATCGGCGCGAATGACGTGTGCGCCCAGACTGGCACAGTTTTGGGCGTAGTCAACCGGCAGTGTATCACCGTCAATGTGTTGACTCTCGCTCCTGTAACGATACTTCGTGCCAAATCCGTCACTGCCAACACTCTTGCTCAATCCACCGATGCTGGCGAACCCGTGATTATCCAACACGATGATAATTACGCGAATCCCCTCCTGGACCATCGTGACGATTTCACTGTTCATCATCAAATATGAACCATCACCGACCATGACGTAAACTTCCCGGTCCGGATCGGCCATCTTCACGCCCAGTCCACCGGCGATCTCGTACCCCATGCACGAATAACCGTATTCCAGATGGTAGCCACGCGGATCACGAGTCCGCCACAGCTTATGTAGATCGCCAGGAAGACTACCAGCCGCACACAAGACCACATCTTGCGGACGGCTGTAGGTATTGACCATACCAATGACTTCACCCTGGCTGAGCATGGGATCATGCTCCAGGTTATAAATGCGATGGACTTCAGCATCCCATGCCTCATTGAGATCCTGACACCGCAACCGATAAACATCTTCAACCCGGTAATCGGTCAGAACTGCCGCCAGTTCCTCAAGCGTAACTTTGGCATCACCGACGAGTGGCATAGCGCTGTGTTTATAGGCATCGAATTCCAGCACATTGATATTGATAAATCGCACGCTGTCATGCTGAAATGCTGTTTTCGAGGCGCTGGTGAAATCGCTATACCGCGTGCCAATTCCAATAATAAGGTCCGAATCATGAGCGATAACATTTGCGCCCTCAGTGCCGGTTGCGCCAATCGCACCCAGATTGAGCGGGTGATTATATGGCAAAGCCCCCTTCCCTGCCTGAGTTTCACCTACTGGAATGCCCGTTTGGTCAACAAACCGCTTTAGAACGACGGTTGCATCGCTGTAATGAACGCCACCACCGGCAATAATCATCGGTTGCTTACTGTTCTTGATCCATTCAGCGGCCTGTTGCAGCAACGTGCTATCCGGACGGTTGCGTGGAATATGCCAGACTCGCTTATCAAACATATGCGACGGATAATCATAGGCTTCAGTTTGCGTGTCTTGTGGTAATGCGAGTGTCACTGCACCTGTATCGGATGGCGACGTCAGAACGCGCATTGCCTCGGCTAAAGCCGGAATCAACTGTTCAGGACGATAGATACGATCCCAGAAGCGCGATACGGGCCTGAAGGCGTCGTTAACGCCAATGTCGAGTGTGTGTTCACTCTCCAATTGTTGCAACACTGGAGCCTGAAGCCGCTCCGCAAAGATGTCACCCGGCAGCAGCAGCACCGGAATCCGATTGACCGTCGCCAGGGCTGCGCCGGTGATCATATTCGTAGCACCAGGCCCGATAGACGATGTGCAGGCGAAAGTCTGCATCCGGTTCTTATGCTTGGCATATGCGACGGCAGCGTGGACCTGCGCCTGCTCATTGCGGCTCTGATAGTACCGGATTTCGGAGGCATATTGCTGCAATGCCTGTCCTACCCCGGCGACATTACCGTGACCGAATATACCCCAAACACCAGCGAAAAACGGGTTCTCCTGCCCGTCTCTGCTGACATATTGCCGGGAGAGATACAGAATCAATGCCTGAGCCATCGTTAACCGTTGTGTCTTCATCTTTTTCGCGGCTCCATTCCATGATGCACCAGCGGCAGACGTGGGTCCTGCTGCGTCCAGGTGCTTTTGACCCACGCATAATCGGGATCATCGCTGTTTGCCAGCGATTGTGCCGAACCTGCCAGAAAATTCAAATAGTATGTTGTGTAGCCATGTGCGCTGACAACCGGGTGATAACCTTCCGGTACAAGCACCGCATCATGATTCTGCGCCATCATCAAGCCGTCAATGCTGCGATCATCATTGTATACACGCTGATAGGCATAGCCGTTCGGATTGTCGATCTTGTAGAAGTAGATTTCCTCAAGATCAGCCTCAATGACGTTACCGTCATCATCAACCCGGTGTATATCGTGCTTATGCGGTGGATAGCTGGACCAGTTGCCCGAAGGTGTATACACCTCAACGCATACGATCCGGTGGCAATCAAAGCCCGGCGGGATAATGCCGTTGATCTGTCGGGTTGCATTACCCCCGCCACGAATCTCGATGTTGCTCATGTCAGGTGTTATCAGTTGCGTGGGATGGTCCTCGTCCGTTGGCACCCAGCACGACGCGAATTCCAGATCATCAACCAGAGCCGTGATTTCAAAATCCTTGTGGCGTGACAGATACAGCGCATACGGCATGCCGCTGAATACATCTGGACGCCGCCCTATCCTGTCAAAGCTTCCATCGCTGGTTTCAATAGCGCATTGTCCACTCAGTATAACAATCACATTTTCGTGATCGCCGGTGTTCCCGCTGTAGGTATCTCCCTTACTCATGCGATAGGCCGACATGTTGAGATACTCCCAACCAGCACTCATCGCATCCACCCGCGCAAATTCACCGGGACCACCGGTGTCTGTTGATTTGATTAACATGGTTTCTGCTCCCTTCTTCGCTGTATCCTAAATCATGTAGGAACCTTTTCGCAAGAAATGGATAACCTAATGTGAGGGAAGTCACTGGTCAATCGTTAGAACTGCTTTAAAATAGAGAGACTTAAGATATTCAAAGGTCATTTATGCCTGAAGATCCTCGAATTCTCGAATTGCGTAACTTACGTGAGCAGGCACGGCAGGGTGGCGGAGATCAACGTGTCGCTCGACAGCATCAAAAAGGTAAGCTGACTGCCCGTGAACGGCTTGAAATCCTGCTGGACCCAGACTCATTCAATGAACTTGAACCTTTTATCACACATCAGGGGAACGAAATGGGTACCCTGGACCAGGAATACCTGGGTGAAGGGGTTGTAACTGGCTACGGTCAGATTGATGGCCGGACCGTGTATGTATATGCGCAGGATTTTACCGTTTATGGCGGAACGCTCAGCCAGATGCAAAGCCACAAAATCTGCCGCGTGATGGACCTCGCCATGCGGAATGGTGTACCAATCGTGGGGCTGATCGACTCTGGTGGTGCACGAATACAGGAAGGAATCAAAAGCTTGGCGGCATATGCCGAGATTTTCCGGCGGAATGCCCAGTATTCAGGTGTGATTCCCCAGATTAGTGTGATGCTTGGCCCATGTGCTGGCGGTGCAGCTTATTCACCTGCCCTGACCGATTTTGTCATCATGTCTGAGAACACCTCGTTTATGTTTATCACCGGCCCCGATGTCATCCGAACCGTCACCGGCGAACAGGTTGACGCAAACAACCTGGGTGGTCCGGAGGTTCATATGCGGGTCAGCGGAACGGCACATCTCCTCGGTGTCGATGAACGTGAATCGTTGCTACTCTGCCGCAAGGTTCTCAGTTACCTGCCCTCGAACAACGTTGAAAACCCACCCTTCATGCACCCACAGGACGATCCAGCCCGGATGGACAATGAATTAAACGGCATCGTACCATTAGACTCTGCCACACCCTATGCCATGCACGAGGTTATTGAGCGCGTGTGCGACCATGACAGTCTGCTGGAATTGCAGCCCGATTTCGCCCAGAACGCCATCATTGGGCTGGCGCGTATTGGTGGCTTCCCGGTAGGAATCGTTGCACAGGAACCGGGGGTAATGGCTGGTGTGATCGACATTGATGCCAGCGACAAAATCGCCCGCTTTGTCCGCATGTGTGATTGTTTTAATCTCCCGGTAGTCACATTCGTGGATTCGCCAGGATTCCTGCCCGGAGTGGGACAGGAGCATGGCGGTGTCATCCGGCATGGAGCCAAAGTGTTATACGCCTACAGCGAGTCGACTGTACCCAAAATCAGCATCATCACTCGCAAGGCCTACGGTGGCGCTTATGTAGTTATGAGCAGCAAATATCTTGGTACAGACATAAACTATGCCTGGCCGAGTGCTGAAATCGCGGTCATGGGGCCGGAAGGTGCAGTCAACATTGCCTATCGCAAGGAGATAGCAGAAGCAGACGACCCGGATCAGGAGCGCAAACGACTCACCGAAGAGTATCGCAAGCATTTCAACAATCCCTATCGCGCTGCACATGCCGGTTACATTGACGATGTGATTGAACCGCGTGAGACTCGCCCCAAAATCATTGCGGCGCTTTCCGCACTGAGAGACAAATATTCGTCCAATCCCCCACGCAAACACGGGAATATGCCGTTGTAAAGGATCAAACCGATGAGCGATGCAATACTTGTCACCATCGCCGGAATGAGTCTGGTTTTTGGTGCCATCATGTTGATCTGGCTCTTGATGTTATTACTCGTCCGGTACACCACTCCGGTCAAAGAGCCAGAGGTCGATAACAGCAGGCAGCGACGCGCTGCCGCAATTGCGGTTGCGGCAGCGCTGGAGCTCCAGGCACAGGATGAACAACAACCTAATATTCCGCCGCCGCCACCGACGGCGATTATCAGTGCGTGGCAGGCGGTGATGCGACAGAATCAACTACAGCAGCGAGGACCACGATGAAGTTTCGAGTGACAGTTGAGGGCGATACCTTCGATGTTGAAATAGAGGATATTCGTGCGCGACCCGTTGCTGCCTTTGTGTCGGGTGTGCGCTATGAAGTATGGCCCGAAGAAGTATCGGTAGCATTGGCCGCCGCACCGGTGGCTCGTATTTCTACACCTGCATCGCAGCAAACAGCAGCACAAAATGGTAGCGGCAAATCTGTTGTTGCACCCATTCCCGGAGTAATTGAATCAGTCTCAGTACACAATGGTGATACGGTTGAAGCCGGTCAACCGCTCTGCACGCTTGAAGCCATGAAGATGAAGAACATTATCCGTGCCAATCGCAATGGCACGATTGCCGAAATCACAGTGGCGACCGGCCAGCAGGTCAATCATGGCGACGTACTGATGGTCTTCGAATAAGGCGCATTACATGGATTTCAGCGAGATCATTACTGAGCTTACGCAGGGCATCACCAATCTGACAATCGAAAACATCATCATGATTGGCGTTGGTGCAGTGTTGATAGCATTGGCCGTCATCAAGGAGTATGAACCTGTACTGCTCTTGCCCATCGGTTTCGGCTGTGTGGTCGCCAACATACCGGCTACAGGGATGACCGGCGAGGACGGTCTCCTTGGTGTGCTGTACAACGCCGGTATCGAAAATGAGTTGTTCCCGCTGCTCATCTTCGTTGGGGTTGGAGCGATGCTCGATTTCAGCCCACTCCTGGCAATGCCACGTATGGTGCTGCTGGGTGCTGCTGGACAATTTGGTATCTTCGGCACGCTGCTGCTCGCGACTCTGTTGGGATTCCCGCTTAACGAAGCGGCGTCCATTGGCGTTATCGGTGCAATTGATGGTCCGACGTCAATTGTTGTCGCCGGTCAGCTTGCACCCAACTTACTGGCTCCCATCGCAGTTGCCGCTTATTCCTATATGAGCCTAATTCCGATCATTCAACCGCCGGTCATGCGGATCCTGACCACACGCGAAGAACGTCTGATCCGCATGGATTACTCGCCGCGTCCCGTCTCTCGTCGGGCGCTGGTGCTATTCCCTGTGTGTGTGACTGTCATCGTCGGCATCCTCGTACCGAAGGCCACGCCGCTTATCAGCATGTTGATGCTGGGTAATTTGCTCCGTGAAAGTAAGGTGGTCGAACGATTAAACAAGTCCGCCCAGAATGAGATTATCAACGTTGCTACGCTGTTTTTAGGATTAGCTGTCGGTTCCACAATGGTCGGTGAAGACTTTCTCAATGGCGATACTGTGCTGATCTTGCTGCTGGGCCTGCTGGCTTTTATTCTGGACACAGCAGCCGGTTTGATGTTCGGCAAATTTATGTCGCGACTCAGCGGTGGTAAGATCAACCCCTTGATTGGCGCTGCCGGTATCAGCGCGTTCCCGATGGCTGGACGTCTGGCAGCACAGGTGGCACAGGAAGAAGATTACGAAAACTTTATCCTGATGCACGCGATGGGTGCCAACACTGCGGGTCAACTTGGTAGTGTGATGGCCGGTGGAATCCTGCTGGGACTGGTCACGACATTCATCTGAGCAGCGTAACAAGGAGGAAAATTATGGACACAACCATAGAGGCGTATCTCGAAGACGCTGACAAACGATACAGCGCTAAACTCGCGCTGACCGGTGTCAATTGGAGTGGACCGGGTTATCACAGTCAGTTACCGCCGGGTGAATGGGTGCATCCCACCCGCGATTCACTCGAATATGCGCTGGTTTTGCTGATTGCCAACACCGACATTGAGCGAGCCACCAGCATCATCCAACGCATCCTCAGCCTGCAAGACCAAAACCCGACCAACCGCACCTATGGTATATGGTCCTGGCTCTATGAAGAGCCGCTGGACAAGATGGCTCCACCCGACTGGAACTGGGCAGATTTTCTCGGTGCTATGTTATGTCACATCTTGATCGAACACCGGGACAAGCTAACCGACGATTTGGTGACAGATGTCACAACGGCATTAGGCCACGCCGCATGGTCCATTTTCCGGCGCAACGTTCGTCCGGATTACACGAATATCGCAATCATGGGAGCAGTTGTCACGGGGATTGCAGGTGAAATTCTGAATGAACCACGC
>CAYQJO010000030.1:0-27294 GCA_964417785.1 uncultured Anaerolineaceae bacterium | reverse complement strand
AGGCGACGACCGGATTCGAACCGGTGAATGGAGCTTTTGCAGAGCTCTGCCTTACCACTTGGCTACGTCGCCGCGTAAATTGCAGTATAAAATATCCACGAAATTGTCGCAACCCCCGTTTTGTGGCAGAATAACCGGCATGAGCGACGAACGTAATCCACAAGAAGAACTGACCGACAGTGATTTCGACATCGACTCGGCGCTGGCTTCGGTGGCGTCCTTGAGTGATGCGCTGGCCGAACAGGAAGCGTTGGAAGAAGCCGAATTGCAGCGTCTGGAAGCCGAAGCCGAGGCCATCGAAGCGGAACAGATCGCCCGCGAGCAGGCGGAGCAGGCGCAGTCGGCTTATGTGTTTACCCATCCGCCGATGCTGATCTTGCAGCGCGGTTATCTGGCGTCGGTTGTCCCGGCACTGCTGCTGATTTTTGGTGGGGCCTGGCTGACTTTCGCGTTGACCTCAGCGACGGTGACGTGGACGGCGCTGGCGACCAGTGTGGCTGCGGCTTCCGGGCTGTCGCTGCTGGGTTACTGGCTGACGACCGGGCGTTGGGCGCAGGGGGCGTTGTTTGGTGGGCTGGCACTGCTGTTAAACAGTGGTTTGCTGGTATATTTGGCACAGTCGGATGTGCCGGGGGCTGATGGCTGGCCGCTTTTGCTGACCGGAGTGGGATTGGCGCTGGCAGCCAGTGCCGTGCTGGCACCACCATTGAGCCGTCACCAGTTCATGACCGGGGCAGTGCTGATCGTGGCCGGGTTGGCCGGTCTGGCGCTGACAACCGAGGCACTCGGCCAGGAGATGACGGATGTTATCCGGGATGCCAGTCCGGCGATTCTGGTGGCCCTCCTGGTGGTTTTTCTGCTGCCGCTTGTGGCTCGCCGTGCCTGATGTACATCGCCATCGACGCCAGCCGCACCACTGTCGCCCGCATTACCGGCACCGAACGCTACGCCCTTGAGTTGATCCGCGCCATCATCCGCCAGGATCAGGACGACACCATCATGCTTTACTTCCGCGATTCGCCACCCGGTGATTTGTTCCCAAACGCCGAAAACGTTATCTACCGGATCATCCCTTTCCGGCGTGCCTGGACACATGTGCGCTTTGCTGCCGCCATCTGGCAGGATCGTCCGGATGTGACCTTTGTCCCGGCGCACACGCTGCCAGTTGCCTTCCCCGGTCGGGCGGTGGTCACGGTTCACGATCTCGGCTACCGTCATTTCCCGCAGGCCCATACACCGTTGAGCCGCCTGTATGCCGACTGGACAACGCGCTACAGCGCCGCCAGGGCGTCGGTGGTCCTGGCGGATAGTCAGGCTACCGCCGACGATCTCACACGCTTCTACGGCACACCGGCGGACAAAATCCGGGTAGTGTATCCCGGTGTGGACGTGCCATCCGTCAGGCCGTTGGACAACCTGCCGCCGCGCTATTTCCTGTTCCTGGGTACATTGCATCCGCGCAAGAATATCGCCCGCATTGTGGCTGCCTATGCCCGTTACCGCGAATCGGTCACGGACCCGGCGGCGCTGGTGCTGGCCGGTGGACGCGGCTGGCGCTATGATCCGGCCTGGGTCGAGGGTGTAGATGGGGTGATGCTGCCCGGCTACGTGGACGAGGATCAGAAAGGTGCGCTCTATGCTGGTGCGCTGGGTCTGGTTTTCGCTACACTATATGAAGGTTTTGGCTTTCCGGTGATCGAAGCCATGCACTGTGGCACACCTGTCATCACCAGCACCACATCCAGTCTGCCGGAACTGGCGGGCGACGCGGCGCTGCTGGTCGATCCGACCGATGTAGACGCTATTGCCGGGGCTATGGTCCGACTGGACCAGGAACCGGCGGTCCGTGAACGACTGCGGCAGGTAGGCTATGAACAGGCGCGGCAGTTTACCTGGGACCGCGCTGGGAAAAAGGCACTTGAAGCGATGGTTCAACAATAGCATGAGTGTGCAGCGGTTTTACGATCAACTGGCCGAGGATTACCATCTCATTTTTGCCGATTGGGATGCATCGGTCGTCCGTCAGGCTGAGATGCTGGATGCGCTGATTCAGTCGCAGATGGTCGGAGCTGCGACGGTATACGACTGCGCCTGTGGCATCGGCACACAGGCGATTGGGATGGCGCTGCGCGGTTATCAGGTCCATGCGACCGATTTGAGCGCGGACGCGGTAGCGCGTGCCAAACGGGAAGCGCAGCGGCTCAGCGCTGACCTGACCTTCGGGATGGCTGATTTTCGCCACCTGGACGGCGACTCGACTTACGATGTGGTCATCGCCTGTGATAACGCACTGCCGCATTTGCTCACCGATGACGATCTGGCATTGGCGCTGGCGAGTATGCGGCGCAAATTGAACCCCGATGGCTTGCTGCTCCTCAGCATCCGCGATTACGATGCGCTGCTGCTGGAAAAACCCCAGACGACGCCGGTGCGTGTGCTGAATGAACCGTTTCGCGCCGTCTTCCAGGTGTGGGAATGGATGGATAATCTGTACACTGTCCATCATTTCATCTTGCTGCGCGACACCCCGGAATGGACGACCGTCCACCGAGAGACCCGCTACCGCGCTCTGCGCCGCGCTGAATTGAACAGAATGCTGCGGGATGTTGGCTTCAGCGAGGTACAGTGGCATATGGACGCTTACTACCAGCCGGTTGTGACGGCCCGATGACCCGCCGGATTCTGGTCGTGCAACTGGCCGACATCGGTGATATGGTCACGGGAACACCGGGGCTGGCTGCCTTGCGTGAGGCCCAACCAGACGCCCACATCGCCCTGTTGACCAGCACCCACGCCGCTCGTGTGGTCGATCCAGTGCTGGTAGACGCGATCATCCCCTTCGACCGGCAGCAGTTCAATAGCTCGAAAGCGTTCTTCAGGCCGGCCAATCTGCGGTGGATTTTCGCGCTCGGTCGCTATGATACGGTTGTCTATTTCCACCATTTTACGCTCAGGCTCGGTACGCTCAAATTCGCCCTGATCGCGTTGGCGACCCGTGCCGGTCTGCGAATTGGCCTGCAAAACGGTAACGGCTGGTTCCTGACCGACAGCATCCCCGATGGTGGCTTCGGCCAGCGGCATCAGGCGCAATACTGGCTCGATCTGGTGGCGCTGCTGGGGGCGGATTCGTCCTGGCGACCGCCCCAGGTGGCCGTCGCGGAGTCGGCGCTGGTGCCGGTCCACCGGCCAACGGTGGTGATCCACGCTGGCAGCGGTGGTTACAGCCGGGCGCGTCGTTGGGAACCGGCGAAGTTTGCGGCGGTGGCGGCGGCGCTCCAGGCAGAGTACGACGCGCAGATTGTGCTGGTCGGCGGTCCCAACGATGACGGTGAGCAGGTGCGGGATGCGATGGATCAGCCGCCGCTGGACCTGACCGGGCAGACGACGTTGGCTGAGCTTGTCGGTGTCATCCGGCAGGCCGATCTGTTCATCGGTGCCGACAGCGGGGTGATGCATCTGGCGTCTGCGGCAGGGACACCGGCGGTGGCGATTTTTGGCCCGTCGAATCATGATGCCTGGCGGCCCTGGTCGGCGGCTCCAACAGCAGTGGTACGCAGCGGTGTGTTGTGCAGTCCATGCAGTTATGTCGGTCATGGTGTGGGTTTGCGCGAGGGGTGTCCGGCGCGGACCTGTATGCGATTGGTCACGCCCGATGATGTGCTGCAAGCGGCGCGTGAGTTACTCGTGAAGGATGATGGGGGCGCAGCAGTGAAGCTTAGCGATGTCGCAGATGATTGGCGCACCTGGGAGCGGATTCGCGTTCTCGACATCCCGGTGGATGCTATCACCTACCCGGAACTCCTGGCGACCATCGGCCATTGGATTGAATCACGCCAGCCGCACCAAATCTGTACCACCAACCCCGAATTCATCATGACGGCCCGCCGCGATCCCAATTTCTACAACATCTTACAGCGGGCGCATATCTGCATCCCCGATGGGGTCGGTCTGTTGTGGGCGGCCCGCCGAGCCGGGACTCCGCTGCCGCAGCGCGTCACCGGCAGTGACGGCGTACCCATTATCGCGGAACGCGCAGCGCAGTCCGGGTGGACGCTGTTTTTGCTGGGGGCGGCTCCCGGTGTGGCCGACAGAGCCGCCGCCGTTCTGACTGAGCGCTATCCCGGTTTGCAGATTGTTGGTACCTACGGCGGCAGCCCGTCCCCTGAGGAGGAAGATGCCATTGTGGATCGGGTGAACGCCAGCGGAGCCGACATCGTATTTGTCGCTTATGGCGCACCCAACCAGGATAAATGGATTGCCCGCAATTTGCCGCGCCTCGATGTGGCGGTGGCGATGGGTGTGGGCGGCACCTTCGATTTTATCGCTGGGGTGATTCCGCGTGCGCCGCTGTGGATGCAGCAGGCCGGGATTGAGTGGCTTTACCGGCTGTATTTGCAGCCCTGGCGCATCCGGCGCATGAGCCGGCTGCCACGTTTTGTGCTGATGGTACTTCGGCGCATATAATTGGGAGCGTCATATCCGGATCGCGCTCATATCTGGCATGAAGCGTGGGATTTGCTGCTCGAAGAACCTCACACCCAACAAAAAAGACGACCCAACGGTCGCCTTGCTTTTAGATTGTGGGCGCGAAGGGACTTGAACCCCTGACCTCACGGATGTGAACCGTGCGCTCTAACCAGCTGAGCTACGCGCCCGTCAAAGTAGAGGAAGTATAGCATGGATTTTGCCTGCAAATCAAGATGCGGTTTTGTCTTCCTCGGTCTGCTTCTGCTGGCCGGATGCAGCCTCAGAACCACCGCGCCGCCGCTTGATTCGACAGCGGTGCAGGCTGTGGCGACCGCCATCATCGTCACCTCCACGCCCGACTCCGGATGGAACCCAATTGCACCCGGTCTGGAACGTCGCACTTATGGCGACAACCCCCTGTCGCAACTGGTGGTGGTGCGCTTCGATCCGGCACGCTATGTATTCCGTACTCATTATCAGCCGGGTAATTTATTGAACACCCAGCGCTGGACGGAGCAGTTGAGCGGTTCCGTCGCGTTCGTCAACGCCAACTTTTTCGATGTCGATAACCGCATCACTGGATTATTAGTGGCCGATGGGGTGGTCTACGGTGCGGCCTACACTGACCGGGGCGGTATGTTCGCGGTCCAGAATGGGGTACCGCGAGTTCGCTCGAACACCCGCGAACCCTACGCCGGTGAGAGGCTGGAGCAGGCGGTTCAGGCGTTCCCGATGCTGGTGTTGGACGGTCAATCGGTGTATACCAATCCGGAAGCGACCCGCGTTACCCGGCGGACGGTTGTTGGTCAGGACGCGCAGGGTCGAGTCCTGTTGATGGCAACGCCGCTGATCGGACAATCGCTGGTGGAGCTAAGCGCTTTTCTGGCGAACAGCGACATGGGGTTGGTGAATGCCTTCAATCTGGACGGCGGTGGATCGACCATGATGGTGTTGAACGGTGAAGCAGTGGTGCAGTCGCTCGATCCGGTCCCGGCGGTGCTGGCGGTCTATGCGCGTTAGAACCACAATCCGGGGATCATCAAGGCGACGATGGTCGCCGGGAACCAGAGTGTCGCCAGCAGTCGCAGCCGTCCAGGGTCGGTTTCGGCTGCGAACAGTATACCGCCGATGACTACCGGCATGCCCACACGGTAGACGGCGACCGGGTCCTGCCAGCTTACATCCGGCATGACCATCACGAATCCGGCACCACCCAGCAGCAGCGCGGTCGTCATCAACACGGTGTGCCGCTGCCACACCGAGCGCAGCGCCGCCAGCAGCAGGACCACCGTCGGCAGCCCGAGAAAGATCAGCGCCAGGGCGAACTGCACTGTGCGGGCAGCCAGGTCTTCGACGGGGCTGTCCTCGGCCAGAATGGTGAACATACCTTCCAGTGGAATCATGTGGAGATGGGCCGCCGGATACTGGGTGGGGAACGCTCCCAACCACAATCGCATCACCCCCCACCATGACAGAAATGCCAGTACGGGACCGCCGAAAATCAGCACGGACCAGCTAATCTGACGGCGGGTGACAGCGGCGTGCAGTGCCAACCCGGCGGCGAAGACCGCGCCCAACTCTTTCGTCAGCGTGGAGAGAATCAGCAGGAAGATCGTCCAGCGGTAGCGCCGGTCCCGGTATGCGATGATGGCCGCCAGGGCCAGGGCGAAGCACAGCGGTTCGGTCAGATTGAAGCGCAGGGCGAACAGGTTGCCGATCCACAGACTGTAAATCAACGCACCCCAGGCCGGTGCACCCATGCCAGCCAGCAAGTAAGCCAGTAAACCGGCTCCGACGGTGTGGGCGACGATGTTGGTCAGCAGCAGTGTCCAGGGGACCCAATCGGGGTTGCCCAGGGCCAGCGCTCGACCTATCAGCGGGAAGACAATCCGCTGGTAACGGAGTGTCGGCCCGTCGATGTAAGGAACGGCTCCGGCTCCATCACGAGCGATGAAGTAAACGAACTGCCCATCATAGCCGACGGTGCCGTCGGGGTCGCCTTCGCTGAAACGGGTGCCGATATGGGCGAAAGCCAGCACATCGTAATTGACCAGTACCACCAGCACCAGCAGCGAGGTCAGCACAAAAGTTATCAATCCGATTCGCAAAGCGGCACGTTGTTGTGGTGTCATACCGTTAATGGTAACCGAATTTTGCCCGGACAAGTGTAAACAAAAACAGGACGCTTTGGTTAAGCATCCTGTTTCCGGGTTCAGGCAAGATAATCGCGGAGATTATGCGCCAGTCGTGGGTGCCGCAGGCGGCGCAGGGCCTCTTTCTCAAGCTGGCGAATCCGTTCGCGGCTGAGGCCAAATTTGTTGGCGATTTCTTCCAGGGTGTGTGGTTCCCCACCACCAAGACCGAAGCGCAGACGCAGTATATGGCTCTGGCGGGGGGTTAATTCGCTTAAAATTTCTTCGATTGTCTCTTCAAGTAAATGTTGGGTGGCCGATTCGACCGGGCTGGGGGAGTCCTGATCTTCGATGAAATCGCCGAATTCGCTGTCGCCGTCGTCGCCGACCGGGCGCTCCAGCGCAATGGCGTGCTGGCTGGCGTCCATCATACCGCGTATCGCGTCCGCTGGCAGGTCCATCTTTTCCGCGATTTCCTCCGGTGTCGGTCGCCGTCCCAGCGATTGTTCCAGCGATTGTGCCGTCCGGTACATCTGGCGGATGCGCTCGGTCATGTGCAGCGGAATGCGGATGGTGCGCGTCTTCTGTGCCAGCGCACGGGTGATCGCCTGACGTATCCACCAGGTGGCGTAGGTGCTGAAGCGGTTGCCGCGCTGGTAGTCGTATTTATCGACGGCCCGCATCAAGCCCACATTGCCTTCCTGGATCAGATCGGGGAAGGGAAGACCCTGGCTCATGTAGCGTTTGGCGATGCTTACGACTAACCGGGTATTGGCACGTCCCAGATGCTCTCTGGCGGCCTGTCCATCGCGGACGAGGCGCTTCATGTGCCGTATCCATTTTTCGCTGTAATTTTCGTAGGTGCTGGCGTGGTTGAGTCGTTCTTGCGCGAGTCTGCCGATTTCGATGCGTTTGGCGAGGTCGATTTCTTCTTCGGCAGTGAGAAGGGGTTCCTGTGCCATCTGGCGGAAATACAGTCCAACGGGATCATCGGCGGAAACGGCGTTGATGTCGCCGATACTGGGGTCCTGGAGCATTTCTTCGGGTTCAAAATCGATTTCGGTGTCTTCCATGATTTCCATTGGACCGGAGGAGGCACCATTCTGTCGGAGTTCGATGCCTAATTCATCAAGTTCATAAACAATTGCTTCGATGGCGTGAACGTCGTCTCCCTCCTCTTCGATGAATTCAAGGACATCATCATACGTGACGTAGCCGCGTTGATCGGCCCGATTTATAAGTTCTTGAATCACTTTTACCTCTGCCTGCAAACTCTGAACTACGAATGATTTAGGAACTGCTTTTGCGCATGTGCGCCGTAGAGTTGCTCAGTCAGATGTCAGTCGCCCCACCTCCGGTATATCAGGTGAATATCGCTGGTAAATATATTTAATAAATGGATCATTCGTTAAAACTTTTCCATTGTAACACATGTTATGACGATTTGTTAATTAGGGGTTGCGTGAGGAAGGGTAAAGGTGTTCGTGAACTGTTTAACGGTTTCATAACTCTCAGTGTACTGGAAAACCCCGGCTTTTCCAATTGGAATTTACGAAGTTCCGCGCATAATACAAAAAGTTCCGATGTTACAGGGGATGCCATGTCTCGTCGTTGGATGGTGATGGTGCCAATGCTGTTGGGGGCCGCTGCTCTGGCGGCGATCTATCTCAACAGCGATTTATACTGGTTGGACGAGGAACTCTCACTCTACAGATCACGGGCGGCACATTATGGACCGGCCACGATCCCACGAATCGTTGAGGGGGTGTCGGAGGGGGCGGCATGGCCGCCGCTCTATTACTTTCTGCTGGCCTTTATGGGGGCGCTAACGGGCTGGTCTGAGGTTGCCACGCGCCATTTATCGCTGCTGATCGGTGTGCTGGCGCTCGCCATGACCTACCGCATGGCCGCCGATCTGTTCAACAAAACGACCGGCCTGCTGGCCGCGCTGATGCTGGCATCCTCCGCCTTTTATCTGCACTATCTGCATGAGGCACGCGGCTATACGCTGTATGTGCTGGTGACGGCGTTCACCGTGTGGATGTACTGGCGCACCGTGACCGTGTGCAATTCGCCGCGCAACCGGGCGCTGCTGGCCGTTGGGTTGAGTGCGATGCTGTATACCCACTATATCGCGGCGATGTCGTGTGCCGCGCTTGGGCTTTATCATCTGTTGTTTGTCCGGCGGGAGCGGGTGTTCCGGGCTTTCATCTATGCCGGTCTGTCGTATATCCCCTGGACGCTGATGATTGTGCAGGCGGTGTTGACCGAAAGTGGATTGGACCGCGATATTGGCCCGGTGCGAGCGGTCGAAGCCATGCTGGACGGCTTCAGCAACGGTATGGCTGTGTTCCTGCTGGCGCTGCTGGGATATGCCGGGGTAGCCCTGCGAGGACGGCGCATCGGTTTTGTCTGGTTCTGGTTGATCGTGGCGCTGATTCTATCGCTGCTGGCGAACGAGGTGACCCATTATCTGTTCCATATCCGCCATGTGATGGTGCTGCTTTTGCCGCTGGTACTGATTATGGCCGCCGCCATTGTGCATCTCAAATGGCGCTGGATGCGTGCCGCTATCATCGCTATCTGGGTTGTTGCCGGACTCTACCAGCATTTTTCGCCAGCTTTTATGACCCGCCAACCGGGGCAGCTTGCCTCAATCCCGATGGCCTCTTTTCAACAGATTGAGCAAGTGCTGGATGAATCCGTCCGTGATGAGGACCTGGTGGTCTTCTATACCACCCACAGCCAGGAATGGCTCAACGAGCGGGTGCTGGTCTACTATCTCCACGACTATAACTTCGACTTCGCCCAACTGGGGATCATGGGGAATCTACAGGATTTTGACCGTCCCTTCCGTCTGCTGCAACAAGACCTGTACGGTGATTATGAAACGCGGCTGCGCGATATGATGGATGGGGCATCGGCGGTGTGGTTGTTTATCCTGGACGATGATCCACCGGTGGAGCAGTTTCAGCAGGTTGTGACCGGTGTGTATGCGCATTGTGACCAGATCATCAGCAGCGGTGATTTACAGGCGTATGTGTACACCGCCGAGGGTATAGCCCAGCAGTGCAGGATTTAGCTGGAAAACGATCCAGCCGTCTCCTGATGCCGGTCGGTCGGGGGGCGCAGTGTCGCTGCGCCCCTGGATTTACGATGTGCGTTCGTGGTGCATGTGGATGTGGTTCAGACGTGAGAGTTCACGTACCTGCTGCTCGGCGTGATAGCTGCTGCGGACCAGTGGACCGCTCTCGACCCACTTGAATCCCATTTCCAGGCCGATTTCCTGGAAGCGGTCGAACTCTTCCGGCAGATAGTAGCGCTCGATGGGGAGATGCTGCTTGCTCGGTTGCAGATACTGCCCGATGGTGAGGATGTCCACACCCAGGGCGGCCAGATCACGCATGACCTCGACCACTTCGTCAAAGGTTTCGCCCAGGCCGACCATGATCCCGCTCTTGGTGAGTACCAGCGGGTCCATTTTTTTGGCGTTGCCCAGAGTTGCCAGCGCCCACTCATAGCGGTCCTGCGGCTGCACTTTCTTGAAGAGGCGCGGCACCGTCTCGACATTGTGGTTGAGTATTTCCGGCTGTGCGTCCATAACGATCTTGAGTGCAGACTCGCTGCCTTTGAAGTCCGGGATCAGGACTTCGATGCTGCATCCTGGTTGTAGCTGGCGGATGCGCTTGATGACCATCGCAAAAATGGGTGCGCCGCCATCAGCACGTTCGTCACGATTGACGCTGGTGATGACGACATGCCGCAGTCCCATCGCTTTGACGCTTTCCGCGACCCGGTTGGGTTCGGCCCAGTCCAGCGGCGACGGGCGGCCTGTTTTGATGTCGCAGAAGCCGCACGAACGGGTGCAGGTGTCGCCCATCATCAGGAAGGTGGCCGTACCACTGCCCCAGCATTCGCCCAGATTAGGACACATCGCCTCCTCGCAGACGGTATGCAGAGTCTTGCTGCGCATCAGGTCCTGCAGCCGTTCGTAGTTCTCACCACTGGGTGCTTTTACGCGAATCCAGGGCGGACGACGGCGCGGATGTTTGGGATCGGGCTGCCAGTCTTCGGCCCGTGCAATCTCGTCAACTTTGATCAAATCGCTCACATTAAAACTCCGTTTGTTGATTTACATCTATTGTATCAGATGGTGTGAACGCCAATCGAGAATCTCATCGTTTGCTCCCAGACGACTCACCAGCATGCGCCACAGCACCAGTACCATTCCTTCGCGCACTGCTGCAAACATCAACAACTGTAACAGGGTCCGTTGAGTCAGGCTCAGATTGGGCGCAACCAGCAGCAAGGGCATAATCCAGCTAGCTACATGTAGCAGGCCAGTGATGCCGAAAGTCATCAAGAGCAGGCTGAATTTATCGTTGACCAGGGTGGGCATGAGCATACCCACCATCGCGCTGATAACCACCGAGGTGTAATGGTTGATGAACAACGCCATACCGGCGATAAGATATAACGACAGTTCCACCATGACCGGCAGCGTCTCGCCGTGCGTCCAGGCCGCGATCAACAACGCGCCGAACAGAATCCGCGTGACCCACAAGGCCGGACTATGGACACGGGCGAAGCCGTTGTTACGGTGCATACTGCCGGTTGCCAGCAGCCAGTGCGCAGAAAGTGCGCCACCTGGCAATATACACAGCAGTTCGTAACGCCGTTCCGTGCTGATGGTGTTGGCGATGTTGACCGACCAGAACAGGCCGTAAGCTGTTCCTGCCAGGATGACCGCTGGCAGAATCAGCAGCGGGAGCAGCAGCAGAGCCACCAACCACAAGAACCAGGGCAGATATTCCCAGTCGGTGCTGCCTTTAATCTCGCGGAAGATCGGGTGAATCTCCGGTGGATAGCGCAGAGCCAGCCACAGGCGGCGCGTCATCATGAGTAAACCTTCAGCGTGCGGTTCAGTTGGCCGGTGTTGACTTCCAACCGCCGGGCCAGCCACCACCACATCAGCGCGATCAACCCTTCACGGGATGCATAGAAGATGATGACAAAGGCGATGGGCCGGTTGATGCTGGCCCAGGTATAGACGTTGGGCAGCACGACCTGGGCCACCAGCGCCATTACCACGTAGAAAAGCACCTGGAAACCGAGATACGATCCCAACGATAATCCGTAGGCGATCAGACGGTCGCGCACGAATGTGGAAATCAGAATGCCGGCGATCACACCCACTACAATCGACTGAATGACATCAATATAGAGCATGGTGACGGCCATCAAAAGCGGGATGAAATCGCGCATGTTGATAGCAAACTCAGAAAATGGATAACTGCCCGGATCATTGGACTCGATACTCCACCAGTTCAGAGTGAATAAGAACAGCAGCAGCAGCAAAAATCCGCCCAGTATCACATAAAGCATGCGTCCACCGTCGCGGATCAGGGCGATCAGTGGACTTTGTTGGTGGGCCATCTTGCCGATGAGCCAGGAAATCCCCACCGATCCCAACGGTGTGATGCGGATCAGATCAAAGCGGCGTTGCTCACGTTCGTAGACGATGGCATTGCTCACGCGCAAGACGCTGATGACTCCGCCGATGGTTCCCAGGCTGAGCAGCATCAGGTTGAACAATGTCCCCAGGGACAGGATGACCACCACCAGCAGCCGCAGGAGGGGCATCAAGAACCAGCTCCAACTGCCGGTGCAGATCAACAAGAGCAGAATTACGCCCGCTCCAATACGCAGGTAGCGCCGCCGCTGTGGTGTGACCTCGAAGTTGAGTGCGGGCATAACTGGCGGCTCGCGGTTGATCAAAATATAGCTGTAGCGTGAAGATAGTTCACGGCGTAATGCTTGAAAGATTCGAAATGACGTCATGATAGCGCCTCGGGAACGCGATTCCATTCACCATACGAGAGATGCAGCCGTTTTGCCAGGATTGACCACAGCCCCCATTGCAGCAGTTCACGTAAACTGACGACCATGATGAAAATCAAGGCCGCGTTTGAGGGTTCCCACACTCCCGGCATGTTGACGGCGACAATCACCACCGCAGCGGCGTAGAACATCATCTGGAGTGCCAGATAGAGCAGGACCGCGAAACCGCCGGATGACAGCCGGTCCTGGCTCAATGTGGCGGCCAGCATACCGGCGATGGTGCCGCTGACAACCGACTGGATCAGATCGCAGTACAGCAGCCCGATCCAGATCACGACCGCCAGCAAGTCACCAGTCACAGCCAATAGTTCGGCGCTGGCGACGGCATCAGTAGTGCCGACACCCAATGCCAGCGTGAATACGGCCATCAGGGCGAGCAGCCCGCCGAACATCAGGTAAATTGTCTGCACACCGCGTCGCAGCCGGTGGATTTCCACACTGTTGCGATAGACCAGATTGCACATGATCCACAAAATGCCACCGGCTCCCGGTGGTGTGGCCTGGAGCAGTTCAAAGCGACCTTTTTCCGATTCCAGCGAGATTTTGCGGGCGGTGCGTGTCGCCAGCATGACCCCGACGGCGCTGCCCGTCAGGATCATGACGAAGGGGGCCAGCAAGACGATCAGCCAGACATTAGAGCAGGCGAACAAGAACACCAGGCCGCCGAAAAAGCCCCAGTCAGAAAGCCTGCGCCGTACAGGACGACCCCGTATACCGCCGAACGGGTGCAGGCGGCGGTAGATGGGATGACTCAGATATTCGCGGTGCAACGCCCGCCATAGTGCCAGCGTAATCATCGCAACCCCAGGCCCGTAATCTCATCCATTTCGTGGACACTCGTATCCAGATGCCGCACCAGAACCAGCCACAACACCAGCGTAATCACATCGCGCACGGCGACCAGGGTCAGCAGGCACAGAATAGCGTAGCTCAATCCCAGATTGCGGTTGACGTAAAGCTGCGGCCACAATCCCAGGCAAATCTGACCGATTACGACATAGGTTGCCAGTTGGATCGCCACGAAACTGAGTATGGTCTGGTTGCGGACGGTCCCGCGACTGCCGGATACCAACGAGGGGACCAGCATCCCGGTGACGCAGCCGATGTTGGCCGACTGGAAAAAGTCGAGGATGATACCGATACCCAGGGCCAGCCAGAACAGCCAGACCGGGGTCTCGGTGGCGCGTGGGTCAGAGACAGCGCTCAGTATCAGCAGCGGCAGGATGGTCAGGCTTACCAGAGTCAGCGCGGCCAGATAGCCAGAGATGACCATACGCCGGACCTGGACATAGACTTCATGGCTGTGAAAGACCAGGCTGCACAGCGCCCAGGTGACCCCGGCGATACCACGCGGCGTCAGGGCCAGCAGTTGGTAGCGTCCCTGTAATTTCTCGACCACGATTTGATCGCTGATGGCGACCGCCGCATACAGCCCATAAACTGTCCCCATGCTGAGTGCCAGGAGCGGCACAGCCACCAGCAGGAGCGCAGACGGTATACCCAGAAAGACCAGCAGCAGTGGCACTGGACCGAACTCGACTGTAATCAGCACGGAAAGCAGAAGCAGCAGACCAATCCAGATGACCCGGTAGCGGTAGAGTGGGCGCTGGAGGGTACGCAGCCAGCGAGCCGGCGGACGGACTTGCGGCTGTTTCCACACACCGCGTCGCTGGTAAATGGGATGCGAGACATACGGTACCTGGAGTGCCATCCACAGCTTCCAGGAGATCATCGAAGGCCCCAGGCAATGACCGCTGGTGTTCCCAGTGCCGGGTAGACACCTTCGCTTAACTCAGTGAACACACCGTCTTCGACATTCAGTGCCAGCAGCAGATAGCCCCGATCATCGCCGGGCAGGTTGCCGCCGAAGGCCACATGGCTGCTGTCTGGCGACCACACCAGCGGCGGTGGGTTGGGGGTGTGTTCGATGGTGGCGAAACCGCAGTAGGCGACCGTCTGGCCGGTGGCGACATCGAGAATGTGGATGACTGCCTGGCCGACGTTGCCCGCCGGATCAGACCCCAGGAGTTCCATCACCCAGAAAGCGACTCGCCGCCCATCGGGCGACCAGCTTAAGCCGTTCGGGCTGCGACCGCCGATACGGACGGCACCGTAAGCCTGGAACAGGTCGGTTTGTTGCACGATTTCGCCGGTCGTCGGTTGCAGGGTTAACAACTCCGCGCCATCGATACCGGCTGCCTCGTCATACTGTACCGGCCTCGTGTAGGCCAGATAAGCCCCATCGGGCGACCACGATGCCGCGTTGAAATAGGCCACATCAACCCCTAATGCGATCTGGTTTTGATCTACCCAATCCAGGTTGATGGTGGCGGTGTTCACCAGAATGCGGTTGAAGTTGTCGCCGTCCTGTTCCAGCTTTAAACCCCAGTATCCGCCCGGTTGCAGGTTGATCAGGCCGCTGGTGGTGACCGGCTGGCGCTCGTCAGCGTCTTCAGGACGCAGATAAGCGTCATGCGATGGTGTCCAGATCAACAGGGTATCGTCCGACCACCACGAGACTTCGGTGGCGTAGCGGGTGATGTCGCTGCGCTGAGTGCCGTCCAATCGCATTTTGCCGAAAGCGCGGCTGGTGGCGTTGTAGTATGTCACCCAGAGAGCGTCGGGCGATAGATGGCAGTTGCCGCCGCAGGGCGCTGTATCCGGCAGCGGATAGCGGGCATTACGGTCCACATCGTAGACCCAGATGGCGCTGCGGTCGAAGGCTGTCAGGATGATACCGCCCGGCTCAAAATCGGCACCACGCAGTTGAACGCCGGTTGGTGGGCAGCGTTCCGTCAGCGTGGCTGTGTGCTGTGCGTGAATGCGGCACAGGCTGAGCAGGAGAAATAGCATTCCCAGGAATGTGCTACGGGCCATGATTCAACATCCAGATGTGAACAGCCCCCGGTAAGGCGGTATCGAGGACAAACAGATAGGGATCGCGCACCACGCAGTCCATCGGTGTGTCGAGACCGGGCAAACTCGATAGCAAATCGTCTTGGCCGGGTGTGACCACCTGGGCCACATGCAGCGTGACGGTATCATAATCATAGGGTTCGTTGTCGCTGTCTAGCTGCACAGTGGGCAAAGCATAGGCGATGCGCAACCGGCGGCACACGACCGTAAGATTGGTTGTGGGCAGCGCCGCCTCGGATAGAATCGTGCTTTCGGCCAGTCCCAGCGGCATGATACCCAGGTGTTCGCTCAATGCCATGCGGGTGGGAACCGGAAAAGGTCGCAGCATGTCGCTCAGGCGCTCGGCTTCGCGCAGCCCCCGGTGGCGTGGTCCGCGAAAATTGAGCCAATGGTTGCTGTGTCCCATATGTGGCTGGACAAGATCGGCGCGAGGATGGATAGTCGCTGCGGGTGTTCCGTCAAGTCCAAACGCCCGATGAATGACGTCATCATCCAGAATATCGACGTAAATGGTGTAATCAGCGGATACACCGACGAGGTTGCTGTCCGCATGCGCATGCAAGGGCAGCACTGCCGTATGTGTCAGGTCCATTCAAATCCAAATCTACAGCGGGTTTGCAGTGTGCTATAATATAACAACACTGTCAGGCGAGGTAAAGACATGCCGGATGGATTGTATCGAATGACCAAAGATTTCGAGCCAGAATCATCCCCGGAAATCCCAGAAGTTCCGCCCATGCAGCGTGAGATGCTCAAGCGGCTGTCACCTGCCGAGACCGGTCTGGTGAGTGCGGTCAGCTTTAACGCTGAAGGGCGTGATGATGACGACATTCAGGACGCCTCACGAACCACTGATGAAACGACAACCACTCCGGAAGAAAAGGCCTTGACCGCTATGAATCAGAAGACGACCGTGCTGATTATCGAAGATACGACAGAGTTGGCCGAAGTCATTCAGGCGACGCTGGAACGTATGGACATGGAGACCTTCCATGAAACACACGGTAATCGTGCGCTGGCCCGTTTTACAGAGAAAAACCCCGATGTGGTCCTGCTGGACATCAGTCTGCCCGATATGACCGGCTGGAAGATCATGGACATGATCAAAGCACGGCTGGAAGACACAAATGGCGAGATGCCCAAAGTCATCGTCATCACCGCTTATGACGATCCGGCGAACCGGCTGGTGGGCAAGCTCCAGGGCGTACATGGCTATCTCATCAAACCCTTCACCTCCGACGAAATTGAGAACGCGGTCCAGCAGGCGATTGGTGGTACCGCGCCCAAATGAGCTTGAAGCGAGCCGCTCGACGAGGGATCGTCGTCGCCCTGCCGCTTGTTCTGATTGCACTCATTGCTCTTATCCTCGATGATACACCCACCCTGATTCAGGAACCGGCGTCAGCGGCTGCCAGTGGACCAGTCCAGGCACTTTTTCGCATTGAAGCTGAGGCTGCCCGTGCGGGCTGGACGCCGGAACGCCATGTTCAGGCCGGTGATTTGCGGCGCGAAATGGGTGATTTGGCGGGCGCAGTGGCCCACTGGGAAGCCGCCGGCGGGCAGGTGGACCGGCTGGCGACGGCCTATCTGACATTGCAGCGCTGGCCGGAGGCCGTCGCGGCACTGAAGCAGCAAGCGGCAAGCAACCCCGACAACGCCTGGTTGGATTATCAGCTTGGCATCATTCAGGCCGGGGTGAATCCAATGGCTGCTGAGCCGTATTTGCAGGCTGTGCTGCGTGTGCCGGATTATGCCCAGGTCGCCGTTGAACTGCTCAATGCGATCCAGTCGGAGCCGCCGGTCAATATGCAGGTAGGTATGGTGCTGGCCGCGCACGACCTCTGGCCGCAGGCGGAACTGGCCTTCACCCAGGCGGCGGCACTGGATTATCCCTACCCCGAAGCGATGGCTTACGTCGCGTTGGCTCGCCGCTCCCAGGGCAAATCCGCCGACACCTGGATGGCGCAGGCGTTGGCATTGGGAGCGGCTGTACCGCCGGTTCACTATCTTCATGGGCTGCATTTGCGGGCCAGCGGACTGTATGAGGAAAGCCTGGATGCGCTGCGAGTAGCGGTGCAGCTCGACCCGGAAAATCCCGCCTATTATGCTGAACTGGGCGCAGCTTACCGGCTCCTCTTCGATTATACCCAGGCTGAATACTGGCTGCGGATGGCGTTGACCGTCTCGGATGAAGACCTGGTGTTTCAGACGATGCTGGCGACGTTCTACGCCGAAGAAGGCTATCACCTGACGCAGGAAAGCCTGGATTTCATGCAGGCGATGGGTGAGGATTTGCCAGCGGACCCGGTATTGTTCGCCGGTTATGGTTGGGCGTTATACAGCCTGGGTGATGTGGCCGGTGGCGAGCAGGCCATTGATGCGGCGCTGTCGATGGCCCCGGAGGACCCGACTGCGTTGTACTACAAGGCCCGTTTCCTGCTGGACCAGGATCGTCAGGACGAGGCTTTGCCCTATGTCAGATCGCTGGCGCGTCTGGACTCGCCCTATCGTGACTGGGCGCAAAGTGAACTTGAGCGTGCCGGATGACCCGGACCACCCCTGTCAGGTTTTGTTACTGAACGTTTACGCATGCTTAAGCCCTATGATAGAATCGAGGCGATTTAATCCGGGAGATTTGCATTGCGGCGGCTGTTGATTTTCTCTACACTCATTCTTATCCTGGCGTCGGTCTATCAGTTGCGGACGATGGTCGCAACCTGGCATTATGTTGTCTCGGCGGAACCGGGTGATCTGGTGTATGCTGCCTCGTTTGACCTTGCCGACGATTGGGAGCAGGACCCCGGCCAGGCGATCTCGTCGGAAATCAGCGCCGGAACGATGCGTATCCGTGTAAACGAGAGCGGTGCCGGTTTGTATTCCGCCGCCGACCTGTACTTTCACAATTTTGATTATGTGGTGGAAGCGCAGGCGGTCGAAGGTCCGCTGGATAACGGCTTCGGTGTCATCTTCCGCCAGCGCGACCGTGACAGCTACTATACATTTTTTATCAGCAGCGATGGGTATTACCGCGTCAGCCGTGTGGTGAATGGTGAGACCAAAGTGTTGAGCAACTGGCACCCGTCAGAGGCTATCAACCAGGGGATCAACGTCCGTAACCGGCTGCGCGTGGTCGCCTATAATGACCGTTTTCGTTTCCATATCAACGATCAGGCGGCTCCTCTGTGTATTCCCAACGATCCCGACGGCGAGAGTACCCCCAATAACGTCACCGGCGAGTGCCAGGGCGGACGCTGGAGCCAGGTGTTAGTGGACGATTCGATTGCGGTCGGGCGTATTGGTGTGACCGTGCGGGTGGACCTGGGACAGCCACCGGGTGTGGTGGTCTTGTTCGATAATGTGCTGGTCTATGGTCCGGAGCCGATTGGAGAGTTGACCCCGTGAAAGTCCATTTACGTATGCTGGGCTGCCGCCTGAATCAGGCGGAAATTGATGTGATGGCCCGCCAGTTCCAGCAGCAGGGTCACGAGATTGTCGATGATCCGTCACGGGCCGATCAGGTGATTGTGAACACCTGTGCCGTCACCCGTGAAGCGACCGCCAGCAGCCGTAAATTGATCCGCGAACTGAATCACCACAACGCCGCTGCTGAGATCAGCGTGACCGGTTGTTATGCTCAGATAGCGCCGCAGGATATTCAGGTCTTGCCGGGTGTGCGCCGGGTGGTGGATAATACCGGCAAAGACACGCTCGTGGAGCAGATCACCGGGGTGCCGGTGGAACCGTTCGACCACGAACCGTTCAGCCGCGGCTCGATGAGCCGTACACGCGCCTTCGTCAAAGTCCAGGATGGCTGCGACAATAGCTGTACATTTTGCATCACGACGGTGGCACGAGGTGCCGGTCGCAGCCGGGCTACCGATGAGATTGTGACCGAGATTCAACAGCTTTATGCCGCTGGTTACCGGGAGGCGGTTTTGACCGGCGTCCATCTGGGCAGCTACGGTCATGACCAGGGCGATCCCGACGGGTTGACGCATCTGGTGCGGGCTATCCTGAACGATACCGACATTCCCCGATTGCGGTTGTCATCGCTGGAACCCTGGGATTTGGCCCCCGATTTTTTTGATCTATGGCAGGATTTTCGCCTGTGCGCCCATCTGCATCTGCCGCTGCAAAGCGGCTGTGATGCCACACTGCGCCGCATGCGGCGCAGCACCGATCAGACCGCGTTTCGGGCGCTGGTCCAGGCCGCACGCGAACGGATACCCGGTCTGAGTATCACGACGGATGTGATCGTGGGTTTCCCCGGCGAGACAGATGAGGAGTTCGCCATCAGCGAGGCGTTTATCGATGAGATGGCGTTCGCCCGATTGCATGTGTTTCGCTACAGCCGCCGTCCTGGCACACCGGCAGCCCGGATGCGTCATCATGTGAGTGAGGCGACCAAAAAAGCCCGCAGTGGCCGGCTGCGCCAGTTATCGGACTCGATGGCGCATGGGTTTGCTCGCCGTTTCACCGGCCAGGAGCGGGCAGTATTGTGGGAACAGGTCACCGGGGCAACCGAAGACGGCTTCGTCAATGTCGGGTATACTGATAATTACATCCGTGTGCAAGGTATTCATCCGCGCCTGCTGACCAATCTGATCACCGGAGCGCGTTTGCTGGCTTATGCGCCGGATATGCAGCAAATGCGTGTCCGACCGATTTTGGAAGGATAGACTATGGACCCGAAAGCAGAACTCCAGGCTGCGCTGAAAGAGGCGATGAAGGCCAAAGACAATCGCCGCCGCGATGTGATCCGTTATTTGCAGGCGGAGATCAAGCAGATGGAAATCGACCAGCAGAAATCGCTCTCGTCTGAGGAGGCGATGGCGGTGCTGCAACGTGAGGCCAAAAAGCAGCGTGAAGCGGTGGTGGAAAACGAGAACATTGGGCGCACGGAAGCCGCCCAGGCCGCCCATGAAGAGTTGGCGATTATGGAGACTTTCTTGCCGCGTCAGTTGAGCAAAGAGGAAATCACCGCCATCGTTCAGGAGGTGATTGCTGAGGTCGGTGCGACATCGACGGGCGATATGGGCAAAGTGATGGGACCGGTCATGCAGCGGGTGAAAGGCGTGGCCGATGGCAAGCTCGTCAATCAGGTGGTGCGTGAGCAACTGTCATGATTGCAGCCCTGGCGGAATGGCTTGAGCGCTATCTGCCGCTCGGATATGAGCAGGTTACTCGTCACCTGAACCGTCTTATTGTCACGCTGGCGGCGATGGGATTTATTTTGATTTCGACACTGATTGTGTCGTTTGATACGGTGTTTTCACAGAACAGCGTATCGTCGCTGCAAGTCGGCGACGTGGCGAGTGAGAATATCCTTGCGCCAGAACGAATCGAATATGTCAGCGATTTGCTGACCGAACAGCGTCGCCAGGATGCTGGTGCCGGTGTTCGGTCGATATACGATCCCCCCGATCCCAGCATTGCCCGCCAACAGAGTGATCTGACGACTCAAATTCTCGATTACATCACCCATGTGCGTCAGGACGCTTTTGCCACGCCGGAGCAGCAGCTTCAGGATTTGAGTTATATCGCGGACCTGGAACTTAGCGACACCATAAATACCTATATTCTTGAGATCGACAGCGGCAGATGGCAGGATGTACGGTCGGAGATCATCACCGTCCTCGAACGGATGATGCGCAGCGAGATACAGGAGAACAACCTGAACCGCATCCGGTCGCAGATTCCCAATCAGGTCGGAATTCGTTTCAATAATCGGGAAGCTGCTGTAATTGTCGCAATAGTGAGCGATTTGATCCGTGCCAACACCGTGTTGAACACTGAGTCGACCGCAGCCGAACGGGAACGGGCGATGGCGGCAGTATCCGATGTGGTGCGCAGCTTCCAGATCGGTGAGATTGTCGTGCAGGCGGGTAACCGGATCACGGATGTTGATTATGAGACTCTGGATCGCCTCGGTTTGCTGCGACCCTCGGAATCGCGCCAGCAGGCGGTGGCGCAGGGTCTTCTGGGCAGCATCATTGTCATGGTAGTGGTCGGTTTATATGTGGCCCGCTTCCGGCCTTCGCTGCTCTACAACGAGCCGCGCTTTTTGACGCTGCTGGCAACGGTGTTTCTCATTGTCTTGATGGGCGCACGTTTCAGCCTGACCGGGCAGTTTTACATCTATCCAACCGCAGCGATGGCATTGTTGTTTGTCGCCATCATCGGCCCTGAGATTGCCATCATCTCCACGCTGGGTTTGGCGCTGCTGGTGGGCTTGATGGCGGGCAGTGAGGGCCTGGAATTCACGACCTTTGTCGCGGCGGGTGGCTTGATCGGTGCGCTGGTGCTGCGCCGATCCGAGCGGTTGAACAGCTTTTTCTTTGCCGGTTTGATTGTCGCGCTGAGCAATGTGGCTGTGCTTTCGACCTTTAATATGTCGATTGTCAGTAATGGCGAGGCCGCTGAACTGGTCGAGTTGATCGGTTATTGTGTGGTCAACGGCATCCTGACAGCGGCGGCGGCGATGGCGGCCATGTATATCGTCACGCTGGTGTTCAATTTGCCGACGGCGCTCAAACTGGTGGAATTGAGCCAGCCAAACCAACCCTTGATGCAGCGGCTGATCCGCGAAGCGCCCGGCAGTTACCAGCATAGTCTCCAGGTGGCGAATCTGGCGGAGCAGGCGGCCAATGCTATTGGGGCCAACGCGGAGTTGACCCGTGTTGCGGCACTTTATCACGACATCGGCAAAATCCGTAATCCGGCCTTTTTTATTGAGAATCAAGGCACCATCGGCAATCCACATGACATTCTCAATGATCCGTATCGCAGCGCCGACATCATCATCAGCCATGTGACCGAAGGCGACGAGATGGCCCGCCAATACCGGCTGCCCAACCGCTTTCGTGATTTTATCCGTGAGCATCATGGCACATCACAGGTGTATGTTTTTTACAAACAGGCATTGATCCTGGCGGGAGAGGATCAGACGATGGTCAACTCATCCGATTTCGCCTATCCTGGCCCGCGCCCACAAAGTCGCGAGACGAGCGTGTTGATGCTGGCCGATAGCTGCGAAGCGGCGGTGCGGTCGCGCCAACCAAAAACCAAGCAGGAGATTGTCGAGACGGTGCGGATGGTCCTCAACGGCAAGCGTGACGACCACCAGTTGGACGATTCCGGCCTGACTCTGAGCGATCTGGCAAAGATCGAGGCGATGTTCATCGACATGCTTCAAGCTATGTTCCATCCACGCATCAACTACGCCCAGGCGGTGGAAAAAGTGCGCCGGGGCGGTGATGAGGCCCCGCCGCGTCCGGTGGAGCCAGTGGAGAAACCGGCAAAGCCAGTAGAGCGTCCGCTACCAAAAGATGTGGACCCGGCAGACCTGGAAGACGAGGATACCCCACTGGCAGAAGTGCCGCGTCTGCGCCGCACCAGCGAATCCCGCAGCGCGAATGGTATGCCACCGGTGTTGGACGAGGAACAACCAAAAGAAGAACAGCAGACAGCCGAATGAGTTACCTGATTGATGTGCAAAACGACGCCGGGTATCCGGTTGATGCCGACCGTTTGCATGCGGCGGCTGAGGTGGTTCTGGTGCAGGAAAGCGCCGTTGACAACAGCGCTATGACCATCGTGCTGACCGACGATGCGGCGGTGATGGCCCTCAACCAGCAGTATCGGGATGTGGATGCGCCGACCGATGTGTTGTCTTTCCCGGCGGATCAGCCAGAGCTTCCTGGCGAGGGATTGTATCTGGGCGACCTTGTGATCGCGGTACCCTATGCGACGGCTCAGGCCGACCGCGAAGGTCACGATCACATGGCGAGTTATGCCCTGCTGGTGGTGCATGGAACGCTGCACCTCATGGGATACGATCACGACACGCCAGAACGACGGCATGTCATGTGGGCGGCACAGGACCGGGCGCTGGAAACCCTGGGGATTCCGACCACATTGGTGCCGGCATTGGAGCAAGAAGATCATGACGGACAAACAAAAGACCTGGATTGACGTACTCACCGGAACCTCGAAGATTGATCCGGACCAGTACAGCCCGATTACCAGCACCAACCGGCTGAGCAGCCTGGGTTATGCACTGGCCGGTTGGCTGTATATGCTGCGGCGGCAGAAGAACACCCGGATTCAGGCGTTCGCCTCGATTGCGGTGCTGCTGGTAGCGTTCTGGTTGCAGATCGATGCCATAAGTTGGGCGGTTTTGATTGTCACCATCACAATCGTCTGGATGGCGGAATTTCTCAACGCAGCGGTGGAAGCGGCGATCAATCTGGTGTCGGCGGAGTTGCATCCGATGGCAAAAGTGGGCAAAGATGTCGCTTCGGCAGCGGTGCTGCTGAGCGTTTTGGCCTCGATCATTGTGGGTCTGCTGCTGCTGGGGCCGCCGCTGTGGGAGAAGCTTACATGAGCGAAGACGAGAAGCCACCCGTTGATGACTCGGTTCTGGGGACGGCCCGGATTGATCCGAAGCAATTCAGCGCTCGCGAGAGCAACGTGAACCGTCTTCAAAGTCTCAAGTATGCGGTAGCGGGATTGCTCTACATGTTTCGCCGCGAACAGAGCATCCGTGTGTTGACTGTCGTCACGGTGCTGGTGTGGGGGCTGCTGCTGTGGCTGGATGTGGACGGTGTGGAGATTGCACTGGTGTTGTTGAGCATCGGCGTGGTCTGGACGGCGGAGTTTCTCAATGCGGCGGTGGAAGCGGTGGTCGATCTGGCGACTGATGAGGTTCACCCAATGGCGAAAATCGCCAAAGATGCCGCTGCCGCAGCGGTCCTGGTCGGGGTGCTGGTCGCGCTGAGTGTGACGGCGATTACCCTGCTACCGCCGCTGTCAGATAAACTGGGGTTTTAGCCATGAGCGAACAGGAACAACGGCGGAGCAATGCCGCCCGTGAACGCCAGAAACGCCGCCAGCAGCGCCGCCAGCAGGTTAGTACAACCTCCTCGCACCGGCGCAAACTGGCTGCACAACTCAGTCCATCGGGGGGCTTTCGGCTTGATGCGACATCGCTGCGCCAACTGCGCCCGATCCTGGCCGGGGTCGGTGCGTTAGTATTTATGGCGCTGGTGGTGGCGGCAGTAGGGCTGTTTGCCGATAATCCGCCAGAGCGCACGCCCAACGGCATCTGGCTCGGCAGCGAATGGACTTACACGCGCCATGAAGACGCCATGATGCGCGATTTTGTGGATCAACTACGCCGACATGGTATCGGCACCGTCTATGCCCATGTCAGCGAGTTGAATCTCGACGGTTCATGGACGGGCAAGCCGGACGGCCTCAATCGTTTTGGCGAGGTCGAATCCGAGGTCGGCGCGTTTGCGGCGCAGTTCAAGCGTCTGTATCCCGATGTCACGCTCTACGGCAACCTGATTTTTCGCATTGATCTGGGCGACGATGGCTACCGGCTGGACGAAGGCACTCTACAACAGGCGATTGCCGACTTCGCGGTGCGTGTGGTCAATACGTTGGGTTTCGATGGAGTGTCTATCCAGGTCGATCCTTTTGTCCCCAACGGTGACCGTAACTTTCTGGCGCTGCTGCGGCAGGTGCGGCAAACGTTGGGCGACGATCACCTCATGGCGGTGGTGGCGTCGCCAGATTGGACACCGGCGGACAGCGATGTCCCGGCCACGACACTGCTGAGTCCGGGAACGGCCTGGGATGACGAATACAAGCAGCGGGTGGCGCTCATTCAGATGGATCAGATTGTGGTGCGGGCCTATAACAGTTACATGATCTCAATCAACGGCTACGATGCCGGCGATTACGCTGCCTGGATGGCGCATCAGGTGCAGTCGTTTATGAACGCCATCCTCAACTTGCAAACCGACACCCGTCTGATGATTGTTGTCTCGACCGGCGACAACATCCCCAACGCCCGTGATGTTCTCGTGGAGGGGATTCCCGCCGCGTCCAGTGGTGTGCGTCAGGGGTTGAGCGGCTTCGATGAAGAGGAAGCGGCGATCTTCCAGGGAATCGCACTCTATGAAGCTGAGACAACCAGCGATGAGGAATGGTCCGCCTTTAGAGAGAACTGGATTGATTGATGTCCTGCTTTATCCGCCGTTTGACCGACCAGGGTTTGCAGCCAGTCGATTATCATGCCGACAATCTGGCAGAGGCCGCCAGCCACGAACCGCCGGATGGGATTTATACCGTCGCCAGCACATTTAACACCATCCAGGTCCTCAAGCTGGACGCTCATCTCGACCGAATGGAAGATTCGGCCCGGCGTGCCGGGATCGATCTACAACTGGATCGTCAGCGGCTGCGGTCGGCTCTACGCCAGATGATTATCGAGGCTGGTTACGGCAATGTGCGTTTCCGGGTTACAGTACCGCGAGATGGCGACGACTTCATCATCTCATTGGAGCCGTTTGCCGGGGTGCCGTCGGCGTTGATCGAACACGGCACGCGGGTGATGACTGCGCCGGGGGTGTATCGTCACAATGCCGCCGCCAAAACCACCGACTGGATGCACGAGCGCAAGCGGTTGCAGGCCGCCATGCCTGCCGGGATTTACGATACCATATTGTGCGATGATGAGGGCCATATGCTCGAAGGTCTGGGCAGCAATTTCTACGCCATCCTGGACGGCCAACTGCGGACCGCCGCTGCGGGAGTTCTGCCAGGAATCGCGCAGCAGATCGTCTTTGCGGTGGCTCCGGCCATAATCCCGCTGCGATTGGAAGCGCCCAACCTGCGCGATATTCCCTGGATCAGCGAGGCGTTCATCACCAGCAGCAGCCGGGGGATCGTGCCGGTTGTCGAGATCGATGGGCATGCACTGGGTGTACCGGGGGAAATCACCCGCCAGCTTCGCAGCGCATATGAGGCATGGGTGGTGGCGCACCTGCAAGACCTTTAATCCAGCGGGGCCTTGAAATCGTAGATGCCGTCCCGAATGTGATAGCGGGGGCCGTCGTTGGCGGCAACCATCATATCGCCCTGGCGTGTGAGTTCCTGGCCCGTCTCTGGACACACAAACAGTGATTCAGTTTCCAGATTGTTGAAGGTCTGTCCCTGAGCGGTACTCTTGACGAAAATACTCGGTGTATAGAGCAGACCCGTGTGCTGTAAGAGACCGTCCACCCCGGCCAACACGTTTCCCGGTATCAGACTCTTAATGGCGCTCAGGCGGAAAAACGACACGGGCACCCGCAGGTCAGGTTGGAAGCCAGCGGCCTGTAACTCGTCTAGGATGTGTGTCGGATGAAAGTCGAAGTTGAGTTCGACAAACTCGACCGGATCACGGGTGTAGGGACTCCAATCCTGCATGCCCAGGGCGTAGCGCAGCATGGCCTTCACGTTCTGCTTGTTGGCGTGTTCCAGGATGAAGGTGCCATCGGGTACCATCACACGGCGAATCTCCGTCAAGACACGGGCGACATCCGACATGTGATGGATGACACGAATCATGGTGGCATTATCGAACACACCGTCATGGAAGGGTAGCTTGTAGGCGTCGGCGGCGACATAGATGAATCGCTGGCTGTCGCCGAATTGGGAGCGGGCATACTGAAGCTGCGAGAACGAGTAATCCAGCAGCACCACCTGATCGAAAGCATGGTATTCGCCCGTCAGGCGACCAAAGCCTGCGCCCACCTCCAGCAAACGCCGCCCACCAGGCGGCAGCAGCCGTCGTAAGGCCACACGTTCGACCTGATCTTCGTAATTGCGACCGCGCCCTTCCCAGAACTCGGTACGATAATTGGATTCTTCGTAATCACAGATTTTCGGTGAACGTGGATCGGGCATTGGACTGCCTCACTAAAATTACGGGTCGGGTATTGCGATGACACCGAGGTCTTCACTTGTGGGTTGCGTCTGCCCACCGGTGGCGCTCCCTGGATCGGTCGAAAGGTCGAGCAGGGGATCGGTGGATGCAGGAACCGGG
>CAYQJO010000029.1:24380-28348 GCA_964417785.1 uncultured Anaerolineaceae bacterium | reverse complement strand
TTACTCAATGATATGCAGGTCGTTGGGTGACATCCTGACCAGAATCTCGTACACCTCGGCACGCGGTGTTTTGCTGGATAACCAGTTCGGTCGTTCTTCAACCCAGAAGCGGACCACAAGCGGGCGGGTGTAGGTGTTTTCAACAATACTATCTACCAGTCCCCGTGTGCCAACCGGGATGGCGACGGAGGCGGGCTGCTCACGCATCACCTGAACTGATGTCCCTACAACGTAATTCTGCCGCCAGTCCGGCGGTAGACGATCAAATCTGAAGGCCATCGGAATGCTACCAGCGGTGATGGACCTGATCGCGGATATACGTGTCGTAAACGTCGCGGATTTTCGCCATTGTCTCGTCGCTGAGCGCGGGCAGATCGGCGGCATTGGCGTTATCGGTGGCCTGCTGCGGGTTCTTGGCACCGGGTATGGCGCAGGTCACGGCGTCGAACATGGTGATCCAGCGCAGCGCGAACTGTGCCATTGTCACACCTTCGGGAACGAGTGCGCGGATTTCATCCACCGCTTTCAATCCCCGGTCAAAGTCCTCCACACCGGAGAAGGTCTCGCCCACATCAAAGCTCTGGCCGTGCCGGTTGAAGTTGCGGTGATCGTTTTCCGGGAACTGCGTATTGGCGGTGATTTTGCCGGTCAGCAACCCGCTTGCCAGCGGTACCCGCGCCAGGATGCCAACTTTGCGCCGTCTGGCTTCCTGGAAGAACAACTCGGTCGGGCGCAGTCGGAACATGTTGAAGATGATCTGTACGGTCTGGACACCGGGGTATTCGATAGCCTTTAGCGCCTCTTCCACCTTTTCCACGCTGACGCCGTAATGCTTGATCTTGCCCTCTTTTACCATGTCATCAAGGGCCTGGAAGATTTCGGGCCGGTAATAGACCTGAGTGGGTGTGCAGTGAAGCTGCACGACGTCGAGGGAGTCTGTATCCAGGTTTGTGAGGCAGCCTTCCACCGATTCGCGCAGTGCTTCCGGTGTGTAGCTCTCATTGACGTGGGGCTTCAGATTGCGTCCGATCTTGGTGGCGACATAAATGGTCTCTGAGCGCTCTTTGCGCAGTTTGGCGATCAGGTTCTCGCTGCGACCGCCGCCGTAGACATTGGCCGTGTCGATGAAATTGATACCATTGTCGATGGCCGTGTGCAGCGCCTGTAACGATTCGCTGTCCTCAACATCGCCCCAGGCTCCACCGATGGCCCACGCGCCAAAGCTGACCGTAGAGACTTTCCAGCCGGTGCGTCCCAATTCGCGATATTCCATGACTCGCTCCTGTTTAACATCTATACAGGTTCAATTATACCAGGGCGAATGTACCATTACGATCCAAATTCAAACCATTTCTCGCTGCCCACTGAATTGTGTTTCGTACAATCCCGCGTAGAGTCCGCCCTGTGCCAGCAGGTCGTCGTGGGTACCGCGCTCGACAATACGCCCGCGATCCATCACCAGAATCAGATCAGCGGCCAGGATGGTACTCAGGCGGTGAGCGATGACAATGCTGGTGCGGTCATCCATCACCCGTTTGAGTGCCTCCTGGATCAGCGCTTCGGACTCGCTGTCGAGGCTGCTGGTGGCCTCGTCCAGCACCAGGATACGTGGGTCCTTCAGGATAACGCGAGCCAGTGCCAATCGCTGTTTCTCACCGCCGCTCAGCCGGTAGCCGCGCTCACCGACAACGGTATCGTAGCTGTTGGGCAGGTCCATGATGAAGTCATGGATGTTGGCGGCTTTGCAGGCAGCTTCGATCTCGGCCTGGGTGGCGTCTAACCGGGCATAGACCAGATTGGTGCGGATGGTGTCATGAAAAAGGTAGGTCTCCTGTGTGACCATGCCGATTTGCTCCGCCAGCGATTCCAGCGTCACATCGCGCAAATCGTGACCGTCGATGAGGATACGGCCCGTAGTTGGATCGTAGAGGCGCGGGATCAGATAGGTGAAGGTGGTCTTTCCCGCGCCGCTTGGTCCGACCAGTGCCACCAGTTGACCGGGTTCAATATGGACGTTGATGTCGTCCAGGGCGTTTTCGCGGGCCTGGGAGCCGCTGCTGGCGGCATTGACCGCGCCCGACAACGCGCCATTGTCGCTCTCGTTGTAGCGTTTGACGTTGGTCAGTAGCTGGCTTTCATCGACTTCATAACGGAAGGTGACGTCTTTCAGGACGATTTCGCCGCGCACATCGTGGAGTTCCAACGCATCCTCCCGCTGCGCGATTTCCAGCGGTAGGTCGATCACCTCGAAGACGCGCTCAAAGCTGACAACCGAGGTAGCGAAATCGACCGGCACGTTGGTGAGTGCCTGGAGCGGGCCGTAAAGCTGCGTCAGATACGCACCGAAAGCGACGATGGTGCCGACCGTGAATGTGCCGTTGAGGACCAGATGGCCGCCGACCCAGTAGACCAGCGCGGTACCGATGGCGCTCACCAGACCGATGATGACGAAAAATTGCGCACCGATCACCGCCCGCCGGATGCCGATGTCGCGCACTCTGGCAGAGCGGCCCTGGAAGCGCTCGACTTCCATCGTGCGCCGACCGAACAACTTCACCAGCAGCGATCCGCTGATGTTGAGCGTTTCGTTCATCATAGCGTTCATCTGGGCGTTGTGCTGCATTTGTTCACGGGCGATTTCGCGCAGAACACTGCCGATGCGCCGGGCGATCCAGATGAACACCGGCAGCACGGCCACGCCCATGATGGTCAATCGCCATTCCAGCGTGAGCATGACTGCCAGCGTGGCGATGACCGTGATAAAGTTGGTCACAATTTCGACTATCGTATTGCTGATGGCGCGTTGGGCATCTACCACATCGTTGTTGAGGCGGCTCATCAGTTCGCCGGTCCTGGTGTTGGTGAAGAAGCGCAGCGACATCTTTTGCAGATGGTCATAGAGCGCCACGCGCAAATCGTAGATGACGCCTTCGCCGACGATGGAATTGACCTGCCGCTGGACCACCCGTATCGCGCCGCTGATGATCGGGATCAGCACCAGGGCGACAGCCAGGATGTTCAGCCGCTCGACATCGCCGTTGGGCAGGGTGTTGTCGATCAAATCGCGGAAGATGAGCGGCGTCAGCAGCCCTAACCCGGTGGTGGTCAGGATGGTGACGAGCATGAAGGCGATATGTCGGCGATAGGGCCGGGCATAAGTCATCACGCGCCGGACGAGCGCCCATGTCACTTTGGGTGGGGCGGATTCGGTTGAACTCCCGCGCATATAACTGAACCATCCGCCACCGTGCATTCCCATACCAATTCTCCCATGTGTAGTCTATTGATTTTAGTCTATCAAATGTGGGCGGGTGTGCCTACTACCCGTTACGGTAGGAGTACCTAGCGGATCGTGAAATCCAGCGCGTAGCCCGCCGGTTCGCCGTCGATCTGTATATCGACGCGGTATTCGCCGGGGACAAACGCGAAATCTGCCGGATTGGCTTCAACGTAAACACACTCACTGATGATGTCCTGATTGGTGGTGAATCCGATGGTAGTCAGTTCGATCCCATACTGGCTCCATCGGGCGCTGATCGTCGATCCGGCTTCGATGTCTACCGCTCGTGCCACCACGTAAATGCTCGCGGTGCTGGCCGGAAATTCGTAGATCACCTGCCCCGGACAATTCATATCGTTGACCGACGACGCCATCACCAGCGCGGTTATGTTCCGCAGGTTGGTGTCGGTCGGCTCACCCAGCGGAGTCACCGGGACAACCGGTGTCGGTGTGGGGCGGGTACCGGGTTCGGGCAGCGGCGTGGGGGTGTTGGTCCCGCGCCGGATGTTGGGTACCGTGCTGATGACATCCGGCGTATGGCTGGCAGTTGGGGTGATGGTCGCCGTCGGAGTCGGTGTTGCCGTTGACGTGGGCGTGTGTGATGGCGTTGGTGTTGGCAGCGGTGTGAAACTGGGCAGCGGCGTAAAAGTCGGTGGTTGTGTGCCGGTTGGTGTGTTGGATGGCGTGA
>CAYQJO010000029.1:0-24280 GCA_964417785.1 uncultured Anaerolineaceae bacterium | reverse complement strand
GGCAGCGGCGTAAAAGTCGGTGGTTGTGTGCCGGTTGGTGTGTTGGATGGCGTGAACGACGGCAGCGGCGTAAAAGTCGGTGGTTGTGTGCCGGTTGGTGTGTTGGATGGCGTGAATGACGGCAGCGGCGTAAAGGTCGGTGGTTGTGTGCCGGTCGGTGTGTTGGATGGCGTGAACGACGGCAGCGGCGTAAAGGTCGGTGGTTGTGTGCCGGTCGGTGTGTTGGATGGTGTGAATGACGGCAGCGGTGTGAAACTGGGCAGCGGCGTAAAGGTCGCTGGCCGTGTTGGGGTCAGCGTAATCAGCGTGATCTCGATGGTGGTCGGTACCAGGGCGTCAGCGGTCGCTGTCGGGACAGTTGGTGTGGCGGTCGGCAGGGGTGGCAGCGTCGGTGATGGCGGCAGGGCGGCCATATCGAATCCACGCGCCCGCAGGGTGGCGACTATCAACCCCTGCTGGGTACCGACTCGCGCCACGCGGGTCTGGGCGGCTTCCGCCGTCACCAACCGGCGCTCATAGCGGGCGGTCGCCGTGAGATAGAGATCAGCCAGCGCCGTAGCCTGGTCTTCACTCTGGGCGATGCGGGTTTGATCCGCCTGGGTGACACCACCGCAGGCGGCCAACAGCAGAGCCAGAAAGGCTGCTATCCATCGCATGCATACAATACTCATATCTGGAAACAAACTGGCCCTGAAAAACAGGGCCAGTGATGGAAGTGCCCGGAATCGAACCGGGGTCCACGAGATTCGACGGCACACGTCTACAAGCTTAGTTCCCTGTTGAGATTTCGCCAGACGGTAGCCCCAGGCAACGTGGTATGCCGCTGGCTAGCCGATCAACTCTTAACCGCACGGTATCGGCGTCGATGCGGCTGCACGCTGTCTTTAATGACGCCCACCGGACCACCCGGACAGCGACGGATGGGGCAGACGGCTAGCCTCTTCTGGGCTAGCTACTTACACTGGAAGCCTAGGCGGCGTAGGCGTAAGCAGGTTGAGTTTCGTTGGCACTTAATGTGCTAGCCTGTTGATAACGCGGCCAGACTCCGCGACTTGCAGTGCGACACCAGCCTCCCGCGTCGAGTCCAATGTCACTCCCGTATACCCCAAGTCTAGCAAAAAGTTACAGCTTTGTATAGACTTGTTGCGATTGTGATAAAAAGGTAGATAAATGTCAGACATTCAGGTGGATGTGCTTGTTGTGGGTGCTGGTATGAGCGGTTTGTTGGCGGCATCGGTGCTTCAGAAGAACGGTGTGCGCGTTACCGTGCTGGATAAGGGGCGCAGTGTCGGTGGTCGTCTGGCAACGCGCCGGATCGGTTCCGGACGGGCGGATCATGGTGCGCAGTTCTTCACCGTGCGCACGCCCGAATTCCAGACATGGGTGGATCAATGGTTGGAAGATGGTGTGATTTTTGTCTGGTCGTATGGCTTCAGTGATGGCAGCCTCTTTTCATCTCAAGATACTGAAGGCCATCCGCGTTATGCAACGCATGGTGGCATGAACGCCCTGGCAAAGCATGTCGCCCGTGATGTGACCGATATCCAGCTTAACCAGCGTATCGTCACCGCAACCTGTGACGAGGAAGGCTGGATTTTGCAGAATGAAGACGGTGATCTGGTTACCGGCAAGGTGTTGTTGGTAACGATTCCCGTCCCCCAGGCGCTGCCCATCCTGGATGAAGGGGCGACTGATCTGGCACCAGACGATGCAAAGGCACTGCGGGCGATTGAATATGCCCCCTCACTGACCGGCATGTTCTGGGTAGAAGGCCGTGTGCTTCTGCCTCCCCCCGGTGCTGTCCAGCGCAAAAACTCGAACGTCATGTGGGTGGCTGATAATCAGCAAAAGGGCATCTCGGCAAGCCAAACAGTGGTCACGGTGCAGTGCAGTGAGCGATACAGCCAGCAGATGTGGAGCGCTCCCGATGGCCGCATTCTGAACGCCATGCGGGCTGATTTGCAGCTATTTCTGCGCGAAAACGCCAAAATCCGTGAGGCGCAGCTCAAGCGCTGGCGCTATGCCACACCGTTGACCCCTTACCCCGAACGCTGTCTGGTGGCGGATAATGACCCGCTGCTGGTCTTCGCCGGTGACGCCTTCGGCGGTCCGCGTGTGGAGGGGGCTGCGCTTTCTGGTCTGGCGGCTGCCGACGCGATCTTGAAGCAGCTATAAAACACCAGATGCTGTGCCTTCATCAAACATTCATCTCAGCAACCTGAACGCATTTGCTATAATTAATCGAATGCTCGTTTAATTAAATGATTTGGAGATAGTATGGCTGACAAAGTGATGGACGGGTCGGGTGTTGGTTTCGCACTGACCGAAGAACAAGAGATGTTACAAAAGATGGCGCGGGACTTCACTGCCAACGAGATTACGCCCGTCGCTGCTGAGTTTGACGAAAACGCAACGTTTCCCGAAGAGATTTTTAACAAAGCCCGTGAACTGGGCATCGTCAACATGAATGTGCCGGAGGACTATGGCGGTGCGGGTGCAACCGTCTTTGAGGAGTGTCTGGTCAGCGAGGAGTTTGGCTACGGCTGCACTGGAATCGGCACCAGTATCAGTACAAACAGCCTAGCGCTGCTGCCGATCATTCTGGGTGGGAATGAACAGCAGAAATCGGAGTGGTTGGGCAACCGCATTGTGGACCAGGGGCAGTATGCATCCTATGGTGTGACCGAAGCCAACGCCGGGTCCAATGTCGTCGGCATCGAGACCCGTGCCGAGAAAAAAGGTGCAGCCTACATTATAAACGGGTCCAAGACCTTTATCACCAACGCCAGCCATGCCAACTTTTTCACCGTCTTCGCCAAGACCGATCCGTCTGCCGGACATCGTGGTATGTCGTGCTTCATCGTAGATCGCGACGCGCCCGGTGTGAGCGTGGGACGCAAATTTGAGAAACTCGGCCAGCGTGCCTCCGACACTGCCGAGATTGTCTTCGAGAATGTCGAGGTGCCGGAAGAAAACCGGATCGGTGACGAAGGCACCGGCTTCTATCTGGCGATGAAAGTTTTCGATCACAGTCGTCCAGGCGTGGCTGCCGCCGCGGTCGGATTGCAGCGGCGGGCCTTAGAGGAGTCCGTCCGCTATGCCAGAGAGCGGGAAGCCTTTGGTGTGCCGATCTACCAGCATCAGGCCATCGGACACAAAATTGCCGATATGGCGATTAACTATGAAGCCTCGCGTTTGCTGGTGTGGCAGGCAGCGTGGCAGGTCGATGCCGGGATCGCCAATCCCAAAGTCCCGGCCTATGCCAAAGCCTTTGCTGCCGATATGGCGACCAAAGCGGCGGTCGATGCGGTTCAGGTTTTCGGCGGTTACGGCTTCATGCGCGAATACCCGGTGGAGAAGCTGCTGCGGGATGTAAAGATTTTCCAGATTTACGAAGGTACCAGCGAAATCCAGCGGAATATCATCGTGCGTGAGCTTTTCCGAGGATAAGTCTGTTATCTGTACAGATTGTTTATGCGGAGTCCGTATAATATAGGGGTACAATGGAAATATAACCTAGAAGAGAGCCAGGATTATTCTCATGGGAGAAAAACCGCCGCGTCGAGGTGTGACCCGTCATCTGAATATGGATGACATTCCCGCTGCACCGCCCAAGATGGGTACTGGCCCGCTGGAATACGCCATGCCCTGGATCATCGAATTTCGGGTGATCGGAACCGCCTCCATGATGCAGGTGTTGGTGACTGAATCGATGACGATGGGGCGCGGGGATAAAGATAAACAACGCACGACCGACATCGACCTCCAACCCTACCAGGCGTATGAGATGGGGGTTTCGCGTCACCATGCCGTGATCACTGCCCGCAACAGCCGCGTGACCATTCGCGATCTCAATAGCTCCAACGGGACGTTCTTGAATGACGGTCGATTGGAGCCGGAAAAAGAGTACCGGCTGCACCATGGAGATGTGCTGCGCCTGGGCATGTTGGAACTTCAGGTGTTGTTTGTGGTGATGCCCAGCAGCTATGAGAAAAACGCCACCCCCTATATCGATGTCGATATACCGAAAATTGGCAGCGGACAAACGATCATGGTGCTGGATAACGATGAGCAGGTCGCGCAGATGATCGGCCATGTCCTTACCAAGAGTGGTTTCAGCATCATAACAGTATCGAATGTCACCGAGGCCCTGTCGATGGTGCAGGAAACATTGCCACAGGCAATTGTCCTGGAATGGATGTTCCCTGATGGCACGGGCCTGCAACTGGTCAATTATGTGCGCTCACAGACCGAAGACCTGCCACTGGTGGTGGTGAGCAGTGCTTCCGGCGGATACCAGATGGGTCAGGCCATCGACGCCGGTGTGGATGTTTTTCTGACGAAGCCGGTCGGGATTGATGAACTCTTGCGCGGATTTGCGAAGATATTGCCCCAGATGGAGGCGTAAACACTGTTGACATGACTCCAGGCGGGTGATAATATAAGCGCCTGCAAGCGCGGCACACAACCTTCTTGAAGGCAATGGCGTGCCGAACTGAGTAGATGCTGGCGAAAGCGTCATGCCATGTGCCGATAGCTCGCCGCGAAGTAAGAAGTATACGGGCGTCTATTGTGAACGCCCGTTTGCATGCTTGGAAGTTGTTTTGGAGTGTTTTATGCCAACCATTAATCAGTTGGTGCGCAAGGGCCGTAAGGCGAAGTCTAAGAAAACAAAGGCTCCGGCGCTGCAATATACGTTTAACGCGATGGACCAGAAACGCACTCGCCACCGGCGGGGCGCACCGGCCAAGCGCGGCGTATGCACCCAGGTGAAAACCATGACACCCAAGAAGCCGAATTCAGCGCTGCGGAAGGTGGCGCGTGTCCGCCTCACCAACGGCATCGAAGTGACGGCTTATATTCCGGGTGAAGGACACAGCCTGCAGGAGCATAGTGTGGTCCTGGTACGTGGCGGTCGTGTGAAGGACCTGCCGGGTGTGCGCTATCATATCGTGCGCGGCACATTGGATACCGACGGCGTTAAGAATCGCAAGCAAGGCCGTAGTAAATACGGTGCCAAGCGGCCCAAGGAGTAGGCAATGCCCAGAAGAAACAGTCCGCCCCGGCGGAAAGTTGAACCGGATAAGCGCTATAACAACATTCATGTCGCCATGTTCATCAATCGCATGATGCATGGAGGCAAAAAAAGTACCGCCCAGAAGATCATGTATACCGCGTTGAGCATGATCGAAGAGCGGGCCAAGCGCGACCCAATTGATGTATTTGAGCAGGCTCTGCGCAACGTTGCACCGACTGTAGAGGTCAAGCCGCGTCGTGTTGGTGGTTCCACCTATCAGGTGCCGGTGGAAGTTCCGCATGGCCGGTCGATCTCGCTGGCGATGCGTTGGCTTCTGCAATTTGCCAAAGCTCGTTCTGGTCGGGGTATGGCGAGTAGGCTGGCGGCGGAGTTGATGGATGCCGCCGAAGGCCAGGGTGCGGCCATTAAAAGGAAAGACGATACGCACCGTATGGCAGAAGCTAACCGTGCGTTCGCACATTTCCGCTAATTGAGGAAGGTCGATGGGTAAAAAGAACGCGAAAAAATTCCAACTCGAGAAGGTCCGTAACATCGGGATCATTGCCCACATTGATGCAGGCAAGACCACGACGACGGAGCGTGTCCTTTACTATACCGGTATGGTTCACCGGATCGGTGAGGTCCACGAAGGTGCGGCCACAACCGACTACATGGAACAGGAACGCGAGCGGGGTATTACTATTACCTCGGCGGCGGTGACCTGTAGCTGGAATGGGCATCAGATCAACATTATCGACACACCCGGCCACGTTGACTTTACCGCCGAAGTCCAGCGCAGTCTGCGCGTTCTGGATGGTGGTGTGGTGGTGTTCGACGGCGTTGCTGGTGTTGAACCGCAGTCGGAGACAGTCTGGCGTCAGGCCGATCAATACCATGTACCGCGTATTTGCTTCGTCAATAAGATGGATCGCACCGGGGCGGATTTTCAGCGCTGCGTCGATATGATTGTTGATCGCGTGAAGGGCAACCCGGTCAAAATCCAGATACCCTTCGGTGAGGGTGACAGCTTTGAAGGCATTATCGACCTGCTCGATATGGAGTTGATCACCTATGGCGACGACCTGGGGACCGCCATTGAACGGCACCCGATCCCGGAGAGCCACCGCGAAGCTGCTGAGACCGAACGGGCAGAGATGATTGAGAAGATCGTCGAGAACGATGATTACCTCACCGAGAAGTATCTCATGGAAGAGGAAATCACCAACGACGAACTGATCGGTGCCATGCGTGCCGCTACGGTCGCTAACAAGATTCAGCCAGTTCTGTGTGGTTCCGCGCTGAAGAACAAAGGTGTCCAGGTGATGCTGGACCGCGTGGTCGATCTGCTGCCGTCACCGCTGGAAGTCCCGCCGGTTAAGGGTTTGCATCCCAAAACGGGTGAGGAATTGCTGCGCGGCCCCAGTGATGATGAACCGCTGGCGGCGCTGGTCTTCAAGATCGTGACCGATCAGTATGGACGGTTGGCGTTTACTCGCGTTTACTCCGGTGTCTTGCGTGCTGGCACCCAGGTATATAACAGTACCACCGGCAATCGTGAGCGTGTGGGGCGTATCGTTCGCATGTTTGCAGATCGCCGTGAAGATGTCGATGAGGTGCGTGCCGGTGATATCGCGGCTGTGATTGGTCTGAAAGAGACCTTTACCGGCGATACCCTGACTGCACCGGATAATCCGGTGGTCCTGGAGACCATCACCTTCCCTGAACCGGTGATTGAAGTCGCCGTTGAGCCGAACAGTAAGGCTGACCAAGAAAAACTGGGCATCGCGCTCCGGCGTCTGGCCGAAGAGGACCCGACTTTCAAGGTGGAAGTCGATGACTCACTGGGTCAGACCAAGATCAAAGGTATGGGAGAACTGCACCTTGAGGTGCTGATTGACCGCATGATGCGTGAATATGGGGTCGAAGCGAATGTAGGGCGTCCGCGTGTGGCTTATCGCGAGACAATCACCCGCTCGACCCGCGTGGATACCACCTTCAAGCGCCAGACTGGCGGTTCCGGTCAGTATGCGCGTGTCGTGATTGAGCTTGATCCGATGACCGATGAGGACCTGGCTCTGGCTCAGGAAAACACCAAGCACAACGATGATTTGCTGTTCGTAGACGAGATCAAGGGTGGTTCGGTCCCGCGTGAGTTTATCAGACCGACGGAGAACGGCATCCGCGAAGCCATGCAAGGCGGTGTGCTTGCCGGGTATCCGGTGGTGGGTGTAAAAGCCAGGTTGGTTGATGGTGCGTCGCACGATGTTGACTCGAGTGAAATCGCCTTCAAGATTGCGGGGTCGATGGCGCTCAAAGACGGCGTGCAGAAAGCCGGGCCGGCCATTCTGGAGCCTTCGATGAAGGTGGAAGTCGTGGTACCCGATGATTACACCGGGACGGTGGTGGGCGATCTATCCTCGCGCCGGGGTGTGATCCAGGGTATGCAGCCGCGCGGCCAGGGTGTGAGTACCATCACAGCCTCGGTTCCGCTGGGTGAGATGTTCGGATACGCGACGGAACTGCGGAATATGACGCAGGGACGTGGCAATTTCACGATGGAATTCGATAAGTACACAATCGCCCCGCAGAGTATAGCCGATGAGGTCATCAAAGGCTCGCTCTAAGCGATAGAGTAAGTGTAAGTGAAAAGGACAGCACGAAAATGGCGAAAGAGAAGTTTGACCGTTCAAAGCCCCATGTAAATATCGGCACGATTGGTCACGTTGACCATGGCAAGACCACCCTGACCGCCGCAATCACGAAGGTTCTGGGTATGGCTGGCCGCGCCAAGTCGATGGCTTATGATGACATTGACAATGCTCCGGAAGAGAAGCAGCGCGGTATCACCATTAACATCCGCCATGTGGAATACGAGACCGATGTTCGTCACTATGCACATGTGGACTGCCCCGGTCACCGTGACTACATCAAGAACATGATTACCGGTGCCGCGCAGATGGACGGTGCGATCCTGGTTGTGAGCGCACCTGACGGCCCAATGCCGCAGACCCGTGAACATGTGCTGCTGGCCCGTCAGGTGGAAGTGCCGGCGATGGTCGTCTTTCTCAACAAGATTGACCAGATGGACGACGAAGAACTGCTGGAACTGGTCGAGATGGAATTGAGCGAGCTGCTGGAAAGCTACGAGTTCGATCCTGAGACCCCGATCATTCGCGGTTCGGCCCTTCAAGCTCTGGAAAGCGAAAGTGTCGATCCGAATGCGCCGGAATACACGCCCATCACGGAACTGATGCAGGCGGTGGACGACTGGATTCCGACACCGGAGCGTGACACCGAGAAGCCCTTCCTGATGCCGATTGAGGACGTGTTCTCGATCAAGGGGCGTGGTACAGTGGTGACCGGTCGTGTTGAGCGCGGCACCCTGAACAAAGGTCAGGAAATCGAGATCATCGGTCTGCGTGACGATGTTCAGCGGACGGTCGTGACCGGTATCGAGATGTTTCACAAGGAACTGGACACCGCCGAAGCTGGCGACAACGCCGGTATCCTGTTGCGCGGTACCACCCGTGACGATGTGGAACGTGGTATGGTGCTGGCTCAGCCCAAGAGCATCACCCCGCACAAGCGGTTCATGAGCCAGGTTTATGTTCTGAAGCGTGACGAAGGTGGCCGTCATAAGGCGTTCTTCTCCGGCTACCGTCCGCAGTTCTACGTCCGCACGATGGACGTGACCGGTACCATCACCCTGCCGGAAGGCGTGGAGATGGTGATGCCGGGTGACGACGTGAATCTGGAAGTCGAATTGATTATGCCTGTGGCGCTGGAAAAAGGCTCCAAATTCGCCATCCGTGAAGGTGGCCTGACCGTAGGCGCGGGTATCATCACCGAAATCCTCGGCTAGGTCCGGGTATTTCTAGAAAGGCTTTCAATATGCCGGGAGATGCCATTTTCTCCCGGCATATTCTACCCTGGTAAGGACATTATGGTCGCTAAGAACAAGATACGCATCCGGCTAAAAGCATACGATCATCGCGTACTCGATCAATCAGCGCAGCGCATTGTCGAGACAGCGGAACGCACCGGTGCAAGGGTTGTTGGCCCGGTCCCGCTGCCGACCCGGTTGGAGCGGTTCACTGTGCGTCGGTCACCTTTCATCGACAAGGACTCGCAGGAGCATTTTGAAATACGCACGCATAAACGCCTGATTGACGTCCTCGACCCGGACAGTAAAACCATCGACACCTTGATGCGTTTGAACCTGCCGGCAGGCGTGGACATCGAGATCAAGATCTAGGGTTCGCTAATGCGAGACAGGCTGGGGTGGCTTTGCTGCAACACCCCACTGGAGGCTGATACGAATGAAAGGCATTATTGGTAAAAAAGTGGGCATGACACAGGTCTTCGATGACGCGGGCAATGCCGTCCCGGTTACCGTCATCAAAGCTGGCCCCTGCTATGTAACCCAGATTCGGACCTCCGACCGCGACGGGTACGTCGCTGTACAACTGGGATTCGAGGAAACCAAGCCCAAGCGCCTCACACAGGGGCAACTGGGGCATCTACGTCGCAATAACCTGCCCGCCCTGCGCTATCTGCGCGAGTTCCGCCTGCTGGAAACGTCGGTGGATGTTGAAGAAGGGCAGGAGATCAAAGCCGATGTTTTTGAGACCGGTGAAAAGGTCGATATTATCGGCACAAGCAAAGGCCGGGGTTTTGCCGGTACCATCAAACGTCATGGGTTTCACCGCCAGCCCAAAACACACGGCCAATCCGACCGTGAGCGTGCTCCCGGCGCTATCGGGATGTGTGCGACACCCGGACGGACCCTGAAGGGCCAGCGCATGGGTGGCCGCATGGGTAATGAGCGTGTCACCATGAAGAATCTGGAAGTAGTGGTGGTTGACCCGGAACAAAATCTGCTCGCCGTCAAAGGATCGGTCCCCGGTGCCAGGGACGGTATCGTCATGGTCAGACCGGCGCGGTCCAGCTAGGACGACGGAGGACAACATGCAAGTTTCAGTGATGAACATGAGCGGTCAGCAGGTAGACACCATCGATCTGCCAGCCGATATTTTTGAAGTCGAGGTCAACGTCGGCTTGATGCACCAGGCGTATGTGCGCCAGATGGCGAACGCCCGTCAGGGTAATGTGAAAACCAAGACCCGCAGCGAGATCCGTCTGACCAAATCCAAATGGTATCGCCAGAAGGGGACGGGCCGCGCCCGGCATGGTGCTAAGAGTGCGCCGATTTTTGTCGGCGGTGGTCTGGCACACGGGCCGCGTCCGCGCAAGTACACCCAGGCCATGCCAAAGCAGATGCGCCGCAAGGCAATTCGCTGTACGTTGAGTGCCTTGATGCGCGATGAGCAGTTGGTTTTCGTGGATCAGTTAGCCATGGATACGCCCAAGACGAAAGACATGCGTGAAATGCTGGATCGTCTGACGGGTGGTGCATCGGTGCTGGTGCTGCTGGCTGACGCCAATGAGAACGTGCAGCGCGGTATCAGTAACCTGCCTGATTCGCAGTATTTACGGGCGAGTTATCTCAACATCCGCGATCTGCTCAAGTACGACAAAGTGATTGTGCCGCTGGACGCGCTCGAAGTGATCCAGAGTATCTGGGGCGAGTAGGAGGACAGACATGCCAGAACTTCATGTATACGATGTCATCCGACGTCCGGTGATTACTGAGAAGTCGAACCTGATGATCGACGACCTGAACCATTATGTGTTTGAGGTAGACATCAACGCCAACAAAATCCAGATTCGCCAGGCGGTCGAGGATATTTTCGATGTCACCGTTGAGAAGATCAACACGATGATTATGCCCCCGAAGCGTGGACGTCGGGGCCGCAACTGGTACATGCGCACCAAGCGCTGGAAAAAGGCCATCGTGACTCTAAGCCCTGGTCAAGAAATCAAGTTGTTCGATGTGTAAGGGTTTAAGCTGATGCCGGTAAAAGTCTACAAGCCCACCTCGGCAGGTCGCCGGGATATGACGGGCCACTCATTTGAGGAAATCACGAAGTCAAAGCCCGAATGGTCGCTGACTGAACCGCTGCGCAAGCGTGGCGGTCGCAACAACATGGGCCGCATCACGGTGCGTCATCGTGGCGGCGGGCATAAGCGGCGCTATCGTCGTATTGATTTCAAACGGAATAAGTTCGACTCCAGGGCCGAAGTGATCGCCATTGAGTACGATCCTAACCGGTCTGCCCGGATCGCCCTGGTACAGTATGAAGATGGGGAAAAGCGCTATATCATCGCACCGCTCGGCTTGAAGGTGGGCGACAAGATTGGTAACGGCGAGCAGGCCGAACTGCGGCCCGGCAACAGCCTACCCATCAAAGATATTCCGCTCGGTACTCAGATTCACAACATTGAGATGCTGCCGGGTAAGGGTGGACAGTTGGCGCGGGCCGCCGGGACATCGGCGCAGTTGCTGGCGAAAGAGGGAATCTACGCCCAGGTTCGCCTGCCGAGTGGTGAAGTGCGTTACATTCACGAACGCTGCTCCGCGACGATTGGACAGGTCGGCAACACCGATCACGGTAACGTGAAGCTGGGTAAAGCGGGGCGTGCACGCTGGATGGGCTGGCGTCCGTCCACTCGCGGTACCGCGATGGACCCCGACAGTCATCCGCATGGTGGTGGTGAAGGGCGCTCAGGTATCGGTATGCCCGGTCCCAAGACCCCCTGGGGCAAGCCAGCGCTGGGCAAGCGTACCCGTGCCAACAAGCGCACCGCCCGCTTTATTGTCCGCCGTCGTGGTAAGAGAAGATAAAAGGGGAATCGTATGTCGCGCTCTGCAAAAAAGGGGCCGTATATTGCCCCTAAACTGCTCAAGAAGGTCGAGCAGTTGAATGCTGATAACAAAAAGACCGTTATTCGTACCTGGAGTCGGGCCAGCACCATTTATCCGCAGTTGGTCGGCCACACGGTCGCTGTCCATGATGGTCGTCGCCATGTGCCGATCTATGTCACGGAGAATATGGTCGGTCATAAACTGGGCGAGTTTGCCCCGACACGGACCTACCGTGGACACCTTGTCGAGAAGAAGAAGAGACGTTAGGGAGCTGGCTATGGAAGTTCGTGCCAGGAACAAACACCTGCCGATTTCCCCGCAGAAATTGCGTCTGGTCTGTGACCAGGTTCGGGGAATGGGCGCGGAACAGGCTCAGGTCGTTCTGGACTTTATGCCCCAGAAGGGTGCCGAGATGATCCGCAAAACGCTGCAATCGGCAATGGCAAATGCAGAGAATAACTTTGACCTGAATCCACTGGACCTCTTCGTGGCTGAAATCTTCGCTGACGAAGGCCCCAGGATGAAACGGTATAAGGCGGGTGCGCGGGGACGCTACAAGCAGCGGATCAAGCGCACAGCACACCTGACGATTATCCTGGCAGAACGAGAGGACGACTAATGGGCCGTAAGGTACATCCAATTGGATTTCGTCTCAAGGTCAACCGTGATTGGGACGCTCGCTGGTACGCAGAAGGCCAGCGCTATGTGGACCTGCTCAAGGAAGACCGCGAGATTCGTAACTATATTCGTAAAGAAGTAGCGCGGGCCGGTGTGTCTCGCATCGAGATCGAGCGCTATCCGAATCAGGTGCTTGTCACCATTCACACCGCTCGCCCCGGTATCGTCATCGGGCGCAAGGGCGAGGCTGTCAAGCAAATCAAGAACGATCTGCAGGCCCTCACGGACAAGCAGGTCCGTGTGGAGGTGAGCGAGATTGAGAAGCCTGACATGGATGCGACTCTGGTGGCGGAGAATATCGCCGGCCAGTTGGAGCGCCGCATCGGTCACAGCCGTGCGATCAAGCGGGCCATCAGCCAGGCCATGCGCCAGGGTGCGCAGGGTGTCCGGGTTCAGGTCAGTGGCCGTCTGGCCGGTGCCGACATGGCACGCCGTGAGGCCGTGAGCGAAGGCCAGGTGCCGCGCAATACGCTGCGGGCCGACCTCGATTATGGCACAGCGGAAGCGCTGACGACCTTTGGACGCATCGGCATCAAGGTGTGGATTTACAAAGGCGACATTCTGCAAGCCGACGATGGCAAGCGTTCTGGTGAACAGAAGCAGGACGTCTACGTCAGCCCGTAGACGTAGTGAGGAGTGTAGGCAATGTTAATGCCCAAGCGAGTGAAGTACCGTAAGCAGATGCGCGGTCGTTTGAGAGGCAAGGCGTACCGGGGATCGGTGGTCCAGTTTGGCGATTATGGTCTCCAGGCGACCGAACCGGTATGGCTGACCAGCCGTCAGATCGAAGCAGCCCGTCGTGCCATGGTACGTTACATCAAGCGTCGCGGCAAAATCTGGATTCGGGCGTTCCCGGATAAACCCGTGACCCAGAAGCCTGCCGAAACCCGTATGGGTAAAGGCAAAGGTGCGGTTGAATTCTGGGTGGCAGTGGTCAAACCAGGGCGTATCCTGTTTGAGATGAGCGGTGTTGAGGAAGAGATCGCCCGCGAAGCCCTGCGACTGGCAGCCAACAAGCTCCCGTGTAAGACGAAATTCGTCAAGCGTATTGACCCGATTTCGGGCCAGGAGGTGAGCTAGAATGAGTGCCAGCGATGTTCGGGCCATGTCCGATGAGCAGCTTCTGAACGCCATCGACGATCAGCGCGAAGCGTTGTTCAATCTACGCTTCCAACAGGCTTCCGGTCAGATGGAAGATACCAATAGCCTGCGCTATGCTAAGCGTAGACTGGCCCGCCTGTTGACCGTCCAGCGTGAGCGTGAGTTGGCGGCGCAAATTGCAGAAGAGGGAAATAATGGCTAATAATCGGCGGCGGTTAACGGGCCGCGTAGTCAGTGACAAGATGGACAAGACCGTGACCGTGTTGCTGGAACGGCGCACGATGCACCGCGTGTATAAGAAAGTGGTCGCCAGCAGTCGCAAGGTGCTGGCCCATGATGAGAGCAACAGTGTTCCCGTCGGTGCGACAGTGCGTGTTGTTGAGAGCAGGCCGCTCAGTAGGCGCAAGCGCTGGGTGGTCGAGGAAGTACTCAGCACGCCGGACCTGATTGAAATGTCGGAGACGGTAGGCGCGGTCACAATTGAACCAGACCAATCGGAGGCGGATGAAACGCCGTCCGAACCGGAGATTGTTGAGGAGGCCGAGGCATGATTCAAACCGAGTCTCGTCTCAAAGTAGCCGATAACAGCGGAGCGCAGGAACTCCTGGTGATCCGTGTTCTCGGCGGTTCCAAGAAGAAATACGGGCGTGTGGGTGACATCGTTGTGGCGACGGTCAAATCCGCCTCCACCCAGGGCAGTGTGAAGAAGAGCGACATCGTTCGCGCTGTCATCGTGCGCACGGCGAAAGAATACCGGCGCAGCGATGGCTCGTACATCAAGTTTGACGACAACGCTGCTGTGGTGCTGGCCGATGATCAGACCAATCCGCGAGGCACCCGTGTCTTCGGGCCGGTGGCACGCGAACTGCGCGACAAAGGCTTCATGAAAATCGTGTCGCTCGCGCCTGAGACCCTGTAGGAGGAAAGACCATGCAGCGGATCAAGAAAGGCGACACCGTTGAGGTGATTGCGGGCCGCGACATCGGTGAGCGTGGTGAAGTTCTGGAGGTTTTACTGAAGGAGAACCGCGTGATTGTCGCCGGTGTGAACACCATGAAGCGGCATTACAAGGCGCGGCGTGTGGGTAACCAGGAGATTCCTGCGCAGATCGCCGACTTCGACGCGCCCATTCATCTCTCGAACGTGATGTTGGTCAGTCCTTCCGGTGTACCCACCCGCGTCGGCTTCAAGATCAAAGAAGACGGTCGTAAGGTGCGTTACTGTAAGAAGACCGGGGAAGAGTTGGACTAAACCCTTATGGAAAAGACACTGCCCATTCTAAAGGCACGTTATCGGGAAGAGATCGTCCCGGCCCTGATGGAGGAATTCGGTTACGTCAATGTGATGGAAGTGCCGACAATCCAGAAGGTCGTGGTCAATATCGGTGTCGGTGAAGCCGTCGACAATCCCAAATCACTTGACGGTGCCGTCGAGGACCTGCGTATTATCACTGGACAGCAGCCCATCGTCACGAAGGCGCGTAAAAGCATCGCGACCTTTAAACTGCGTGAGGGCCGCGCAATCGGCGCGAAGGTGACACTGCGCCATGAGAAGATGTGGTCCATGCTGGACCGGCTCATCAACATTGCGCTGCCGCGTATCCGTGACTTTCGCGGTGTACCGGCCAAGCTGGACGGTCGCGGCAATTACACCGTTGGCCTGCATGAGCAACTGGTCTTCCCGGAAATCGACTTCGATAAGGTCGATAAAGTGCGCGGTATGGAAATCACGATTGTGACTACCGCCAGGAACGACGAGGAAGGCCGCCGGTTGCTGCAACTGCTCGGTATGCCGTTCCGGGACAACTAGGAGAAACCATATGGCGAAGAAATGCATGACTACGCGCGAACAACGGCGCAAATATGATGTGCGTGTGCGCAACCGCTGCAACCGTTGTGGGCGGCCTCGTGGTTACATCCGGCGTTTTGGTTTGTGCCGTATTTGCTTCCGGGAATTGGCCCTGAAGGGGCAGATTCCCGGCGTCACGAAATCAAGCTGGTAGGGAGCAACGATGACCACAAGCGATCCAATTGCAGATATGTTGACGCGCATCCGTAACGCTCTGATGGCGAAGCAGCAGGAAACTCAGATTCCCTGGTCCAAAATCAAAGAGGAAATCGCGCGTATCTTAAAAGAAGAGGGCTACATCGAAGACTATTATGTTGGTGATGAGTCCCCCGCACGTTTGATCCATGTCTCGCTGAAGTATTACGGCCCGCGCCGTTTTCGCCGCCCGGTAATCACCAATTTGCGGCGAATCAGCAAGCCCGGTCGCCGGGTGTACCGCAGCCGTAAAGACTTGCCGCGTGTTTTAAGCGGCACAGGCATTGCGATCATGACCACCCCGAAAGGTGTGATGACAGCCCAGCAGGCCCGCCGTGAACGTGTGGGCGGCGAAGTGCTGTGCTACGTCTGGTAAGTCAGGAGACGATCATGTCGCGTATTGGTAAAAAGCCGATTGATCTACCTGATAAGGTAGATGTGATGATTGACGGTCAGCATGTGACCGTGAAAGGCCCCAAAGGCCAGCTATCCCACAGCGTACACCCGGAGATATCGGTAGAGCGGGACAACGGTTCTATCGTGGTCAAGCGTCCATCGGACGAAAGTCGCCACAGAGCGCTGCACGGCCTGACCCGTGCGCTGCTGGCGAATATGGTGATGGGCGTCTCGGAAGGGTTCCGTCGCACGCTCTTGATCGAGGGTGTGGGCTACAACGCCGAATTGCGTGGGTCGGACCTGGTGCTGAAGTTGGGCTTCTCCCATGAAGTGGTGATGCCCCCGCCAACACCGGAGACCAGTTACGAGGTGCCGAAAGAAAATCGTGGTCAGTTGATCCACATCGACGGCATTGATAAGCAGGTCGTCGGCCAGGTCGCCGCGAATATTCGCGGACTGCGCCCGCCAGAGCCATACAAGGGCAAGGGTGTACGCTACAGTGACGAAATTATCCGCCGTAAAGCGGGTAAAGCTGCGAAGTAGAGGACGCAATGGCTGATATTCAAGGTAAAAACAAGTACGCTGCCCGCAAGCGCCGCCAGCGCCGGGTTCGGTCCAAACTCAATGGCACGTCGGAACGCCCGCGTTTGAGCGTTTTCCGCAGTGTGACCAACATCTACGCCCAGATCATTGACGACTCGCAGGGTTTCACCCTGGCTTCGGCTTCGACCATTGACCGGGATGTGGTGGCGCAGGTTGAAGGCAAGAGCAAGAGCGAAGCCGCCCGTATCGTCGGGCGTATTGTGGCCGAGCGTGCCAAAAACGCAGGTGTTGACAGCGTGATTTTTGATCGCTCCGGCTACAGGTATCACGGTCGCGTGGCCGCCCTCGCAGAAGGCGCACGCGAAGCCGGGTTGAAGTTCTAAGGAGAGCGTATATGGCAGATAGACGAGACCGCAGAGACAACCGGCAAGAAGATCGTGAAGAATTTGACGAGCGCGTGGTCGATATCAAGCGCGTCGCCAAAGTCATCAAGGGTGGTCGGCGCTTCGCTTTCCGCACAGTGGTGATCGTTGGCGACAACAAAGGCCGTGTCGGTGTGGGCGTGGGCAAGGCACGCGGGGTGCCGGATAGCATCCGTAAAGGGTCGGAGGACGCACGGCGCAACATGCGCAAAGTGGCGCTTTCTGGCTCGACCATCCCATATGAAGTGACCGCTCGCTACGGCGGCGCAAAGGTGATGCTGAAACCGGCCTCTCCCGGTACCGGTGTGATCGCCGGTGGTGGTGTGCGTGCTGTACTGGAAGCTGCCGGAGTCCGCGACATCCTGACCAAGAGCCAGGGCAGCCCCAATCTGCTCAACGTAGCGATGGCAACCATGGCGGCCCTGGAAGAACTGCGGTCGTCAGAAGAGCTGGCGCGGATGCGTGGTAAGCCGGTCCATACTGTCCGGCCTTTCTGGGAGCGTCGCCAGGAAAAGGGCGAAGTCCTCAGCAATGTTGATGGCGATAAAATACCGGAAGACCCGGCCCCTGTCGCTGAGACCGTGAACGAGGAAGGCAGCGATGAGTGAGTATCGAACTGTGCGACTGACGCTGGTGCGCAGCCCCATTGGCTACCACAAGAGTCAGCGCCGAACCGCTGAAGCACTGGGGTTGCGTAGAATGCACGCCAGCGCGGTACACACGGAAACACCGCAGATTCGTGGCATGATTAACAAGATCAGCCATCTTCTGCAAGTTGAAGAAGTGGAACGCGACGAAGCGTAGACACAAGGATTTAGCGTTATGAAATTACACGATTTGCAACCGGCACCGGGGTCACGCACAAAGAAGACCCGCGTCGGTCGCGGTATTGCCGCCGGTAAGGGTAAAACCGCCGGACGCGGTACCAAAGGCCAGGGCGCACGTTCCGGTGGCGGTAAAGGACCGTATTTTGAGGGTGGTCAGCTTCCGCTGGTCCGGCGTCTGCCGTTCAAACGGGGCTTTACCAATATCTTCCGCATCGAATACCAGGAAGCCAACGTGGACAGCCTGGAAGAGCGTTTCGAGGCGGGTGCAGTTGTGACGCCGCAGGCGCTGGCCGATGCCGGTCTCATCCGGGATGGCGACAAACCGGTGAAGATTCTGGGGCGCGGCGAGTTGAGCAAGCCCCTGACCGTCCACGCGCATGGTTTCACTAAAAGTGCGCAGGCGAAAATCAGTGGTGCTGGTGGATCAAACGAGGTGCTGCCGCTGAAGCTCAAGGGCGCTCGCGCAACGGTCAAGAAGATGCGCAAGGCCGATCTGGCAAAACTGGAAGCCGAATAACGGAGGTATCATGCTTGAGGCATTGAGGCGTGCATGGCGTTTATCTGATGTGCGCAACAAACTGCTGATCACTGGCTTTATCCTGCTGGTGTACCAGTTCGCCGCACACGTACCAGTGGTCGGCGTGAATCGCGACAACCTGGAACTGCTGCTCGATCCGAATGCCCAGGGTGCCGGTCTGATTGGCGTTCTCAATCTGCTGTCTGGCGGTGCGGTTGCCAATTTCAGCATCATCGCCAACGGTGTGTATCCGTATATCACGGCGTCGATTATCTTCCAGCTACTGGTGCCGGTGATCCCGCGCTTGCAGGAAATCCAGCGTGAACCGGGTGGTCAGGAGAAAATTCAGCGCTACACCTACTATGCAACCATCCCGATGGCGATCTTCCAGTCCTTCGGCCAGATTCAGATTTTCAACACACTGCTGGGTCCCGGCCTGGAAATCATCCCCGGCTTTGGCAGCGAATTTCTGCTGACGATTTCCGTGTTGGCAACGATGACGGCGGGTACGATGTTTGCGGTCTGGTTGGGTGATCTGATCACCGAGCAGGGTATCGGTAACGGTATCTCCATCATCATCTTTGCCGGTATCGTCGCGCAGACGCCGACCAATCTGGCGAATCTCGTGGCGAATTCGCTGCGTCCGGCCTACGACATCGTCTTGTTCGTGGTCGTGGTGCTGCTGAGTATCGCCGGTGCTGTCGCAATCCAGGAAGGGGTGCGGCGTATCCCGGTGCAGTACGGTAAGCGTGTGCGGGGTCGCAAGCAGTATGGTGGTGCCAGCACGCATATCCCGCTGCGGGTGAACCCGGTGGGCATGATCCCGCTGATTTTCGCCAACGCGATTGTCGCCTTCCCGGCCATGATCGTCAGCTTCTTCCCGGATGGTCCGGTCAAGACCGACATCACCGAGACCTTCGGCAGCCAGCAAGGGCTGGCTTACTGGGGGACGTTCTTCGTGCTGACGGTGGCTTTTACCTTCTTCTACTCGGAGGTGATGATCGGTAATCAAAATCTCGCTGAGAACCTTCAGCGCCAGGGAGGGTTTATCCCCGGTATCCGACCCGGCAAGCGCACGCAGGAGTATATCTTGCGCGTGACACGCCGGATCACGCTGGTAGGTGCCTTCTTCCTGGGTGTAATAGCGGTGATTCCAGGTGTCGTGGACTTCATAAACGGCCTGTTGTTCCCCGGCGAAGCGATTGCCGGTGGCATTAACTCGGCCAGTGTCATCACGGGTGCCGGTATCATCATCGTTGTGGGTGTCGTGATCGACTTCATGCGCCAGCTTGAAGCCCAGTTGGTGATGCGCAACTACGAAGGGTTCATGCGGCGATGAGTTTGTATCTGGTGATTATGGGTGTGCAGGGTGCTGGCAAAGGCACCCAGGCTGCTGTAATCCAGAAGACTTTCGGAATTCCGCATGTCTCTACCGGTGATCTGTTCCGGGCAATGAAGAGCCGTACCGATGAACTGGCCCAGCGGGTGCAGGACATCATGAGGTCAGGGGCGCTGGTCCCTGACGATGTGACCAACGAGGTTCTCAAGGATCGTCTGGAACAGCCGGACGCAGCGGGTGGCGTGATCCTGGATGGCTATCCGCGCAACATCGCACAGGCCGAGTGGTTGGAGGCGTATCTTGGCAGTAAGGGCGATAGCACCAAGGCTGTGCTGCTGCTGAACCTCGACCTCTACATGGCTTTTAAACGGGCGTTTGGTCGGGTTTCGTCGGCGGATAAGACGCAGTACAACATTTATACCCATAACGATGGGTTGGAATGGCGCACTGTCGAGCATCCAGACAAGACGTTTCCGCCGCGCCTGGAGGTCATCCATAAGCCGACGGGTGAGGTGTTGAACCGCCGCCCCGATGATGAGGCGTTTAGCGTAATCAAACGTATCGACACCTATGTCGAGTCCACCCAACCGCTGGTTGAATACTATCGCGGCAAGGGTGTTTTGGTTGAAGTCATGGCCGATCAGCCGATTGATGCGGTCAGCCAATCCATCAAAGATGCAATAGACAGGGTGAAGTAGTTGTGACTCGGGCCGTGCGTAGACGCCAGTCAGATGAACTGGACATCCATATCAAGTCGCCAGATGAGATCAGCATCATGCGTGAAGCCGGGCGTATTGTCGCTATCGCGCATAATGAGATGCAGAAAGCGATCTGTCCTGGTGTAAATACCTGGGAACTGGACAAAATCGCTGCTGAGGTCATCGGCGATTTTGGTGCAACGCCGGCCTTTCTGGGGTATCCCAAGCCGGATTCGCCGGAGTTTCCGGCGACGATTACGGCCAGCATCAATCACGAATTGGTGCATGGTATACCGAGTAAGGACCGGGTACTGCACGCCGGTGACATCATCAGCCTGGATACTGGCTGCCACTACCAGGGCTTTGTCGGGGATGCAGCGCGGACCTGGATTGTGGGCGATGTCCCGGCACCGGTGCGGCGGCTGGTAGATATAACCGAGCAAGCTCTGTATGAGGCGATCAAAGTGGCAGTGGTGGGCAATCGTGTGAGCGACATCGCCCGCACAACAGAAGCTTTTGCTGCCCGTCATGGCTACAGTGTGGCCCGCGAATACACCGGTCATGGTGTGGGACAGGCCATGCACGAAGACCCGCAGGTGCCGAACTGGTGGCCGCGCAAGCGCAACCGCCGGGTACGGATGGCGGATGCAGAACTCAAGCCGGGGATGACCCTGGCAATCGAGCCGATGCTCATCGCCGGACGGGCGGATTTAGAAGAATTGCATGATCATTGGACTGTCATCACCAAAGATAAGTCGCTGTGTGCGCACTGGGAACACAGCATCGTGGTGACAGAAGGTGAGCCGTTAATTCTAACCTTGCCTTAGCTTCCAAGACTATGATAAGATAATTAGTCCGTGTAAAAGGGGATGCAAAGTGAGAGTATCAACATCAATTAAGCGCCGCTGCCCGAAGTGTCGCGTGATTAAGCGCAATGGTCGCGTGATGATTATCTGCCCCAATCCCAAGCACAAGCAGCGGCAGGGTTAGGAGAGAGCGTCATGGCGCGTATTGAAGGTGTCGATTTACCGCGTAACAAGCGCGTTGAGGTCGCATTGACCTACATTTACGGTATTGGACGGACGACGAGCAAGAACCTGCTCGAGTCGACGCAGATTGACCCCGACACGCGGGTGCAGGACCTCACCGAGGCGCAGTTACAGCAGCTTCGTGAAATGATTGCACCCATCCCGACCGAGGGTGACTTGCGCCGTCAGGTCCAGTTGAACATCAAGCGCCTTTCGGAGATTGGCAGCTATCGTGGGATGCGGCACCGCCGCAATCTGCCAGCACACGGCCAGCGAACCCGGACCAACGCCCGGACCAACCGCGGTGCACGTAAAACTGTACCAGGACGGGGCCGCCGTAGAGGTGCAACCAAGAAATAGATCGGTGGCCTCAAGGCCAGAGTGTTCAATCATAACGATGACAGCGCCCTGTGATGCGTTTGCAGGGCGTATCTTATCGTGAATCAGGGAGAAAGATATGGCACGCGGGAAAAGAGCGGGTCGGCGGACCACAAGAAAAGTCGTAAAGAATATACCCTACGGACAGGCACACGTTTTCGCCACGTTCAACAATACCATTGTCTCGATGACCGATCAGTCGGGGAATGTGATTGCGTGGTCGAGTGCCGGTACGTCGGGGTTCAAGGGTAGCCGTAAGAGTACGCCTTATGCAGCGCGTATGGCGGCCCAGACAGCATCCGAAACAGCACAGACGCATGGCATGAAGGAAGTCGATGTATTTGTGAAGGGACCGGGACCGGGTCGTGAAGCGGCCATCCGGTCAATCCAGGGTAGCGGCCTGAAGGTACGGTCGATCACCGATGTCACGCCCATCCCCCATAATGGTGTGCGCCCACCGAAGAAACGGCGTGTCTAGACCACTGCACGAGCAGCCAGGAGGAATTTACGTTGGTAACCAATAGCATGGTCCTGCCCCATAAGGTCGAAACCGACGCACTCACCCGCAATTACGGGCGTTTCGTCATCAGTCCGCTGGAAAGTGGCTATGGTCTGACCTTGGGCAATGCCCTGCGGCGGATTTTGTTGTCTTCACTGCCTGGCGCTGCGGTCACGAGTATCCGCGTTTCGGATGTCCATCACGAGTTTTCTGCGATCCCGCATGTGCGTGAGGACATGACGCAGTTGATTTTGCAGATCAAGCAACTGCGCCTGAAACTCTACGACGTGGAATCGGCTCGCCTGCGCCTGGAGCATCGCGGCGAAGGCACCGTGACTGCGGCGGATATTCACGTTCCACCGGAAGTGGAAATCATCAATACCGATTTGTATCTGTTCACGGTCGATGCACCGGATGCGCATCTGGAGATGGAATTTGAAGTGCGTTCCGGGCGCGGTTACAGCCCTGCTGAGGACCGGGGACGTCTGCCCATCGGGGAACTGCCGGTGGACGCGATTTTCAGCCCTATACGCCGCGTCAATTACGATGTGGATCGGGCGCGTGTGGGTCAGCGCACCAACTACGACCGTCTGGTTCTGGAAATCTGGACCGACGGCACCATTCGCCCGGAGGATGCTTTGAGTCAGGCGGGCAAGATTCTGATCCGTCATGTCTCGGTCATCAGCGGTATGGACCCGACAACCGAGGACTATATGCCGCCGATTGAGCCGCCGGGTGAAGAAGAAGAAAAGGCCAAAGGCCCGCGCTACGACGACAAACTCATCGAAGAACTGGATTTAAGTGTGCGGGTGTTCAACTCGCTCAAGCGTACCGGGATTACAACCGTCGGGGATGTCCTGGATATGCTGGATCGCGGACCGGATGCGATGCTGGCGATCCGCAACTTTGGTGAAAAGTCGCTCGATGAGCTGGTCGATAAACTGCGCGAGAAGGGATACATGTCTTCCGAGGAAAGTGGCGCACCCATCGAATTGGAAAGCTAGAACAACGAGGTAGCATCATGCGACATCGGGTAAAGGGCAAGAAACTCAACCGCGACAGCGGACACCGTAAGGCACTGCGTACCAATCTGGTCAAAGCGCTGTTCGAACATGAGCAGATCGAGACCACCGAGGCCAAAGCCAAGTATGTGCGCGGTCATGCCGAGAAGATCATCACCATCGCCAAGCGTGGTCTGGTGAAAGCAGACGAAGTAGGTGATTCGGCAGTTGCCGTCCATGCACGGCGTATTGCTGCCAGCCGCCTGCACAACGACCGGGTGCTGGTGCAGAAGCTTTTTGATGAACTGGCACCGCGTTATGCTGACCGTCCGGGGGGGTATACCCGCATTTACAAGCTGGGACCGCGCAAAGGCGATAACGCCGAGATGGTTCTGTTGGAACTGGTCGGCGAAGACGAGTAAGCGTGCCGCGTTTCCGCGCCGAACTGGCTTATGACGGCACGGCCTACCAGGGTTTTCAACGGCAGGCCGACGGCATATCGACCGTGCAGGGGGTTGTGGAAGCCGCCATACAGGCGCTTTCCGGCGAGATGATTACGGTCATTGGCGCGGGGCGGACCGACAGCGGCGTCCATGCAAACGGGCAGGTGATCGCCTTTGATCTGGCGTGGAACCATGCTGACGATGCGCTGCTGCGGGCATTGAACGTCCATTTACCGGACGACATCGCCGTGCAGCACATTCGCCAGCATCCGGGCTTTCATCCGCGCTTTGATGCCGTCGCCCGTCTATACCGTTATACGGTACTACGGACGCCGGTGCGACAACCGCTGTGGCGGGATCGGTCCTGGCAGATTCACCGTGATCTGGATGTGGGCCGGATACAAACGGCGGCAGCGTTGTTGATCGGTACACACGATTTTGCCAGTTTTGGCAATCCGCCCCAGGGGACCAACACCGTGCGCACGGTGACGGTCTCTCGTTGGGATAAGCAGGGTAACCTGCTGGTTTACACTGTAGAAGCCAACGCCTTCCTGCACCATATGGTGCGGCGGATGGTTGGCTTA
>CAYQJO010000028.1:7134-28619 GCA_964417785.1 uncultured Anaerolineaceae bacterium | reverse complement strand
GCAAAAGCAGTTCATGAGCGGTTTTGCGATCACGCGGGATAAGTAAAGTTATGATGTTGTTTGATCGCTGGTGAGTTGTAGGTTGTTCATCACGACCTGCCACACCAGGCCGACGCCGATGAGGGCCAGCCCGATCAACCAGATTTCGACCTCGACCCAGAAGGCCAGGAACACACAGGCCCCCAGACCCGCCCATGAGACCCAGCGCGGGAAAAGCCGTTCCGTGTCGGTCAGTTGGAGCGCGGCAAGATTGGTCAGTGCGTAGTAGATCAGGACGGTGAAGGCGCTGAAGGTCCAGGTAGTGCGTACATCGCCGATCAGCACGAGTCCGGCGATGAACACGCCCATCACAATCACGGCGACATAGGGTGTAGTGCCGGAGGTATCAATGCGGTCGGTGATGGCGGGCATGTCACGGCGGCGTCCCATCGCCAGCAGCACCCGTGACAGACCGAGGATCAGGTTGAGCAGCACGCCAAGCATGGCGGTAATTGCGCCGACCGCGACAATTTCAGGTGCTATGCTCAGGTTGAAGCTTTGCGCTGCGACTTCGAGCGGGGCCGCGTCGGTGTCGGTGGCTTCGCTAAGTGCGGTTGCGCCAATCGCGCCGACGGCCACCAACGCCACCGAGATATACAGAATCATGGTGAATATCAGGGTGGTGATGATGGCGCGTGGGATGTTGTGGTGCGGTTCCTTGACCTCTTCACTGAGAGTTGCGATGCGCCCGTAGCCAGTGTAAGCGACGAACATAAGGGCGCTGGCGTGCAGCAATGTCTGGATTGAGTTATCGCCCGTGAAGAAGGGGGCGAAATTGCCGGAGGCGTTGTCGATGGCGGTAGATAGGCCGGTGAGGACGAAGAAAGCCAACACGCCGATGGTGACGGATACGATAACGATGTTGGCCCGGTTGGAGCGGCGGATACCGCCGAGGATGATGGCGGTCAGAATGAAGACCCCGGCCAGCGCCAGCGGTACCAGCAGGTCGCGGTCGAGTGCGAGCGCGTCGATCAAATAGCCGGAGAAACCCAGGGCAGCGGTCGCAGCGGAGGCGCTTTTCGCGAGCAGGAAGGTCCACCCGGCGATGAATCCGAGGCGTGGGTTGAGATAGCGATAGCCGTATTCGTAGGTGCCGCCGCTGACCGGGTGATTGGCGGCCAGTTGGGCGCTGCTGAGGCCGTTGAAGCTGGCGACCATTGCGCCGATGGCAATGGCGACGACTACCGCAGGGCCGACAATACCGGCGGCAATACCGATGCTGACGAAAACGCCAGTCCCGACAATGGACCCCAGACCCATCATTGTTGCACCGAATACGCCAAGTTGGCGCTGTAGCTGCATGTGATCTCCCTGTAATATTCGTTAGATAGGGGGATTTGAGCGCGTCAGGGAAGATATGTCAACTTAGCCGTTGTTAAGACCGAAGGAGAAGAGCATGGAGACTACGATGAAGAATGAATACTGTGATCCTGTGACGATTGTGATCTTTGGGGCGTCGGGTGATCTGACGCGGCGGAAGCTGATCCCGGCGCTGTACAATTTGAAGCGCAAGGAGCGGCTGCCGGAGAAATTCAATGTTGTGGGAGTCTCGCGAACAACTTACAGCCACGATGAGTTTCGCGAGCATGTGCGTGATGGTGTCGAGGAGTTCAGCCCGGAAAGCTATGATCTGACGCAATGGGAGGACTTTGCCCAACACATCTTCTATGTGCCGGGTAATGCCAAGTCGATTGAGAGTTATCACGAACTGGAAGCGTATGTGCAGGAACACGGTTATGCTAACCGCTTGTATTATTTCTCGACCGCACCGTCGCTTTACATTCCCACTATCGAGAATCTGAAAGCGGATGGCATGACCGACGAACCGGACGGTTGGCGGCGTGTGGTGGTGGAGAAGCCGTTCGGCTACGATCTCGATTCGGCTTCTGAGTTGAACACGATCATCCATACCGCTTTTGACGAGTCGCAGGTGTATCGCATCGATCATTACCTGGGTAAAGAGACAGCGCAAAACATCCTGTTTTTACGTTTTGCCAACACGATCTTCGAGCCAATCTGGAATCGCAATTACATTAGCCATGTGCAGATCACCGTAGCCGAATCGGTTGATGTGGGGCGACGGGCTGAATACTACGATAGTTCCGGTATACTGCGCGATATGTTCCAGAATCACCTGATGCAGCTCCTCGCACTGACAGCGATGGAACCGCCCATTTCGTTGAGCGCGGACGATCTGCGCGGCGAGAAGGTCAAGGTGTTGAATGCGATCCGCCCGGTCGAGATTCACAACACGGTTCGGGGCCAATACCAGGGTTATCTGGATGCCGACGGTGTACCTGCTGATTCACAGACGGCGACCTATGCTGCGTTGAAACTGTATGTCGATAATTGGCGCTGGCACGGTGTGCCGTTTTATCTGCGTTCGGGCAAGGCATTGCAGCACAAAGCCAGCGAGATTCTGGTGCAGTTCCGCGAACCACCGATGCCACTGTTTAACCATGATAGTCGCGGCAAATCTGTGCCGAACCGACTGTCCATCTGCATCCAGCCGGATGAGGGAATTCATCTGGGATTTGAGGCCAAGCTGCCCGATCAGCGTTATGGCGATGTGGTCGATATGGAGTTTCATTACGACAATCGCTTTGGCAAGGGAGTGATCCCGGAAGCATATGAGCGATTGATCCTGGATGCACTGATGGGTGATGCTGCTTTGTTCGCCCGTGAGGATGAAATTGCGCTGTCGTGGAAGCTGATCGACTCGATCCATATGGGTTGGCGTGACAGTCAACGTGCGCCGGCCATGACCAGCTACACACCTGGCTCGTGGGGGCCGGTCGAAGCCGATGATCTGTTGGACGCGGATGGTTTCGAGTGGTGCATTGCCTGTGACCACTGCGACTGAGCGGTATGATCTGGTAGTGATTGGAGCTGGTGCGGCGGGGCTTTCTGCCGCTGGCTTCGCTGGCAAATTGGACAAGCGGGTTGCGCTGATTGAAAAGCACGCGCTCGGCGGTGATTGCACCTGGTTCGGCTGTGTGCCGAGCAAAGCGCTGTTAAAGGTGGGACAGGTGGCGCATACCATCCGCAGCGCCGGGGAATACGGGTTACAGGCGATTGAGCCAATCGTCGATATGGGCGCAGTCCGTGATTACATCCAGGCGGCTATTCAAGATGTCTATGCTGGTGAAACGCCGGAGGTGTTCGCACGAGAATATGGCGTTGATGTCATCCAGGGCGAAGCGCAGTTTGTCGATGCCCACACGGTCCAGGTCGGCCAGCGCCTGCTGACAGCAAAGTGGTTGGTGATTGCCACTGGCGCACGTCCGACCATCCCCCCGGTACCTGGTCTGAATGAGGTGGATTACAAAACCAATGAGACCCTGTTTGAGAACGACCGCCTGCCGAATCATCTGATGGTGATGGGCGGTGGACCTATTGGCGTCGAGATTGCCCAGGCCTATCGTCGCCTGGGTGCGGCGGTGACGATCATTGATGAGACCCTCTTACGCCGGGATGAGCCGGAGGCGCAGCAGATTGTGCGTGATGTGTTCGCCGACGAAGGCATCCATATTGCTGATACATTGGTGCAGTCAGTCGAGCAGTCGGGTCAGGCGATCACGGCCTGTCTACAAAATGGCGAAACGGTAACTGGCGATATGCTGGTGGTGGCGGTCGGTCGCACGCCCAATGTGCAGCGGTTGAATTTGGCCGCCAGCGGAGTCGCGTTCACCGATGCAGGGATTCCGGTTGATAAGTACCTGCGCACCAATGTGCCGCACATATACGCGGTTGGTGACTGCACCACAGGGCCGAAGTTCACCCATTACGCCGGGCAGCAGGGCATTACCGCCGGGATGAATGTCACGTTGCCGCTCATCAACAGTAAAGGTGTGGATGACCGTGTACCCTGGGTGACGTTTATCGATCCTGAAGTGGCCCATGTCGGTCTGACCGAAGCGCAGGCTCGTGAACGTTATGGCAAAGCGGTGAAGGTGTTCATCTTGCCGATGTCTGAGAGTGACCGGGGACGGGCGGAGAACAACACACGCGGGTTTATCAAGCTGGTGTATAAGGGGTTGGGGACACTTCTGGGAGCGACTATAGTGGCAGAACGAGCTGGTGAGATGATTGTGGAGTTGGAACTGGTTCTCAAGACAGGGTTGCGGCTGACTGCACTCACCAATGTCTTTCATATCTATCCGACATATTCCGAGACGGTGCGCAAAGCTATCGGTTTGATGTTGATGGAAGATTTACTCTCACGGCGACCGATCCGATGGGGCAAGAAATTATTAAATTTTGTTTAAGGGCTGCCAGCAACCGCAGCAGCATAGGTCCATTTATGACCCATTTGGTATCCATCACTTCGTCTTTATTGTAGTATGGCTTGTGCGTCTCTAACAGAACGACGGAGCGACAGCATGAGCGGTTTAGCCATTTGGCTAAGGATGATGAAGTATATGCGACCATACTGGCTGCTGGCAATGGTGGCTGTAGTCGGATTGGTCGGCAGCAATATTCTGATAATCACGATTCCTAAAATTCTTGAGGTCGTGATCGATACTGGCATTATCGGGAGGTATCCTTTGTTGGATGCGACCCCGATGGTGATGGCCGAGTACATTGAAGACATTGGTTTTGAGTACGGTAACGCGGACTTTATGATCGCGGCAGGTCTGCTTGTGGTCGGGTTGGGTGTGCTGCGCGGCGTAACCGGGTTTATGTTCCGCTATTTTGGTGAGCGTTTGTCTCATTATGCAGCTTACGATATTCGCAACGAAGTCTACAACCATGTGCAGAATCTACCGTTTTCATATCATGATAAGGCGGAGACGGGGACGATCATCACCCGATCTATCAGCGATGTGGACGAGATTCAGCGGTTTTTCGCGTTTGGTCTGATTGATGGCCTGAACACCCTGATGCTAACGATTGGCATCTCGGCGGTGATGTTGTTAAGCAGCCCCGTGCTGGCTGTCCTGGCGATCCTTCCCCTGATTCCGCTGGCGTTCTTCTCGCGGTCCTTCGCACTGCGAATCGGTCCAAAATGGAAGAAGATCATGGAGCGAATGCAGCGGCTCGGCAACCACATTCAGGAAAATTCCGTTGGTGCCGAAGTGGTCCGGGCCTTTAGCCGCGAGGATTACGAGATACAGAAGTTCAGTGAGGACAACGAACACCTGTATCATGAACGGGTTGATCTGATCACCAATTGGGCCAGCTATCTACCACTGAGTGCGTTTATCATCTCGTTTTCGACGGCGCTGGTTTTGTTTTTCGGTGGGTTGATGGAGCAGAATGATTTCGGCGGTGTGACGGTCGGTATGATCGTGGCTTTCAATGCTTATGTGTTGCTGCTGTCCCAACCGATCCGCTTCCTCGGTTTTGTGATCCTCCTGATTACGCAAGCGGTCAGCAGTGCTGGACGTGTTTTTGAAATCCTGGATGCACCGATGGACATCAAGAGCAAACCGGATGCCAGAGTGCTGAACCGCACACGCGGTTATGTCCGTTTTGACCATGTGGATTTTGCCTATAACGGTATCGAGGTCTTGCATGATGTAAGCCTGGAGGCCCATCCTGGTGAGGTGGTGGCACTGCTCGGCCCAACGGGTGCGGGAAAGAGTAGTCTGGTCAATCTGATTCCGCGATTCTACGATGTCAAATCTGGCAGTGTGACCATTGACGGTCATGATGTACGTGACGTGGAACTGAGCAGCCTGCGCAAGCAAATTGGTATGGTGCTGCAATCGTCACTGCTATTTTCCGCAACTATTCGCGAGAACATCGCTTATGGTGATCCTGACGCCACTGAAGATGAGATCATCGCCGCCGCTAAAGCGGCCAATGCCTACGATTTTATTCAGGAATTTTCCAATGGATTCGATACTCTGGTAGGTGAGCGCGGTGTGACCCTTTCTGGTGGGCAGAAGCAGCGTGTGGCGATTGCACGGGCGCTCCTGGTGAATCCCAGTGTCTTGATTCTGGATGATTCTACCAGCAGTGTTGATACACGGACAGAGGCCCTGATTCAAGACGCGCTCAATCGGTTGATGCGCGGGCGGACGACATTCATTATTGCGCAGCGGCTCAATAGCATCCAGAACGCCGACCAAATTCTGGTGATCCAGAATGGTCGGATCACCGAATGTGGTAAGCACCAGGACCTGCTGGACCGGGATGGCTACTACGCTGAGGTTTACCATCTGCAATTGGAAGACCAGGAGCGGGTGCGTGCTGAACTGGCGGCCCTCGGTTACCAGCCACCGGAGACCGAAGTTGACCGGCGTCTGGCGACCGACGAGTTCCGCGCCATTATCGACCGGGTAGGGGGTAAATGATGAGCAAGAATGGACATTCCGCTAACGGCAAAACACCGGGAGATGACAAGCAGAAGAAGACCGCATTCGACTACCTGGATGAAGATCAGGAGATGAATGCACGCGGCTTCGACTGGGATGTCACCAAACGTCTTGCAAGCTATCTGACGCCCTATACGCGCAATATCATCATCGCGATGTTTGCCGCACTCCTCAGCGTGGTCGCAAGTATTACTGGCCCACCGCTGGTGGGATATGCAGTCGATGAGGGTATCCGTAAGGGCGATATGACCATTGTCGGTGTTGGCGTTATCTTCTATCTGATTGTGCAGGCATTGGGGGCGATTGGCTTTCGCTCGCAGATTATTTTGATGGCGATTGCCGGTCAGCACGCGATCCAGGCCATGCGTAACGATCTGTACGAACACATCAACCGTCTGTCAATTTCGTTTTTCTCGAAATACGAAACCGGTCGCCTGATTGCACGTATTATCAGCGATGTGGGTGTGCTGCGTGAAGCGATTACATTTGCGGTCGTGGGAAGTTTCCGCGATTTGTTGACCCTCATCGGTATTGTGGTTTCCATGATGTTGATCAATCTGCCGTTAACCTCGGTGGCGCTGGCGGTGATGGTGGTGCTGGGTTTCATCGCCAATATCTGGCGCATCTACGCTCGCAAGACCTATTTGCGTGTGCGCGAGACCAACTCAAAGGTCAACGCTGAGCTTTCAGAAGCGTTCAACGGTGTGCGGGTTACGCAGGCATTCGACCGGCAGGCGTACAATTATGACCGCTTTATCAACCAGATTGATATGGACCATCGCGAATCAAGTGTGCGGGCATCGTTGGTGGCGGGTTTGTTCTTTCCGACCATCGAGTTGATTAACGGTGTGGCGACCGGTGCGCTGATCTACGTTGGCGGTACGCTGGTGCTGCGGCAGGAGCTATCGATCTTCACTCTGCTGACGTTCGTTCTGTACATCGGCCAGTTTTTCTTCCCCATCCGGATGCTGGCCCAACGCTATAATATCTTCCAGGCGGTGATGGCTGCGGGTGCCAAGATTTTCGCACTGTTAGATACGCCGGTTGAGGTGGTCGATAAACAGGGTGCAGCACAGTTACCCCGGATCGAGGGGCATGTACGGTTTGACAATGTGCGTTTCCGTTATGAAGAGACTGATGGTGATGTGCTGCGCGACATCTTTCTGGATGTACAACCGGGACAGCGGGTAGCTTTCGTGGGTCATACTGGATCGGGTAAGAGTACGATGGTCAAACTCATCACACGTTTTTACGATGTGAATGAAGGCGTGGTGCAGGTGGATGGTTATAATGTTGCTGACGTCACCCAGGACAGTCTACGCAGCCAGGTCGGCGTGGTATTACAGGAACCCTATCTGTTTTCGGGGTCGGTAATGGAGAACATCCGCTATGGCCGGCTGGGAGCATCTGATGAAGAGGTTATCGAGGCTGCCAAAGCCGTTGGCGCTCACGGCTTCATTATGGAATTGGAGGACGGATACCAGACAGAAGTCCGTGAAGGGGGAACGGTTCTCTCAGCAGGACAGAAGCAGTTATTGTCGTTCGCCCGTGCGCTGCTGGCTGATCCGCGAATTTTGATCCTGGATGAAGCGACCAGCAATATTGATACCCAGACAGAGAAAATCATCCAGGCGGCGCTGGAACGCCTGCTGGAAGGTCGAACCAGCTTTGTGATTGCCCATCGTTTGAGTACGATTGTGTCATCTGACCTGATCGTCGTGATGGATCACGGTGAAATTGTTGAGCGCGGGACACACACCGAACTGCTCGCACAGGATGGTGTCTATCGTAGTCTGTATACGCTCTCTTAATACAGCGCTTCAGCAATTACCCGGAAGCCAATGGTGGCGAAGCAGTATTCCGGGTTCAGATTGAAATGGAAGGTCGTCTGTGCGCGGCGGGCATCACTGATGAACGATCCGCCAAATATTGCACGGACACCTTCACCTTCACGGTTTTTTGGATCGCGGGTTCCGGTGTGCAGGCACCACTCCCAGATATTTCCAGCAAGATCGCAGATTCCAAAGGGGCTGGTGGCATTGAGATAGTTGGTAACGGGCGTGGTCTTGCGGATTTTGCTCTCGGCGGTGTTCGCCAGGGAAACATTGAAGGTGTTGCCCCACGGATACAGCCGGTTGTCATTACCTCTGGCGGCCCGCTGCCACTGTTTGTCGGTTGGCAGGGTAATGGTCATATTGGTGCGGGCGCTCAGCCACTTACAGAATGCCATCGCCTCGTACCACGTTACATTTTCACGCGGACGGTCGTCCCCGTGAAAACGGCTGGGCGTGGGACCTTCGATCTCTTTGCGCCACTGGTAGGCATCAGGAGCGTATTCCCACCATTGCATGTTGGTATAGCCATCGGGGGCATCCAGGAACCGCTGGAACTGTGCATTGGTGATGGGATACTTGCTCATATAGAACTTTTCGATGTATTCCATCTCGTGCTGCTCCACATGGTTGCCATGACCGTTGTGGTTGCTGTTGGGTGCGTTGACGACTGGCAGTGACAGCATGCCGCCAGGTACTTCGCACCATTCCAGCAGCGACAGTGTGAATTGGCTTAGCGATGACGGCATAGCCTCAGCAGACTCGCAGTAACGGGCCAGTTGATCGGGATCGTAGTAGGGATAGTCCTGGCGAAACTCCTGGAATGCACGACAGCCCGCCCGGCGTGTCGCCCGACGTTTCGCCAGTTCCGCGATAGGCCGGTATTCGCGCTCTGCCTCGCGCTCATAAGTCTGACGTTCCAGCGCGTTCTCGGCTTCTTCACGCAGATAGCCCAGATCAATGAAACGCGATTGTTCGTTGGAGGCGAGTGCCTGATTCAGCACATAGACGGCAGCATCGAAGTTACCGGCTTCCATCGCTTCGGCAACGCGCTCGATGACGGTTGTGAGATTGGTCGTCTGTTCGAGTTCTTCTACGATCTCATGCCGGGTAACGGACGGCTGCGCCGGATACTCATGTTCGCGCTGACTCAGTTCAGCGACGTGGATTGAGTTTAGCAGGGTTTTCACCGCAGCCGGTGTCAGACCGTTGCTCAGATCGGCGTAATGGATGTGGCGGATTTCGTCCGGGATCGGCGTGTCTTCGTGGATGACGACTGGGAAGATAGCCCGCTTGGCCTTGAGCGCCATCAAGAATTCTTTCTGGCAGTACTCAGATGCAACAGAGTCTGGCGAAAGAAGATAGACAAAGCCTTCACACCAATCCAGACGGCGTTTGATCTCATCCCACCATTGCTGCCCCGCATACAATCTCTGGTCATACCAGATTTCGTGGGCATCCAGGGTCTCGGCGATCTGAACGCAATAAGGCTTATCTACACGGGCGTAGCTAATGAATAGTCGCATTGTCAGTGTCCCTGTCAACTACCTTTAATTTCGATCACGCCATTGGCTAAGCGCGGTCCTGGCTTCTTCTGTGCCTATCGAACCTAACGCACTTGCAGCAACATCGCAGATTCGTTGTTCGGCCCAACCCGGTTGAGTGGTATCCGATAACGCTTCGATGAGGGCGGGTACAGAAGTGGCAGACCCGATTTGTCCTAATGCTTCTACCGCTGCCCATCGAACGTAATAATTCTGCTCATATTCCAATAAATTTACCAATTCCTCAGTAAGTTCGCTATCACCAATTTTACCTAATGCCTCGGTAGCGGCCCGGCGGACGAATTCGTCCGGGTCCGCGTGCATAATATTGACCAACTCTGAGATTGCACGGGTATTGTGTACATTTAGCTGACCGAGCGCCTCGGCTACCGCTTCACGCACAAGCTGGTGGGTATCTTTCAGAGCTTCGACCAGGCCCGGAACCGCATCTTGATTGCTCAGTTCGACCAGCGCCCGGACAGCAGCGATGCGCACGGTCCAGTTGCTATCGGTAAGCCGTTTGAGCAGCGCTGGTACTGCGTCTTTGTCACCTGTCCATGCCAATGCTTCTGTGGCGGTCCAGCGCACCATGGCTTCGTCGTTATTCAGGGCTTCTGCCAGTTCACTGATGGCAGCTTTGTCATCGGTCCCTTTCAGGGTGTCTCTGGCGTAGGTACGCAGCGCTTTGGCCGCCTGATGACGTTCTTTCCAGTCGTCTTCCTGTAAGGTATCCAGAAACGCGATCAAGGCTGCATGATGGCTGGCTTCGTCGGTTTCAGTAAGGCTGTCCAGGTCCAGGAGTGACCTGATACTGTTTTGCTGAGCGTCGGGGCTGGTCTGATACCATCGTCTCAGTGCCATGTTGGCCTGTTCCGTGCCGATTGAACGCAGGGCATTGGCGGCAATATCGCAGATGCGCTGAGTCTCGCGCTGCGGGACTTCAGTGTCTTCCAGGAGATCGACTAAGTAGGGGATGGCGTCTTCACTGCCGATGCGACCCAGTGCCTCCGCTGCATTGCCGCGTACATTGACGTTCTCATCGGAGAGCGCCGCAATCAATGCTGAGACGGCAGGTTCACCGATGCGGCTCAATTCGGTGGCTGCGGCATCTGCTGTCAGGTGGTCCGGATCATGTAGGGCGCGGATCAAGCCCTCTATGACGGGCGGGCCGTCAAAGTTGCTCAGCGCTCGTAGCGCTTTCCACCGGACCAGATTTTCCTCATCTTCAAGGGCCTGTAAGATCAAGGGAATGGCCTCAGTCTTGCCGGATACTCCCAGAGCTTCGACCGCACTACGGCGTGTCTCCCATTGATCGCTTTTGAGATATTGCTCCAGTTGTTCAATTGGGCGGTCGTCGCTGGCTGCTGGATGTTCGCCAGTGCGGACAAGCTGATTATCCGCATGCTGGCTGCGCCACTCGTCCACAGCTTGAAGTGCTTCATCGGTGCCGATGTTTTCCAGCGCAACGGCGGCCAGATCGCAGATGCGTGCATCGTAGTATTCCGGCCAGCGATCATCGGGCAGGCAGGCTACCAGATCCGGTACGGTTGCCGGAGTCGCCATACGTCGTAGGACCTGAATGGCACCAGCCCGCATGTTGGGGTCGTTGTTCTGCAAAGAGCGGAGCAAGCGCGGAATGGTGGGTGGACCAATGCGTTCAAGCGCATGTACTGCTTCCTGCCGTACCCTGGCATTCTGATCGTTGAGTGCTTCGATTAGTCCCGGTACTGCGGTGGGTTCCTGAAGTTCCCCAAGCGCCCAGGCTGCCATCGAACGGCGTCGATCTTTGCGATCCCCGCGCAGGATGCTGGTCAGGAACCGGATGGTGTCGCCTCCCAGTTTTCCGATGGACATGGTCACCTCTTCGTCTTGCTCGCGGGCAATGTTGTAGAGTTGTTCCAGCAGTGGGGACAGGTCCGGCAGACTGCGCAATACCTCCATCAGGCGTGATAGATACAACTGGTCAGTCGGTTGTGGGTGCTGCAAGAACCGCAGTGCGAGTTGATGCTGGGTGGCTTCCGAGGCGCGGATGCCGCCGGTAAGCGCCTCCACTGCAAGGTAAGGGTTCACATCCATCATGTCACGGATCACCGTATCCGGGTCTGCGGTCAGGGCTGCGCTGTAAATTACAGTCCGATCCCACTTCCAGGGCAGACGTTTACCGGAATCGTCAAATTGAGCCTGCATGAGTCGGGTATACACGCCTTCGACTTCCAGAAGCCAGTACGCGGCACAGAAGTCGCGGATTTTGCGCAGAGAGAAACCGATCATCGCGCCGCGCATATTCAGGATGTCTACATCCAGGGCAGCCTGAAGAATGAGATCGTCGCCGACAATTTCTTGTGCGTAGGGGTAGGGGACATAGCTGCCCTGTTCTTCGTCAATCAGCGTGAACGCGAGTTGCGACAAGGGCTGGTGCGCCTCCGACCACTGCCGGTAACCGGGTCGGTCTTCCAATGTCTGCCATAGATGCTCCACCAGCCATGCCAGCAGGTGGGATTCATGATCCGGTAGGCGCGAAACGGGCGATGTTTGTATCTGGGCCACCATGATTGCCAGATTCAGGGCGTTTTGCGCCAATGGCATAGCGATGGTGTCGCCATCAGGTGAGATGACCGCCAGCAGTTGGTCGGCGGTGTCTTTTTCGACATGATTGAGGACATACTGCCGTACCCGCGATATGTTGAGCGGTTGCAGATGAATCAGTGGCAGACCAAGGATGTCCACCGGCCATGTGTTGGGATCGGTGGCAATGATGACGCGCCGTGGTGTCTCCACGAGCCAATCAGCCAGCAATCCGAATTTGTGCTGCGCTGGCTGGCCCATCTCATCCAGCCCGTCCAGGATCAGCAACACATCGCTGTCCAGTTCTGTGGGCCAGTGCTGGTGCAGAAACGTTTCAAAGCTGACGTTTTCGTACCATAGTCCCAGGTTGACCAGGACGGGTAATGGGAATTCTTCCCGGTCACTCAGGTGCGCTCGCAGAATTTCCAGGAGCGTTCGATACAGCGTGGTTGTCTTACCTGACCCGTTGTCGCCGACCAATATAAAGGCCGGATACTGCTTCAGAATCTCCTGAAGTTGGTAGGTCTGGTCACCATCATCGGACTCGAAAATACCAGTGAGGCCCCACATGCTGTAGGGATAAATGGCAGTTTTGTCCGTCGGCATGGAGGCTGCGCGGGCGCTGATGGTCGAAAGAAACGCCCGGTAACGTTCGACTTCGGCGTGGACTTGCGCAATATATCGGGTCTCGGAATCCGGTACTCCACCGATAGTCGCTGGAAAGCGGACTTTGAGCAGGGTGGTCAACTTTTCCAGACTGTTCGCGTAATGGATGGTGTTGTGCCAGTGGCCGAAATCGACTGTCTGGTAGGCCCAATCCGGTACGTTGGCACCGGGCAGTGTTGCCGCGAGAATGTGTGTGCTGGTGTTAGCGGTGATGCGCTCAAGGTCCGGCCATTTGATGGTATCATGTTTATATGATGGGGATATGACAGGGATGAAAACAAGACACTGCCGGAGCTTTTCGCTGAGGGTGTCGGCGGTGTTGTCGTCGGACTTGCGGTCGAACTGCTCCTGCCAGACATCAAAGCCAGCGCTCTTGAGATCGGCACCCAGGCGGGCGGCAAGAGCTACATGCTGCCCATCATAGCTCAGGAACAGGGTCGATATAGTGTCCTCGTTCTGCATAGTAGCGTCCCGCGCTAATGTTTCCCCTGTGAAGATAGCACATGTTTAATACAATTACAAGCAAAAGTGTTAACGTAAAACGCATTGAAGTTATAGGAATAATAAGAGTTGTTTTGATAGCTTCATTGTAGCGGGAATGTTCTGGAAAGGAAAGTAATGTAACAGTATTGGAAGAAATCTAACTGTAATTTAGGAAAATTCGCGTGGACGGCTACAGTTCACGCTCGACAATGTACCGCGCCCATGTACGCAGCAAGTCTTTGTAGTGGCTATCCGGTATCTGATCGAGATATTGCAGCGCACGATTGATGTAATCGCGGGCGAGTTGTTGCGCGTAATCGACACCACCGGACGATTCTAGCAGGGCGATTAGTGTCTGAACGTTACCGGCTGCGGCATTATGATCGCCGAGGACTGACAATGTGAACTCTCGTTCCGTTGGTGACATCCGTTGCAGGCTGTTGAGGACAATGACAGTCCGCTTGCCCTCGCGGATGTCTGATCCGACCGGTTTGCCCAGTTGTTTCTCGCTTCCGACGACACCGAGAACATCGTCCTGAATCTGGAAGGCGGTGCCGCAGAGCGCGGTGAAATTTGCCAGTGCCTCAACCTTTGGATGGTGCAAATCAGGTGTCTTGAGGCCGATGGCGGTCCCGGCTCGACCGGCGAATTCATACAGCACACCGGTTTTCTGTTGGAGCATTTTCAGCACTGCGTCTTCGGTGATCTGGTCAACGGGGGTCTGCGCCTGGAGGACATCGACCGTTTCACCGTTGATGAGTGCGACCTGCGTTTTGTGGAACAACTCTTTTACTAGATTCAGCGCCAGTTCGGCTGGCAACCCATAGCGATGATACAGGTCAGGGAAGAGCGAGGCGGCCCATCCCTGCTGCATATCACCGGCGAGGATGGCGAGCGCGAGGCCATAGTGGTCGGCGGCTTCATCCTGTAGGCCGAGTTCGCGCCGACCGCGTTCGGCAAAATCCACATGCACGGTTGGCACCCCACGACGCAGTTCATCGCGGTCGATGATGTCGTCATGGACGAGTGTAAATGTATGGTAGAGTTCGATGGCGGCGGCAGCCGGGACGGCGGTCTGCTCGTCGCCACCGACCGCACCACAGCAAAACATCATCACGGCTGAGCGCAGCGCCTTACCACCGGCATTGACGTAACTGTAGACCGCATCTTCCAGGTGCTTGTAGCTGAACGAGATACCGTTCTCATTCAGATACGACTTGACCATGGTCTGACGCTGACCGACTGCCTCGATTAGCTCAGGGAATTCCATCTCATCCACCGCCTAAAGATTGTAGGCTTTCTTTGCCAGACTATACGCTGTGTCGCGTGTCATCTCGGTTGCCTCATCGAGATCAATCAGACCGCGAACGACCAGACTGGCGATCCAGTCCGCCGCAGCCCGTCGCCACAGATCGTGGCGTGCCGGAATGGAGGGGAAGGCGCGGGTATCGTCATTGAATCCGGCTGTGTTATACAGGCCAGCAGTCTCCATTACCTGATCGAAATAGCGGTGCATACCGTTAAGGCTGTCGTGGAACCACCAGGGTGGACCCAGTTTCACTGCCGGGTAATGACCGGCTATCGGTGCCAGTTCACGGGCGTAGGTTGTCTCGTCCAGATTGAACAGAATCAGACTGTAATTGCTGGCGTTGGCGTATTTGTTCAGCAGCGGTTTGAGGTTGCGGGTGAACTCACTGGCGATGGGGATGTCGCAGCCTTTGTCACGCCCGAAGCGGTCAAAGATAACCGGATTATGATTGCGGAACGATCCGATATGAATTTGCATCACCAGGCCGTCTTCGACACTCATCCGTGCCATCTGCATCAGCATATGGCCGGTGAACTGGGTGGCGTCGTCGGCGGTGGCCTCGCTCTTGAGCGCACGCTGGAAGATCGCATCGGCTTCAGCATCGGAGAGTTCGACGGTGTGAGCGGTCAAAGCAGCGTGGTCGGTCGCCTTTGCGCCCATGTCTTTGAAGAAAGCGCGGCGCTGCTCCAATGCCTGGATGAAAGTCTGATAGTCTTTCACATCTACACTGGAGACCTGCGAAAGTGTCTCGATGTTCTTGTCCCAGTTTTCGGTATCCAGGTTGACGACGGCATCGGGGCGGAATGTCGGGATAATATTGCCGTTCCAATCCGAGTCGCGGATGGCCTGATGATACTCCAGTGTGTCGGTGGCTGCGTCGGTTGTCGCCAGGACTTCGATATTGAAGCGATCAAACAAGGCACGCGGGCGGAATTCTGGTTTGGCAAGCTGGGCTGCAATGTGATCGTAGACCTCATCGGCGTTATCACCATTCAGCTTGATGTCGACGTCGAAGACCTCGTGCAATTCCTGATTGATCCACACGCCGGTAGGCGTCCCCCGGAACAGGTAGAAGTTTTCGGCGAAGCGTTTCCAGATGGCGCGATGATCGGTTTCTGTTTCGCCGCCGTCCCAGCGCGGTACGCCGAGTTTCTCCAGTGGAATGCCCTGCGAGTAGAGCATACGGAATATATAATGATCGGGGATGATGAGCAGGTCGGCGGGGGTGCCAAAGCTGTAATCCGCGTCAACGAACATGCGCGGATCGACATGTCCGTGCGGGCAGACGAGCGGCAAATCCTTGACGGTGTTGTACAGATCGCGTGCAACCGACCGCTGGGTAGGATCGGGACTGAAGAAACGGTCGGGGTGGAGTGACGCCATGAAGTTGAGTCCTTTCTTAAAACACAGCCACATTATACCTGCCAGGGGGGCGTCTCTGGCAGGTGACTTTCGTACTCTTTTATCAGTTTGGCCTCATAGGCCCCGGCATAAGTCCCGGCGAAGAAACGCGGCATGGCCTCGTCGTGGAAGCGCTGCCAGGATGATTCCTCATGGCCGGGGATGATCGGGTAGAACAACCCATTGACCGTACGGACTGCTCGTAGATCGCCGGGTGCGTCGCCGATCATCAAGATGTGCTCCGGGGCATATTTGCCGGCGGCAGCCTGCTGGATGATCTGGCTCTTGCTGCCGAGTTCCTGACCGCCGATTAATCGCACGAAGCGAGCGATGTCGTGTTCGCGCCATTCTTTCTCCAACGTGGCGACCGGTGTGGCCGACACGACGATCATATCAGCCCGGCTGTGCATGGCTTCCAGAGCTTTATGGACATAGGAGAAAGGCGGTATGCCGTGAACCATGTCGTGAATACTGTCATTCACCGCATTTGACCAGATCAGTGCGGTCTCAAGATCGGCTTCTGGATAGGCGGCCATGTAGGCTTTGATGCCGTCATTGCTGAGCGGATATTGATTCTGGTTGATGAACTGGCGCAGATCTTCGGCAGATAGGATGTCCACACCGCGCTGCTGGACTTCTGTCCTCTGGCGCAGCAGGTCCAGCACCAGAATGATGCCGGTCCAGCGATTGGTCCCGCGCCAGACCGAGTACAGGTTGACGAACTCACATACCTCACGTGCATAGCGCGAGACGGCCTGTAAATTCCAGAACTTGATGATATTGGGGGTGAAGCACTCTTTGTGCTTGATCTCCATCGTATCGAAAACACATCCATCGGAGTCGATACCGATGAAGAAATCGTGTTCTGGTTGGAACTGGTCGATCATGACTCCCACTCTGTATGGAAAACACCATCCCGGTCAATCCGGCGATAGGTGTGTGAACCGAAGTAATCGCGCTGAGCCTGGGTCAGGTTGGCAGGCAAACGGTCAGTACGGTAGCCATCGAAGTAGGCCATAGAATTCGACAGTGAAGGGACCGGAATGCCGTGTCCGATGGCGGTCTGGATCACCGAGCGCCAGGCCGCCTGTCGTGACTGGATGGCGGATTTGAACGGCTCTGCCAGCAGCATATTCGACAGGTCAGGTTGTTCGGCGTAGACCTTGCGGATGTCTTCAAGCAGGGCAGCACGAATGATGCAGCCACCGCGCCAGATTCGGGCGATGTCGGCTATGTTCAGATTGTAGTCATATTCCTGGCTAGCGGCCTGCATCAGTTTGATGCCCTGGGCATAGGTGCAGAGTATACCGGCGTAAAGCGCCTGTCGCACATCGTCAAACAACGCAGCCCGGTCGCCGGTGAAGGTCGGCTGAGGTCCGTCAAAGACCTGGCTGGCAGCGACACGCTCATTTTTCAGGGCCGAGAGAATGCGCGAATCGACGGCTGCGTTGATAGTATGGATGGGGATGCCGATGTCGAGCGCATTCTGACTGGTCCATTTGCCGGTACCTTTCTGGCGTGCTTCATCCAGGATCATGTCTACCATCGGCTGGCCGGTTTCCGGATCGGTGCGCGAGAAAATGTCGGCGGTGATCTGGATCAGGTACGAGTCAAGTTCAGCCTCGTTCCATGTACTGAATGCCTGGTAGAGTTCGTCGGCGGTGGCACCGGCGACGCGGGTCAAAATGTCGTAGGCTTCTGCGATCAACTGCATAATGCCATATTCGATGCCGTTATGGACCATTTTGACGTAATGGCCGGAACCACGCGGGCCGATATAGGTGACACATGGTTCGTCACCGACTCTGGCAGCGATGGCCTCAAATGCCGGTCGAATCAGCTCGTAGGCTTCGGGTTGGCCGCCTGGCATGATCGATGGACCGCGCAATGCACCTTTTTCGCCGCCGGATACGCCGCTGCCAATAAACAGCAGACCGTCTTGTTCCAGTTCGGCGTTGATGCGCTCCGTGTCGCTGAAGAAGCTGTTGCCCAGATCGATGAGCAGATCACCCCGGTCCAGATGTGGCTTGAGCGAGTCGATGGCGCTTTCCACCACACTGGACGGAACCAACAGGATGATCCGGCGCGGCTTTTCCAGGCTATTAAGAAAGCTCGCCGTATCCGGGAAGCTCGCCAGCGTGCCTTCATCGGCGTGGCTGGTAAATTCCTGCCGTTTGCTCTCGTCCAGATCGTAACCGGCCACGCTGAAGCCCTTGCTTGCCAGGTTGCGGGCCAGATTGCCCCCCATTACGCCAAGTCCAATCATTCCTACTGAGTATTCGGGCATCGGTGTGTCTCCCTCTTATGTTATCTGTCGCGGACCCGGTACAGAGTTTCACCGGCTTTCGGAATGAAGAGAATGCCTTCATCTTCCCGGTCTTTGAACGTGTTGATGTCGATGCTGTCCGGGTCCATGTATCCTAGAGCGAGTCGGGTACAGTCTTCTTTCGAGATTCGGCTGGCAAGGGTCACATGGATACGGGCGTGTTCGACACCGTTCTCGAAGGTGCCGCTTCCGCGCAGATGGGTCCCGTGTGCCAGCACACCCAGTGGGATGTGCTTGAACTGATCCCACTGCTTGAGGAAGTAATCGCGCACATGATAACCGGCTTCGTAGATGTAATGGCCGTGTACATGGCTGACCGTATCCAGGTGGGGAGCGTAGACAATCACCTCACCACCGTCAGCGATGGCCGGTTCGACTTTGTACATGGCTTTGGCACCAGTCCACAACTCATCGTACATGGGCGGTGTAACGGACAGCACCCGCTGGAAGGGCTGATCGACCCAGACAATGTGCTTCTGTGCGGATCGCTGCGATGCGGCGTGGTGGGCGGCCAGATGGTCACCGATGAAGAGGCCGTCCAGTCCGTTTTTGATGACTGTCATGCCGACCAGCGTGATCGGTGTCGGGATATGTTCGGCGGCGGCGTGAATCACGCGGCGGATGGGTGTGTCTTCAATGCCGATGGTGTCGAGAATGGTGATGAGTGCGCCCAACCAGTGTGTGACGTTAATCATCTCCGGACCGGAAATACCGGGGAACAGATACTTTGCTCCGCCGGAAAACCCGACTACTTCATGAGGGAAGGTGGGGCCGAAGATGATGATGTGATCGTATTCGAGCGCGAGGCGGTTAATGCGTACCGGGACATCGCCACCGAGTGACGGATGCCAGACATCACCGGCGATGGCTTTGATCTCATCCTGTGTGATGGTGCCGACCTGTGTCAGTGCGTTGGGGTTATCCCAGGCGTGATTGAACAACCCGATATGTGCGTAGATGCCCCGGCGCTGTTCGGCGGTGATGCCAACCAGTCTGTTGATCTCATTATCACTCAGTGCGGGATGGGTCCCCAGCGCCACCATGAAATCAAGCTGGCGGGTGTCGGCCAGCACATCAACGGCCAAACGGAATAACTGGTGTAGGGGCAGGGTACGGGTGTGATCCGGGATCAAAGCCAGGACTTTTGCTCCGGTGAACCTGCCGCCAAGACCATCCTCAAGTGTCTGGCGGATGGTGTCTTCATCCAGTAGTTGATCGCCAGCGGCGACGGCCTGCGCACGTAATCGGGTGTCAATTGTCATGATTTAGACTCCGCTGTAGGCGCTGAAGCCACCGTCGATGGGGACTACAATGCCGGTAACAAAGCGGGCTGCGTCGGAGACGAGATAGATGATGGTTCCAACCAGGTCTTCCGGGTCGCCAAAGCGACTCGCCGGGGTGTGGTCGATAATCTGCTGGCCGCGCTGTGAGAGTTCGCCGGTTTTTTCATCGGTGAGCAAGAAACGGTTCTGGTCGGTGAGGAAGAAACCGGGCGCTATGGCGTTTACGCGGATATTCGGGCCGTATTCCTGGGCCAGATGGACGGCCAACCACTGCGTGAAGTTGTTCACGGCGGCTTTGGCGTTGCCATAGGCGACCACGCGGGTGAGTGGGCGCATTGAGGTCATGGAGGATACGTTGAGAATAACACCCTCGCCTTTTTCCGCCATGAATTTGCCGAAAATCTGCGAGGGCAGGATGGTGCCAAGTATGTTGAGATTGAAGACCCAATCAATGGCGTCTTTGGGCAGGTCGAAAAACGGCATATCCGATGAGACCGTCGCCTGGGGTTTGTTGCCACCAGCGCCGTTGATGAGGATGTCGATTTTGCCGAACGTATCGATAATTTTGTTGGCAGCGGCTTTAATCGACTCTTTATCGAGGACATCGACCTGGACACCGATGGCTTTGCCACCTGCCTCGTTGATGGCATGGGCGCGTTCCTCGGTCCGGTCACCGGCAATATCGAGAATCGCGACTGATACACCGGCAGCCGCCAGTGCTTCACAGATCGATTTGCCCAGTACACCCGCTCCGCCAGTTACGGCGGCCACTTTGCCAGTCAGGTCGAACAGGTTGCTCATTGTCGTCTCCTTTTACGAATGATTATCTGCTGCGGCAGGACAACAGGGTCCATGCTACAATTTATGGATAATACCACAACGTGATGCGCCCTACACGGGGGTGTGATAGAAGCAAAGGACATTCAACCATGCGTAATGTTCTGTTAATTTCGCTCTTTTTGGCCCTGACAATTCCGCTGGCCGCACAGGATGTGTCGATCTCGGCGGAGACAACCGCGATGGTCAATCTTCGCACGGGGCCAGGTTTGGAATATGTGGTCATCGCGATTCTGCCTTATGAGTCGGTGGTGGCTGCAACCGGGCGCAATGGCAACTGGATACAGGTGAGGATCGATGGCGACCAGGGCTGGGTGTATGGGCGTTATCTGCGCGTGCAGGGCGGTGTAGATCGACTGCCCGAAGTGGTTGCGCCACAAGAGCCGGAATCCGAAACAGTGGAGCCGATTGTACCATTACCATCCAACGACACACCGAGGGGTGTCGTTTCGGGAACTGGCAGCAACGTTCGTCAGATATTCCAGCGTGGGCAGCAGTTGGGCAACCGGGCCGATGTCTTTGCCAAGGTGGGCGACAGCATCACCGCCAGTGGTGATTTTCTGCGGCCCATCGCGGACGGCGGGTTGATTCTAGGGTCGTATGCTTATTTGCAGACGGTGGTGGAATACTTTTCACAGACGACCGCCCGCGATCACAATTCGTTTGGCAGCAGCAGTGTGGCGGCACGGGCTGCCTGGACGACCGCCGATGTTCTCAACCCGTCATTGGCGGCACCGGGGCTGTGTCAGGTCGGTGTCGAAACACCGCTGGAATGCGAATATCGCCTGATCCAGCCGGCGGTGGCGCTGATTATGTTTGGAACCAACGATGTTCATTTGCTCGACCTGAACACCTATGAAGCCAATTTGCGCCGGAT
>CAYQJO010000028.1:0-7034 GCA_964417785.1 uncultured Anaerolineaceae bacterium | reverse complement strand
TGGCGGCAGGTTTTGCGTTAGTTACTGGCGTTCTTCGATCTTGGCGACGATGTCGTTGACGTTATCAATCGTGTCGGCGGTCAGTTCGGTATCTTCGATGAAGACGCCGAACTGCTGCTCAATGAACAACTGTAATTCTACCAGCGAGAACGAGTCGATCAGGCCGCCGGAAATCAACGCCTCGTCGTCCTTAAGTTCGTAGCCGGGGTCGTGCATTAACTCGCTGGTGATGTATTTGCGCAGTTCTTCACGCATGGTTTTCTCCACAAAGCAATTATATCCGGGCGAATTGTACACCGAATCGCGGTAGGAAAAAGCATGACCCTGACACATATCCTGATTTTCGCGCTGATCTCAGTGCCGTTTATGGTGTGGGTGCCGCCAGTATGGCGTCCCTGGGGGTTGCTCATCGGCAGTCTGGCGGCAGTCGCATGGCTGATGAATGACCCGCTGCTGCTGGTGCTGACGGTGGCGCTGGTGGTGATCGTGTGGTGGACGATCCACCCGGAGATCAACCGCAGCGATGATCGTGTTGCCATCGGCATCATGGCTATGGTGGTGGTGATTGTTGGCTTAGCCAGCGCCATGCTGCCATTTGCGTTGATGCTGGGTGTGGCGGCGGTGAGTGCGTCACAGATGTTGGTGGCGGATCGCCGCCGGTTGGCGCTGGCTCTGATCGGTTTGATCGTCTTCCTGCTGGTGGTGGTCAAGCTGCCCGGTGAACCGGCGGTTGTGTGGCTGGGTATTTCCTACGTCGCCTTTCGTCTGATGTCGCTGCTGCTCGATTATCAGGCTGGTCGCCTGCCGGATGAGGGTTTTGCGTTGCGCGATGTGGCCGTGTATGTGTTGTTTTTCCCTGCATACACTGCTGGCCCCATCGACCGTGCTGCACGCTTTATCCCGGAACTTCAGGCGGCCCGGTCACTGGATTTCGACCGGATGGTCGAGGGTGGCGGGCGAATCGCGGTGGGTGTCTTCAAGAAGTTTGTCGTCGCTGATAGTCTGGCGCTGATTTCCATGACCCCGGTCTTGATCGAACAGACCGGGACAACCGCCGGGTTATGGCTGCTGGTGTATGTGTATGCTTTTCAGATTTTTTTCGATTTCAGCGGGTATACCGATGTGGCGATTGGGTTAGGACGATTGTACGGACTCACACTACCGGAGAACTTCAACCGCCCGTACCTGCAATCGAATTTGCAGCAGTTCTGGCAGCGGTGGCACATCACGCTGAGTACGTGGTTTCGTGTGTATTACTTCACGCCGGTGAGCCGAACGCTGATCCGCAGTCCGTATAAACTGCCGCAGTGGGGGATTGTGGCGTTTTGCCAGTTAACGACAATGGCGCTGATCGGGTTATGGCATGGGATCACATTGAATTTCTTGATGTGGGGTTTATGGCATGGTGTGGGGTTGTTCGCGCACAAAACCCTGGTGGATAACACACGGGGATGGTACCGGCGGGTGAGGGCGTCGCCCACGCTTTACCGGGTGGTGACCGCTGGTGGTTGGCTGCTGACCTTTCACTATGTGGCAGTGGGGTGGGTGTTCTTCGCGCTGCCTGATCTTGACGACAGTGTTCACATGCTGGCAAGTCTGTTTAGAGGTATATGATGGCTGGATGGGATTGGCTGGCGAAGCACCATTACACGCTGCGATTTGTGCGTAATGTGATCTTGAGGGCTGGACTGCTGTTTGTGACCATCAACCTGCTGTTTGTTGCACTCGATCCGATGTCCTGGTTGGGGTCGCTGACCCTATATAACGGTGTGTTCCCCGGTCGCCCGCGCTTGCCCTATGCCGACAACCCGACCGAGGCCTATAACATCTCGCTGACGCGGCTGGATGCCATGTTCGCATCGCACGTCATCGCGGATGATCCAGTGCGTGATGACGCCTTCCGGGTAGTGCTGATTGGCGATTCAAGTGTGTGGGGCTGGCTGCTGGAACCGGACGAGACCTTGAGCGCGTGCATCAATGCGGGGGGGTACACACTGGATGATGGGCGGCGTATCCGGGCATACAATCTCGGCTATCCCATCACCAACGCCAGCAAAGACCTGCTGATTCTGGATTATGCGCTGCGCTACCAACCGGACGCGGTTATCTGGTTCGTGACGATGGAGGGGTTGTATCGCCCGGATCAATTCGACCATCCGATCATGTCAGATAATCGCCAGCAGGTGCTGAATCTGGTCGAGCGTTTTGGTCTTGACCTGGATACGGGGACCATCGCACCGGAGCCAGACCTGTGGCAGCAGACATTTATCGGCCAACGGCGTGATCTGGCCGACCTTATTCGCCACCAGATTTACGGCGTCGCCTGGACGCACACCGGCATTGACCACATCAACCCGCGCTTTTTTCGTCCGCCGGTACGCGATTTACCAGCCAGCGAAGGAATGCCGAACCGGGGCTATCTGGATGCGGTCGGAGCCGATAACCTGACGGAATATCTGGCGTTGGATGTGATTGAGGCCGGGGTGCAATTGGCTCCGACGCTGGTGGTGAACGAGCCAATCTACCTCAGCGCTGGTGCCAACAGCGATTTGCGCTACAACCATCTGTATCCGCGTTGGGCCTATGACTCTTACCGGGAGGCGATGGTATCGCTGGACGTCACTTACCTCGATCTATGGGATTTCGTTCTCGCCGATGAATTCACCGATTACTTCCCGCTGCACTACAACGCTGAGGCGACCTGTGATGTGGCCGAACGGCTGATCCCGGAAATTGTGGCGCTCAGTCAATCGTGACTGTGGCGATAGTCAAGGCGTCGCCGTCGGGGCCGGTCAGGCGACTACCGTCATCGGGTGCGTAGAAGCCGGTGCGAATCGTGTATTCTCCAGGGGAAACTTCCTCCAACGGTATACACCGTGTCTCCTGAATCTGGTCGCCGGTTTGCCAGAACCTGGTCGGATAGCGTCCGTTTAACGGTAGACCATCGCTCTGAGCCACTGGTTGTGGTGAATCAACCGGGGTGAGATGCAGGAAAACCAGATAGTCTCGTGTGAGCGACTCCTGTGTCTCCCAGGTAAGCGATACGGCGACGCAAGTGTCTTCACTTTCGATCTCCGCTGCAAGCAGACGAACCGCGCCCAGTGAACCGATTGGCTCATCAGTGATGGTCACGGTTTCAAAAGGCAGCGGTAACTGGCGAATGGTGTGGACACCGAGCGATCCCGCCAGATAATCGACGGCTACCATCAGATCATACACACCCGGCGCGAGGTCTTGTGGGATGTGCAGGGCGTGGTATGTGGTCGATTCAGCGTCAATGACCGGAAAGACCGAGACAACAGGATTGCGGGTGGCATCGAGTAAACTGATGTTGAGATTCATCTGTGCTTCTGGTTGCCGGTCGAAGTGCCAGTCGAGGCGCATACGCAGCAGCATGTCCGGTACCAGGCGCTCCCGGTCCAGTGCAATACCGGTGACTGTGACATCGGGACCGTAAACCAGATTGGCTGAGGTCACCGGTTCAAATGGCTGCACAGGATGCTGGCGCTGCCACAACCAGGGTGAGATTTGTGTATAGTCAATAGGAAAATCTCTATCATTAATGAGCAAAACATAATCAGGTGCAAGCCGCACCAGATCACCATTATCGGCAATAGTATAAATATCAGACACACGGTCATGAAGTGCATAGGTGAGTGCCGCAGTTCGCCGGTGACCGAGTGATGAATCTCCAAGATCAGGTATCTCTTGGGCCAACAGCAGATCGGCCTGAATGTCGTCTGGTAAGGTAGGGGGAGCCAGCACAATCCAGAGTGCAAAAACGGTTGCGGATAATGAAAAAGCAAATCGCTGTGGGACCGTGACCAGCGCTAAGGCAACGGTTACAACTGCGGGGATGCTAGCCGGGTTCTGATCGAGTGCAAAGCTCACACTCACATCAATCGCCGCCCATAAAGGGATAAGCCAGACAATCGACACAACTGCTGCATGGCGGAGGAGTATGATCGCGCCAACAAGCAAGATCAGCCAGATACCGCTGTGCCATGTCATTTTAGCGGCTATCGGATCAATGCCACTGATTATCACGTAGACTGCTGCCAGAAGCAGCGGCAGCCAGTAATGACGTGGTGCGATAAGGCCAACCACGAATGCACCGACCAACGCCTGGGGCTGGACGATAACCGCCAATGCCGCAGCAGCACCCGCGCCCCATGCCCGGTCGTCATCCACCAGCAGGGTCGCCAGTGCGATGAGGGCGAATGCGATTGCTGCTGGATAACTGCTCCACTGCGGCCACGATAGAACTGTCAGGAGAAATACGCCGCTGGCCTGGAAGCGCGTGAGACCATGTCGTCGCAGCCAGGCAGTGAGCATCCCCACACCAACCGCTGTGAAAAGAGCCGCCAGCACAGCAGGGTTTACCGGCAAATACGGATAATGATAAACTTCTGGTGGGGTGTAATCCTGCGTGAGAACCAGGATTACCAGTGCGATGATGCCGGGAATCAAGGATGGCTCAGTTCAGCGAGAAGTTGTTGTAATCGTTGTGTTCCGGCGGATTGAGCGTCGCATCGAGCAAGGCGATTTCACGCTTATAGATGTCGATCAACTCAGCCAGCATGGCAGATGTGCGATCCATACTCAGGAGTTCCTGCTTTTGCTCAGCCTCGACACGCAGCAGAACAGCGGCCAGATAGGCAATGGCGGTCGAGTCATTGGGCAGTTGCGCGGCGCTAAACTGAAGCTGGCCGGCAGTTTGCAGCACATCGAGGTAACGTTCCAGACGATGACGCAAAACCCGCCCTTTACGGAATACCCCTTCACGGTCATCATCGTCCAGTGGGAAGGACTCGACTGTGCCGGTCAGATAGGATTTGTCATGGTGGAGTGTGATGACCTTGAAGCGCTCACGACCGACTGCCGTGATGTTCATGCGTCCCTGGCCCAATGGTTGAACCTGTGTGATTTGTGCTGAACAACCAATAACATGCGGTTCCGCGACATGTGACGTATCCAGTTCGTTGTTGGAAATAAGTAGCACACCGAAAGGCTGACGCTTTTCGATGCACAGGTTAATCATCTCCTTATACCGTTCCTCAAATATCTGAAGGCTGATCGGCATTCCAGGAAACAATACCGTGTTGAGCGGAAAGAGTGGCAGTTCAAACATGGTTGATTCAATCGTCGCAGTATTTGATTTATTATACGCTGGCTCCCCGCATAAATTCCAGCAACGCTAATCAAATCTTTGGATTTCGATCAGGTAACCGTCAGGGTCACGCAGAAAACAGTGGTAAATGCGGTATTTGGGGTTGGCTTCTGGTGCCTTCTCGAACTGTACACCGCGCTCGCGTAGATAGTCGTACCAATCATCGACGGCGGATGTCACCAGAGTCAGGATGACGTTTTTCTGCATGTCACCACTAACATGGCCTTTGGCACCCGGCCCGACCTGACAGATACCGATCATTCCGCTTCCGCTGACGCGGTAGATGCGGCAAGTGCCTTGATCCAGCCAGAGTTCTAATTCCAGAACCGTTTCGTAAAACTCGGCTGATTTTCTCAAATCGCCGGTATAAACGAATGTGATCTGTTTATCAATCGGTGGATGCATTCGTAAGGCGCTCCATAGTTGATACTCAGCTTGAGTTTAGCGTAAAACGACACACTCGGTCCAGGTGAAGTTAAAACAGGAACAACTGTATGTCGCTAAACAGGTCGGTCTGGATTCTTGGCGATCAACTGATGCGCGATCATCCTGCATTGCAGTATCGGGATGCCCAGATTGTAATGATAGAAAGCCGTGTACGGCGAGCTAAACTGCCGTACCATCCCTACAAGATTGTCCTGTTATTCAGTGCCATGCGCCACCATGCGGTATGGCTGCGCGAACAGGGCTATATCGTTGACTATATCCAGGCCGATACATTCGTCGCTGGACTTCAGCAGCATGTGGATAACTACCAACCGGATGAACTGATAATCATGGCGGCCAGTGACTATCCGGGACGACGCTGGCAGACGGATATGCTGCATACCGTTGTCGATGTTCCGGTCACGGTTCTGGATAACGCTCAATTTCTGGTTGAAATCCATGAACCCTATCCGGATAAGAACCCGTCGATGGAATACTTCTACCGGGAGATGCGCCGCCACTTCGATGTGTTGATGGATGGTGACAAACCGTCAGGTGGTGAGTGGAATTACGACAAGCTGAATCGTGAGCGCCTGCCGGATGATGTGAGTCTGCCGGATGATGCTGTATTTAAGGCAGACGAGATCACGCGCACCGTCATGGGAGAAGTCGAATACAGCGATGGCTTCGCCTACGCCGTAACACATTCGCAGGCTGAGGCCGCATTGGAGTATTTCATCAGTGAACGATTACAGCAGTTTGGCCCGTATGAGGACGCCATGACCACACGGTCGGATACGCTGTTTCATGCGGTGCTATCACCGTATCTGAACATCGGCTTGTTGCGACCGTTGGATGTAATCCGGCGGGTGGAGCAGGCTTACCGAGAAGGTGAGGCTCCTATCCAATCGGTTGAAGGGTTTATCCGGCAGGTGTTGGGTTGGCGTGAGTACATGTATCGCCAGTATTGGCGGTACATGCCGGACCTGGCGCAGGAAAACTATTGGCGGGCAGAACGCGGTGTCCCGGCGTTTTTCTGGGATGGTGAAACTGAGATGGCCTGCATGCGGTCGGCGTTGGGGCAGTTGGAACGAACCGCTTACAACCACCACATCGAGCGATTGATGCTGGTATCGAATTTCTTCACGTTAGCTGGCATCAACCCACAGCAGGCGACCGCGTGGTTCAAGGCGCGGTACATTGACGCTTACGACTGGGTGATGCAGTCCAATGTAATCGGCATGGGTCTGAATGCCGATGGCGGGAAGATTGCGACCAAGCCCTATATCGCGTCCGCCAATTACATTAATAAGATGAGCGATTATTGTCTTGGCTGCCGCTTCAAACACACCGTAAGGACGGGTGAGGACGCCTGCCCATTCAACTATCTATACTGGAACTTTCTGATCGAACACGAGGACACGCTGCGGTCGAATCC
>CAYQJO010000027.1:0-28979 GCA_964417785.1 uncultured Anaerolineaceae bacterium | reverse complement strand
ATGAAATACTTTGGCTTCCTCGCCCGCTATGTCATCACACCGCTGCTGATCGTTCGCCTGCTCATCTGGTGGGATCGCCGTCGGGGCAAACAACCGCCGGATTCAATGCGTAGCTGGCCCGAAGACCTGGTCCTGGCCGGACATGCCATCACCGCAGTCGCCTATACCACTGCCTGGGACAACTATCTGGTTGCCACAAATGTCTGGTCCTACGACCCAAAACTGGTGACGGGGATCAAGATTGGCTATGTGCCAATTGAAGAATACAGCTTCTTCGTCCTGCAATCGCTCCTGACCGGATCGATCAACCAGTACCTCTCGCGCTACATACCATCCGATGAAGAAAGCAGCGATCCATCGAGCCGAATCGTCTTAACCGGTGTATTGGGCGTAGTCTGGGCCGGTTCGATGTACGGTCTGTTGGCGGGTGCAGAGAAATATCGCTATTTGAGCCTGATCCTGAGTTGGGCGCTGCCTCCCATCATGATCCAGACAGCCCTCGGCGGTGACATCCTCTGGCGCAATCGCCGCCTGATTGCCGCCAGCCTGTTCCCGGTCACCGCTTATCTCGGATACACGGACTCATTGGCGATCACGTCCGGTACATGGCACATCACACCGGAGAAGACCACCCGCATTGAGGTCATCAAAAATCTGCCGCTGGAAGAGCAGTTATTCTTTTTCATCACCAATGTGCTGCTCGTCTTCGGCATCACACTGGTGCAGAGCCGCACCAGTGAAGACCGGCTGCCAGCCATGATCCGGCAGCAGTATAATCAACTGAAATCGAACGCTTTGGAGAAATAATGGACATCTGGACCTTTCAGCGGCGTATATCGCGTCGTTTGCTCGCCATCAACATCGTCAATATGATCCTCGGCACATGGGCAGCCAGTCGTCGTGGCATCATGCGCGGGATCGGTATGCAGGCTGTTGGATGGGGTCTGATTAACATCGCCATTGCGGTATTCGGTGACATCACCACACGCCAACGTTACCGTGAACTCGAAAACCCGGATGCCCCGGAAGTCATCAAAAATGAGACACGCAAGCTTCAGCGCATCCTGCTTATCAACACACCGCTGAACTGGGTCTACATGGGGTCCGGCCTGTTCATTGCTCGTCGCAGCCAGAAGCACCGCGATAGCGGGATCGGCATCATTATCCAGGGCGCAATCCTGTTTGTCTTCGATTTGACGCACCTGCGACGGATCACAGCGCTGCAATCTCAATCCAGCGACTTGTAGCGTGAGGCATCGTAGCGCCGGATTGGGGCGACAGTCTGCCCCTTGCCATCGCCCACAATCAACGTCCAGTCCGTCATCACACAGTCATCCGGGTCTTCGTGGGCATCGGTATTGAGAACCAGAAGGTAAGCATCCGAAAACGGAGTGGTATCGACCACACCAGTCTGCGCCAGTTCAAATACCACCGCTTCTTTGAGAATCGGATCGATCCCCACAACCACCAGCGCCAGATTAGACGGCTCAACATAGAACTTATACACCCGCTTCTGGTCCAGCCGCACATAATCAATGCCCAATTGCTGCACACCGGATTCAGACGGCGTATACTTGCCATTTATGGTCACAACGGCCTCTGCTCGCACCGTTGCCGCAAACCTATGGCCCAGCGCATAGTCGAGCAGTAGATTGCGCACCGCCACCCGCTGCATGAACGCCTGTGGCGTTGTGCCAAGATCGTCGAGCAGCCGGTATAACGGTTCCATGCCTTCGTATTCAGCCACCCGATCCCATAGCTGCGGCACCACAGCCAGACCATAATCCTCTACCAGCGTGTCGATCAGCAGCCACTCTGAGTAAATGCGCAGTCGTGGGCTGCTTGCGCCAATACAAACATCTGTCGTATCAAAATAATCGTCCACATAAGGGGTAGCCGCCTCATCCTTGACGAAGGTCTGCGTCTCCATCCAGACACTGGTCGCCTCGTAATACCAGTTAAGCAAATCACCGACATCGTATCCGAACTGGATTGTGTGATGGAACTCATGGGCAGCCGTCGCCCGCATCAACGGAATTGGCTGCTGACCGGTCCCGCGAAAGTCGTTATCGAGCACAATGTAGCTGTAAGCTGACCACTCTTCAACGACTGAGGATTGCGGATTATCACCGATAATGCCGCCGGGCATGGCATAACCCAAAATGTCCTCGCGCCCAACCACATCTATGAGGTAGACATCAAAGCGCTCATCGCCACCTTCACCGCAGTCTGGTGGTGGCATCGGCCAACCACGCACCATGATCTGCACCAGATACACATCCTCCATCGCGCTGGCAACCTGCTCAACGAACCAGGGGGTCGCCCGATCCTGACCCTCTTCGGTGTAATGCATAACAAAGTGATCGGTCTCCCAGGTCTGGGCCGGGCCGCTGAGCGTGGGCCGCTCCTGAAGCTGGCTGCAATCGGCTGCACCACTGCGATCATACCCGCCGACCGTCATATCATCCAGCAGATACGGCACCGCGAGTTCGTCGCCGGTTGGCTCGGCGCTGCCGGTCAACACCGCCGGTGCATTCAAACCGATCAAAAGCCGGAACACACCCTCAGCCGTCTCATCACAGCAGTCCGCAATGGCGATGCTGTAGTCGCCTGTGGCCGGGATTTGGATTTCAATGGCAGCGTTGGTGTTACCATCCGCATAGCCAATATCGTCGTTCTCGGCGAAGGTCTCCTCACAATCGATGTCGCAGAAGACCAGATAAGGATCGAATTCGCCTGACTCCAGGTAGATGTAAAGTGTCTGGCCGGCATTGAGATTGAACAGGTCATAGTACAAAAAACGCCCGTTGGCGGGCGCAAAATAACCTTCAATTTCCTGGATGCGCGGTGCATCTTCCCGCGCCAGCACCAGCGAGACAGGTAGAGCTACCAGAAGCAAAACAACCAGCAGTGGTGGTCTCACATATCACCTCCGAAAACAGCGTTTTTGGCTCGTGACTCCTCGGCGATGCGCGTTTTGTACGCCATCAATTTGTCCGCCAGCGCTGCATTGGACGCAGCGAGAATCTGCACCGCCAGCAGACCGGCATTCTTCGCCTGCCCGATGGCAACCGTCGCCACCGGCACGCCACCCGGCATCTGCACAATCGACAACAATGAGTCCAACCCACTCAACGCCTGGCTCTGCACCGGCACACCAATCACCGGCAGAATCGTGTAGGCCGCCAACATCCCAGGCAGATGAGCCGCACCACCAGCACCGGCGATTATCACCTTCAGGCCGCGCTCATGCGCCGTCCGTCCATAATCAGCCATGTTATCAGGCGTGCGATGCGCCGAGACCACCCGCAGTTCATAATCCACACCGAATTCAGCACAGACATCGGCGGCTGCCTGCATGGTGGGCAGATCGCTGTCGCTGCCCATGACGATTCCAACACGCACCATAGCCCTTTCCCATCACAACTTGATCTGTTCGACAATCGCTGCCGCTCGCACCTCCGCTTCCACGACCGTATCCGCCAGCACGGTGACATGGCCCATCTTGCGCCCCACGCGCACCTGACGCTTACCATATAGATGCACATGTCCACCGGCGGGCAGCGGCGTGATGTAATCAGCATCGCCCTGGCGCTCGCCCAGAATGTTGACCATGACCGCCGCCGGAGTCCGCATGGCGACTGGTGCCAGCGGCCAACCCAACACAGCCCGGATGTGGTTTTCAAACTGCGAGGCCGCACAGGCTTCAATCGTGTAGTGGCCGGAATTGTGCGGGCGCGGCGCAATTTCATTATAGAGGATTTCTCCATCTGCCAGCATGAACATTTCCACACCAAACACCCCCACCCCATCAATGGCTTTGACAGCACTGACGGCAATCTCGGCGGCGTCCGAAGTGGCGGGAGCCGGAGCGCGGACAATGTGACAAATGTGGTTTTTCTGCACCGTCTCCACCACTGGATACGGTCGGATTTCGCCGTCGCGCCCCCGCACCACCATGACCGCCAGTTCGCGCTCAAACGGCACCCAGGCTTCTACCAGCAAATCGCCTTTCAGCGCATCCCAGGCTGTCCCCACATCGTCCGGTCCATTCAGGGTGGCGTTGCCATAGCCGTCATAACCATCACGGCGGGCCTTGAGGACCAGCGGCCAACCATGCTGCGTCGCAAATGCCAGAACATCCGCCAGTAAGTCGACTCTGGCGAAGGCGGGCAGCGGCAGTCCAACCTTTGCCATCGTCTGCTTTTGCATCAGCTTATCCTGAATAAGGGCGACCGTCGCCGCAGTGGGCAGCACCGGCACACCCCAGGACTCCAGACGGCGCAAAATGTCGGCGTCCACGAACTCACTCTCCAGCGTGACCACATTACTCAATGCGGCGAATTCGCGCAGGCGAGCCTCGTCTGTCCATTGGCCGACAATCTCATGCGGAGTCAAACGTCCGGCAGGACTATCAGCAAATCGTTCAAAGATGACCGTTTCTACACTGAGTGAGACGGCAGCCTGGGTCATCATTTGTGCAAGTTGACCACCGCCCATAATGCCAAATCTTGTCATAATGCCAGATCATAACAATGGCTTAAACAACTGGCAATGGTACAATAGCACAAAGTATAACGCTAACTTTCCGAAGGACGCCGTATCATGCAAAAACTTCAATTATGGGTCGATTCGCAAAAACCCCAAATCGAGGAAGCGCTGCGCACGCTGGTAGAGATCAACACCTTTACCGATAACCGCCCCGGTGTAGATGAGGGTATGGACGTCGTCTCACAACTGGCGAACAACCTCGGCTTTGTCTCGGAGACGATTCGAGGCCGCCACCGTTTACTGAAAACCAGCAACGGTTACACTGGGCCGCGTGTCCTCCTCATCAGTCATATGGATACGGTATTCCCGCCGGACAGCGGTTTTCTGCACTACGAACCGATGGGGGATGGCTTCGTGAAAGGTCCGGGTGTCGGCGACATCAAAGGCGGTCTGGTCATGGGGCTATGGAGTATGCTGGCCCTACGCGAACTGGCCGGTTTCAAAGGCGTCGAGATGATTATCAGCGCCGATGAGGAAAAAGGCTCACCCACCATCAATGACTGGTATCAGAGCGGCCACACCGGTGCAGATTACGCCATTGGCCTCGAACCGGGGTTTCCCCAGGGTGAACTGACACCGACCGTGCCATTGGGTGTCGTCTACCAGCGGCGCGGCTACGGCGCGATCCGCTTTACGGTCAAGGGGGTGGACACACACTCTGGCACACCAGAGAACGGTCTGAACGCCATTGAAGCCATTGCCCATCGCATTGTCAAAATCCACGCCCTCAATAATCAGGAAACAGGCGTGACAACTAATATGGGGACCATCCAGGGCGGACGCTCACCCAACACCGTACCCGGCTCGGTTGATGCAACCGTGAGTTTCCGATATTGGACGATGGAAGACGGTGAGCGCACCCGTGACGCTCTGTTCGACATCCTTAACCAGTCCTACATTCACAACAGCCAGCTCGATGTGTGGGATCAGATCGAACTCAATCTGGAGACCTTTATCCCGCCGATGGAGCGCTCAGAACTCAATCAGAAATTGGTGGACATTGTGCTGGAAGAGGCGGGTAAGCTGAGCCACAATGTGGTCCCGATTGCACGCGGCGGTGGCAGCGACGCCAACCACGTCAGCGGCAGCGGCACACCCACGATATGTGGCATGGGCGCACCGGCCCAGGGTATTCACACCACCGGGGAGAAAATCTATTTACCGATGCTGTTTGAGCGGGTGGCGCTGTTGGCATCGACCGTCGACCGGTTGGTCAATTCGTAATTGATGGTAAGGTGTGGGTGATTTATGAATCCACCCACACCTTACACCGTAACCGACCATATCCCGGTACACTCCGACACGGTGACGCTGTTTTCATGGCGCACGGCCAGATCATCACCGAAGAAGAACCGCAGCAACCGCTCTGCTTCAGCGACTGACTCGAAGCGGTAATCTGTACGTATCCAGCGATATTGAAAGCCATGCTGCTGCTCAAGATGACCGTAATACGCCGCCAGACCGGGAGTCGGGGGTTGCGGTGTCTCGCTGCCGGTCCCCATCGTCTCGATGACAATCGCTATACCGCCCGGCTTCAGCACCCGCCGCATTTCCGCAATATACCCATCGATCACTGCCCGCCAGGTTTCCGCATACCAATCGACGGTATGGCCGAAGGTCCAACCAGCCAGCGCCACATCCGCGACAGCATCACTCACAGGCATGTTCCCGTTGTCGCCGACCTGCAAGCGCCAGTTGGTATACGGCAGCTAATCGAAACGGAGGCGTGCCTTTGCCAGCATCGCCTCCGCCACATCAAACGCATATACCATACGGGCCACCGGGACAACCAACCGGGTCAAACGCCCCGTTCCCGCGCCAAACTCCACCACATCGACACCCGCCAGCGGCGTGATGGCTTCCAGGGCGGGAAGCAGGTTGCCCTGGAAGTCCTCGCGTGAGACGAGTAAATCGTAATCGCCCGCCTGCCGTCGGTAGATGTCTTTGAAGTGATCGCTCAACTCTTGAACTCGTTCAGAATCCTGTTGAAGCGTTCCTTGTCGATCTCCGGATGCTCGTCCAGCAGGCGCTTAAAACGCTCCATATACTCAACCACCTTTTCACGCTCGTAAGCCTCAAAGCGCAGCGTAATCGCCGGCTGCGTATTGCTGGCACGGACCAGCCCCCAACCGCGATCAAACTCAGCCCGCGCACCATCGACCGTCACGACTTTGTGTTCCTTTTGCAGGTCTTCGGTGATTTCATCAATGATGGCGAACTTCATATCATCCGGCACAGACAGAATGATTTCAGGTGTCGCATGCAGCTTGGGAATTTCATCGAACACTTCAGCGATGGTTTTATCGGTCTTAGACAGGATTTCCAGCGCCTTGAGCGCCACCAGCGGCGCATCGTCGAAGCCATAGTAATTTTCGCCGATGAACAGGTGACCACTGACCTCACCGCCGAGCGGCGAGTTCAATTCGTGCATCCGCAGCTTCATCAGACTGTGGCCGGATTTCCACATCTCCGGCACGCCGCCATAGGCTTTGATCGCGTCCGGCAGCGCCTGCGACGCCTTGGCATCGAACACCACCGTCGCACCCGGCTGGCGCGAGAGCAGATCACGGGCCAGCAGCGCCAGCAAACGGTCCGCCGCGATATGGTGGCCGTGATTGTCGATGAACCCACAGCGGTCAGAATCGCCATCGAAAGCCAGCCCCATATCGGCACCGACCTCGATCACCTTCGCTTCCAGGTCTTTCGTCATTTCCGGGTCTTCCGGATTGGGCAGATGGTTGGGATAGGTGCCATCCGACTCACAGAACAGGCACGTCACCTTCACCCCCAGTTTTTCCAGGATCGGCGGTACATAGGTCCCAGATAGACCGTTACCGGCGTCCAACACCACATTCAGCGGCTTCTCGATGGTGACCATGCTGACGATACGGTCCATGTGCTTGTGGATCATCTCGTAATCCGAGTCGATCTTGCCCTGGCCCGTCGTAAAAGCGTCATCAAGGATGATCTTCAGTAATTCTTGAATTTGCTCGCCAGCCAGTGCCAACGCACCATACGCCATCTTGATCCCGTTATAACGGATGTCCAGGTGGCTGCCGGTAATCATCACACCGGCTCCCCTATCGTCATAGCTGGCGCTGGCGAAATAAAGTGTGGGTGTCAGGACCTCGCCAATATCGGTAACATCCATCCCCGTCGACGCGATTCCCTCGACCATCGCCGCTTTCAGCGGGCCAGAGGATGGCCGGTTGTCACAGCCGACAAACATATGATCGGTTTGAAACTGTTCGGGTAGGTATGTACCCAGGGCCTTGCCCACCGCACGAGCCAGATTGGGTGTCACCTGAGGCGATTCGCCCGAAACCATACCCCGGATGTCGTATTTGCGGAAAATAGATTTATCGACGTTCATTGTCTCCCTCATCTGCCTATGTTTCATCTTCGGAATGCGCTGCATGTGCCGCGTACATTGGCGCGGCATTGCGGAACAAGTCGCGTCCGGCTTCCAGAACGCTGGCACCGCGACTGCCGACTCGCATCTGGTTGTTGTTCGCCAGCAGACGCATTTGCACCCGTGTCCCTGGCGACTCAACCGGCTGATACACAACAATTAGCAGCCAGTCGTGGGCAAAAACGTTCTGTGTTGTCCATACGATCCGCTGCAAAATCTCATATGTGGGGACATCAAACCATTCTGCTTCTGCATAACCGGCGGGTTGTTTGATAGCCTCCTCTTTAGAAGCAAATATACGATGATTGCGCTCGATTTCCAACCACATATCGGTTAGCGCCACCCCAACGGACTCACGGTCTCGCACAATCTCTTGCTCGTGCGCCCAGGAAACTGATACACTCCACTGGATCGCGTCATTGGCCGGGTAAGCCTGCAATTTGAGAATGGCATCCGGGCTGTAGTGCTGGCTGATATAGCCCAGCGTCATCTGCCACGCCGTAAAACCGAGTTCGGGACGGCGTGGGAAAGGACGTTTATCCTGGGTTTCTGGGCGCTCTGGCATATTAGTTCTTGATCTTGACTTCCTTGCCGTCCACCATTGCCGTAAACTTGAGTCGGGCGTTCTTGCCACCGATGGCATCAACCTCAACTGATGTACCAGGGGCCGGGTTTGCTCGCAGCAAAAAGTCAGCCAGCGGCTCGCGCACACTACGGCGGATGATACGGCGCAGCGGGCGTGCGCCATACTCCGGCTCATCGTTCTGATCCAGCATCCATTTGATCGCCTTATCCGTAAACTCCAGGTTCAGGCCGCGCTCCTCCGCCATACGGTTCTCCTTCGTGAGCAGCAAGCGCAAGATACTCGCCAGACTATCGCCAGACAGCGCATTGAACATAATCACCTCGTCCAAACGGTTGAGGAACTCTGGCCGGAAATACTCGCGTACTTCGTCCATCGCCTCTTCGCGCACTTCGTCGGTGATAACCGGCACCGCCAGTTCCTGAGAACCGAGGTTGCTGGTGAGGATAATCACCGCCTCGCTGAAGTTCACCGGATTACCCCGCCCATCGGTCAGGCGTCCTTCTTCGATCATCTGAAGCAGAATGTCCATGATGCGGGGATGCGCCTTCTCTACCTCGTCAAACAGCACGATGATATAGGGCTGCTGGCGTACACGCTCGGTAAGCTGACCGCCAGCCTCGCTATCGACATAACCGCTGGGCGAACCAAGCAGCCGGTTCAGGCTGGCTTCGTCCTTGAATTCACTCATATCCAGCGGCAGCATGGCGTCCTCGCTGCCAAACATGAACTCCGCCAGCACACGCGCTAACTCCGTCTTACCCACACCGGTCGGGCCGAGAAACAAAAAAGCACCGATGGGCCGTTTGGGGTCCTTCAATCCTACACGGGCCGTCTTGATCGCTCGGCTCACCGAGAATACCGCCTCGTCCTGCCCGATAATCCGCTCTTTGAGATGCTCAACCATACTGGCATAGCGCAGCCGCTCATCCTCGCCCAGCTTACTCACCGGAATGCCCGTCATCTGGCTGGCGGCCAGCGTGACATCCTCGGCATCGAGAACAGCATCTTTCAGATCGGGACGGAACGCCAGATGACTCTGCTTGCTCATGTTGAGCATAGCCGATGTCCGGTGCAGCAGATGCTCCGCACTACGCGGCAGCGGCGTCACTGAGAGGTAACGTTTCGCCAGCCGCGCCGCCACCTTGACCGCATCGCCATTGATCTCAATGTCGTAGTCACCTTCCAGGTGTGGCTTGAGGATGGTCAGCATTTCAATGGCTTCATCCACGCTCGGCTCCGGTACGCGCACGATCTGGCTGTTCTCGGCAACCGCGCTGACGCTGGCAATCCGCCCGTTATATTCCTGTTCAGTCGTCGTGGAGATAATCACCGGATCGTCAGACAGGAATGCCTTCTGGATCATCGGCGCAGATTTGCTAAATTCCGCTTTAATGGGTCCACCGAAAAACCGATGGATGTGCGGGATGAACAGAATGCCGCCACGCGCCTTGCTGGTTCCGGCCCGCACCGCTTTCTGATCGCCGTCGAGCAGCGCCGCCTCATCAATCTGGACCAGACTTGAGAATCCTGCTGGTCCCTTACCCTGGGACATCAACAACGCGAGACTGTAGGCCAGCGACCGCTTGCCAACCCCATCAGGCCCCAACAAAATCACATGCCGGTTGATCGACTGCGATAGAATGTTGATGATGTCGCGCAGCAGGTCCTCACGGAAATACACCGCTTTCACGGCACCGGCTTTGGCTCCAGCAACAAAATCCTGCGTGGTGCCATCCGGACGGCGGCGGATGACACTGTTCTCCGCCGTGATATCTTTGATGGCTTTGGGCGTGATCCCGTGCTGGCGCAGAATACCGCTGGTACTCATGGAGCTTTCGCTCAGGACGGTGATCGCATGATCGGTATCGACACGAACCTCATCCATCGAATTCGCCAGACTCAACGCATCATCCAGCATGATGATCGTCTGGCGGGAGAGCGAGACTTTCTTATTGCCCCTGGCGATAAAGTCAAGATTGCCATTCTGGTCACGGCGGCTCTCAATCGCCAGATGGACCTGCCGGTCCAGGCGCTCAAGGTCAACGCCACGCCCGCTGGCGAAAATCTCTAACAAACGAGCTACTGCCGTGTTAGGGCGTCGCAGCAGCGCCAATAACACGATCTCTGGCGTAATCGTGTCTTTGCGGTAGTCACTTCTGAACGCTGCGGCATCATTCAACACCGCATCAAGGTCTTTCGATATAAGATCGGGATTTAATGTACCCATGAATTCGTCCTGGTCAATCTTTCGCCCCAAGTATAGCACTTAATCCGGCAGTACACCCAGCGCTGGCTGCTGTCCGAAGAGAATCCCACACGCACTTGTGATGGCCGGGTCCAGCGGGCTGTAGGTGGTCAGGACAGTGCTGACCACCGGTAGATCAACCGGATATTGCAGATTCACCGCGAGGGTCTTCTCCGCCGGGAGCATCGCTAAAAGCACCGAGTCAGGGTCAAATACGACGATTTTATCCACAAACACAGATAGATTGGAAGCAGCGGTGATGTCGTCTACAGTCGGCGTATCAGACACCGCCAACCTGCGGACCGTGAAACCCTCAAACTCACAGTCACTTGCAACCTGCGACCGGTTAGCCGGATAGACCAACCCTATTGTCTCCGTGCGGCGCAGCGGCAGCAGATCGTCATTGTCCTGGATGATCGTAACCCCGGCATCGAACATGGCCGCCACCAACGCCGCGTTTTCTGCCCGGTGCATGGCAACCAGCACCGATTGCGGATCGATTGGTTCCCAATCGAGAACACCGAACGCTTCCTTCGCCGCAAGGATGCGGCGCACCGACGTATCAACCCGCGATTCGGACAACCGGCCCTGCTCGACCGCGTTCACAACAGCTTCCATCGCTCTGATCTGCGTGGATTCTCCAATATTCGGTCCAGCAATGACCATATCCACACCGGCTTGCAGCGCCAGTACTGCCGCCTCACCCGTCGTATAGACCGTATCTATCGCGTCCATATCCAGCGCATCGGTCACGACGATCCCGTCATATCCCAGGTTATCTCGCAGCAACCCGGCGACCACATTGGCCGATAACGAAGCCGGTACCGGATAATCAGGATCGAACTCCGGCAGCCACAAATGTCCCACCATCACAGCCCCGGCAGCCATCGCCTGCTGGAACGGCACCAGTTCGACCTGCATCAACCGGTCCCGGTCATGCGGGACCACCGGCAGCGTGAGATGCGAATCCTCGCTGGTGTCGCCATGACCCGGAAAATGCTTGAGCGTCGCCATCACCCCGGCGGACTGCATCCCATCCACTATTGCCGCCAGGGTCCGCCCTACCTGGTCAGGATCACGCCCCGGCGAACGGCGACCAATAATGGGGTTGTCGGGATTCGTGAACAAATCGGCCACAGGAGCCAGATTCATGTTCACGCCGACGGCCAGCAGTTCCCGCGCCATGCCCGCCCCAACTTGCATCGCCATGTCCGGATCATCCGCCGCCGTCAGCAACATCGGTACCGGCCATTCGGTAAATCCATCACGCAAACGGGCAATAGTCCCGCCTTCCTGGTCGGTAGCAATGAACAACGGCGGTCCACTGGCCTCGATAATCGTCTGCTGGTAAGCGTTGGTGAGACGAACAATGTTTTGCGATGTGCCGCCATTGTTGCCCATCAGGACGACCGCCCCCGGCTGCCAGTTGACCAGCACATCGCGCCCTGCTTCAGTCAGGATGGGACCGTAGAGGTTGACCATAAACAACTGGGCGACTTTCTGCCGCAGGGACATGGCGGCGATCCAATCGTCTATCGGGTCGGATTGCGCATGCGTGTGCGCGGGAGCCAACAGCAGCAGAGCTACTAACAGCAAGATGAACTTAAGCATCAATCAGCCCAGATATTCGCGCAGGGTGCGCTCAAACAACGCCCGCCAGGATTTATCGAACAAGCGCTTGTTCAGTTGTATCTTCGCGTTTTGGTCAATGTGACGCACCATGCGGAAGAACTCAAACAGCGCAATGACCGCCATCGGGTTCCAGTGTGGCCCTAGCGGATATTCGATCATCAGAAACCCTGGTTCATCGGTGAAGAAACCCATCATCGGCAGTTGATAACTGTCAACGGTCAGGTTGCCGCCCACACCGCCGATCAAGTTACCATCGGCCAGTTGGTTGACCAGATCGACCGCTGAGCCAACCGTAATCGGGTCCTCCGATGCGAATGTATACAGGGTCGCATTCAGATTGCGGCAGTGTTCCACCACATACTGAAACACCGCGTGCATGGCATCGCGTGATAGATCGATCACTTCAATTTCGGCACTGGCGTTCTCAACCACGTCGAACATCGGATGTATACGTACCCAGGGGTCAATCAGCATTGCGACCTCATTCCGTGCGTTTTTGCCATGTCAGGCCACCATCTGTCGTATCATAATACGTATAGGTATAGCGCCTGCCGTCGAAGCTATCAAGCTGGATCACCCCATTCTGGCCGTTGAAGTCCAGATTATCGCATGCCTGATTGAGCGGCGCACGAGCATAGGATTCCAACAACTGCGACCAGTTTTCGCCACCATCGTGGGTAATCAGAAAAAACTGCTGCTCGTAGGTATCCAGACCGCGCACAATCGGATAGCGCACAATCCGAATGCCCATATCTGGCGTCAGGAACTGCTCGCAGTCCGCAACCCGCTCGTTCAGATTGCCTCGTGCCAGAAAACCCGGCGCACCCAGAAAGACAAAGTTTGCCAGCACCAGGACAACAACGGAAATCAGAGTCGGCCAGCGCCGCTGGATCACCAGACGGTGTATCCCCACTAGCAACCCAAACACCACTACCAGCACAATGACCAGCAGCAGCGGCGACAGGTCCACCAGCCATTCCGCGACGAGAAAAACACCACCCAACGACAGCACAAGCATCTTTGCGGCCACATGCTGCTGCGGATAAATCGCCTCTTGTGGTGTGACGGTCGCCAATGCAATGAGGCCCGTCAGCAGCAGAGCGATCAAAAACGGGGGAAGATACCGCGCCATCTCAGTTGTCACCGTATTCGTTGAACATCAAGAAGAGGAAATTACGCCGTTCATCCGCCGTCATCGGGCGCGGTCGCCCCTGATCTTCAATGATCCCGGTGAACAACCCCACCGTAAGCAGTTGCCCATCGTAGATAAACAGTTCATCCATGAAGAAGCGCACCCCAGCGAAGAACCTCTGATCGAAATACAGATTGCCCAACCCGTAGTGAATGAAGCGCGTGCTGCCATCCGTACCCGTCGTGAACTCGAACGTCTGCGGGAAATGTGCCTGCGTTCCGACCACCACATTGGCCCCAAGATCGGCCAGACTCAGGAAATCGCCCCGCTGTTCCGGTGTGGGGGTATACTGGTCAAACTCAGCATACTGTATCGTCACCACCACGACATCGTGCGCCGCTGCAAGCTGTGGTATCGTCTCGCGCAGCCATGCCCGGTCACAGAATGCCGCGCCGGGACGCACACCACCCGCCAGCATCGCATCCTCATTGACCAGCGCATAGTAGGGTCCGATCCAGTTACAGCCGAGCATGGCTATCGAATTGCCATTGTGCTCCAGGATCAAAGGCTGGCGGGCGTCGGCCAGAGTCTCTCCACCACCGATTGTGGCAATTCCCTGCTCCACAAACCACGTCAGCGTTTCCCGGTAAGCATCATAGCCGTAGTCGTTATTGTGATTGCCGGATAGCTCCACAATATCTACATCCAGCACCGTGAACAGGTCGAAATGTTCCGGCTTGCTGCAAAAGTCGCCCAATCGCGGCGCATTGGCATCAGGACAGGGTGTGTAGAATGACACCTCGTTGCTGGTATGAAAGAAGTCAACATGCTCCACATACGGCGCGATGGCGTCCGTCGCCCAATCGACGCCGTTCTCATCCAGCGCGGTGATCGTATTGCGGGTCAATGCCGTCACTCCACTGAGCATCAAGCGGGTGAGTTTCTGCGGATCGTAGTTGGGCGTTATGCTGTTGAACACCAGCGGGTAAGCTTGCATATCCAGCGGATGCAAGCCATCGACGGTCAATACCCGGTAAGTCGGTGTGAGCCGGTCGAATGGCAGCAGCGTGAATAACGAACGATCCCGCGCCAGCAGGCCGGAAACGGCATCCGGTGCCACCCGTCGCACCGATTCAGCCAGCGTGATCCCCTGTTCTGCCAACAACTCAGCCACGTCCTCGGCCACCACCAGCTTAGAGTCCGACTCGCCGGCCAGAACAGCTTGCAGGCGCTCGCTACTGATGTCGCTTTCCAGGCTGGGGAATGCCACCACCGGCAGTACCATGTAAAGTCCGGTGGTGGACCTGGGCGTGGCGGTCACGAAAATCGACGGCTCAGGCGATTGCTCGGTATAGAACACCAGATATTCCGCCATATGCTCACGCCAGTAATCGTTGTTGTGCTGGCCCTCTGGATGAATGGTATAGCTATGGTCCAGGCCGCGTTGATCCAGGCGTTCATGCATGATGTCCAATCCGGGCGCAGCGAAATCGTCCACACCACGATCCAGCATAATACGCAGCGATTCGATTCCCGGTGCGTTGAGCGCCAGATCAAGCGGGTTGTATTCATCCGGCGCATGATAGAGATCGAAAAAAGCGCTGTGGCCGCCCACCGCGTCGAACAACTCCGGATAGCGAAACGCCAGATGGAAAGCCCAGAATCCACCGCGTGAAATGCCACCGATGGATCGCCGCTCAGAATCAACCCGGTAAGTGCTTTCCACCAGCGGCATGAGTTCATCAATGAACACCTGATCCCACGAAGCGTAGCCGAAACGGTTCTCGTTGGCGATCCAGTTGCCAAAGGGCATGACAACAATCATCGGCGGCTGCAACTCGGCCAATCCCAATCGCAGCCATTGACGATCATCATCATTTGAGCCGTGCATCAGGTACACCACCGGATAGTCGGTTCCGGTCTGATCGTAGCATGGCGGTAGATAGACCGAATAGTACATGCGGGTTTCAATCGACGGCGCATAATAATCGCCGCGCTCGACCGTGCCTGTATCGCATGTCAACAGCGACAGCAGTGCCAGGAGAACGTGCAAGAGCTTACTCCTGAAATGCGGTTTTTAATTGACGCGCTCACTCAGACGATAACCAATACCCCGCACGTTGACGATCAAATCCGCATCCTGTTCCGCCGACTTCAGCTTGCGCCGCAGATTGCTGACGTGCGGACGAATGACTTCACGGGCTTCTGCTTCATCTACAGTATAACCGCGCACCTCGCGAACCAGTTCATGGCAGGGGACCACCCGGCCCCGATGCGCCGCCAGATACAGCAGCAGATCGAACTCGGTCGGCGTCAGATCAATGTCCTGTTCACCAACCGCAATCTGGTACCGGCCTGGATACACCGTGAGCGGCCCAAGCTGCATGCTGTTGCTGGCCGGTTCAGCCACAACTTCTGTCGCATGTTCACGCTCCGGCAGCATGTCGGAGGGTGTAGCCGGTTGTTCCAGAGTGGTCGCCGTCAACTCAAATACATCATTCCGAATTGCATCCAGCAGCACCCGACGGCGCTTGAGATTCTGCGCCCGCTCGACACCCCGCAACACACTCTGCCGAATATCCTGGCTGGAACTGGGTTTAATCAGATAATCATGCGCACCCAGTCGCAGCGCTTCCACCGCCGTCCCCAGGCTGGCATACGCCGTCATCAAGATCACGATGATATCGGGCGACTCCTCCTTGATCTTGCGGAGCAGTTCGACACCATCCAATCCCGGCATACGGATGTCCGTCAATACGACGTCATACAGGTCCTTTGCCATCATATCGAGCGCTTCCTCGCCAGAAGCCGCCTCATCGACCACATAGCCAACCCGCTGCAAAGTCTTGCTTACCGAGTAGCGGTTTGCACCCTCATCGTCCACCACCAGAATATGCGCACCTTCATCAGCAGTTGGTGTGTTGTTGTTCATGACTCACCGCCCATTTACTGTTCCCTAATTCTTCCTCAAGAATAACTTGGATTATCTATTTTGGCAAGCATTACATGCCCGAATAATTATCGAAAAATAGTGAATTTGCTTAGATGGCCCCGAATCAGCCCCATGTGCTGTAATCCATTTGCCCTCAATTAATAAACCAACGATATGTTTATCAATTATCAGCACAGGAATGCGATCACGCAAATGGCGTGGAATCTTGCGGTTAATCATCCATTTCTTGATCGATTGGGTATGGCCGTACAGACCCGGCGGCGCGAATCGATCCCCCGATTGTCGTCCTCGCAGCAGCACTTCCGCGTCCGGTGGCACCGCAATCGGCACCTCTGGCCGCCCGATTGGCTCCGCAGTTACCTCCAACGACCAGGCACCGACTGGCGTCAGCCCCGGTACACGCACGGAAACCGACTGGTCCAGCAAAAGCCAGTCCGCCGTCGGACGTGGCTGGCCGGCGCGTTCCAGCACGATGTCCGCATAGTCAACGCGCAACTGCCAGCCACCAGGAAACGCCGCAACCGCGCCGACTTCGCCATGCTGCGCCACATCGCACGCCTGTATAATATGTACATGTTCGGCTTCCGGCACCTGCCGCAAAAAGCGCCGCTGCATGGCCGGATGAAGTTGATCGAAAACAACTCGTGACAGATAGAGCCGGTCCGCCTGCCGCCGCACCAGTGGCTCCACCTGCTCCCGATACATCTGCTCTATAAATGCAACATCGACAGCAGCGCTGTCCGCCAGTCGCACCAGTGCAGCGACGACCTGTGGATTGACAGATTCCAGCACCGGCAGGATGTTGTGACGGATAGCGTTGCGGGTATAGGTGGTGTCCTGGTTACTGGCGTCCTGGCGTGGATGCAGGTCATGATCCTGACAGTAGCGTTCGATTTCTTCACGGGTGACATTGAGCAGAGGCCGGACCAGCATCAAATCGGGTGCATCCGGTACGGGACTGGCAAAACGCATGGCCTGCAAGCCGCTCAGCCCTGCCCCACGCAGCACATGCAGCAAGACGGTCTCCGCCTGATCGTCCAGGTGATGGGCGACCACGATTTTGCTCACGTTGACCTGACGGGCCACCTGGGCCAGAAAGCTGTATCGCGCCTGACGGGCCGCCAGTTCCAGACCGATCCCGCTTGCCTGTGCCGGCACATCGGCGCTGCCGGTGTAGCATGGCACCCCCCACTCTACCGCAGTTGATTGGACGAAGCCGACATCCTCGGCGGAGTCCGGTCGAATCTGGTGATCGAATGTCGCCACGACGAGTGGCTGACCAGCAAAATGCAGCATGTGCAGCAGCGCCAGTGAATCCGGTCCACCGGACACGGCAACCAACACCCGCTCATCGGGAAAGAATAAGTTGTTTTGTCGAATATTACGCAGTACAGTTTCTACCAGTTTCGCCATGATCCATATTATAGCCGCATATTCCGCATCGGTTTTGTTGTGTTATAATCTCGCACTGCGTGACGATGCATCTCTGTTAGGAGCATTGTGTGTTAAGTCCACTCGACTATTTCTTTGGTCTGTTCTCCCTGGATGTCGGCATCGACCTCGGAACAGCCAATACGCTGGTATACGTGCGTGGCAAAGGGATTGTCATCAATGAACCCTCATTTGTCGCCACCGAGAAGAAAACTCGGCGGCCCATTGAGGTTGGTGCGCGTGCCAAAGAGATGTGGAGCAAGAACCCCAGAGACATCATGATCGTCCGTCCACTGCGGGATGGTGTCATCAGCGAATTTGAAATCACAGAAGCCATGCTGGACCATCTGATCCGCAAGGCGCACGAACACACCTGGGTGCCGATTCCGCGCCCGCGTGTGGTGGTGGGCATCCCCAGCGGTGTCACGGAAGTGGAGAAACGCGCCGTCTACGACGCAGCGGTCAGCGCTGGCGCACGCGAAGTCTACCTGATCGAGGAGCCAGTCGCTGCGGCTATCGGTGCTGGCCTGCCAGTCACGGAGACACGCGGCAGCATGGTTATCGACATCGGCGGCGGCACCACCGAAATCGCCATTTTCTCTCTCGGTGGCATCGTCATCAGCCGGTCCATCCGCGTCGCCGGTGACGAAATGGACGAGGACATCGTGCAGTTCATGCGAACCAAGCATAATCTGCTGATCGGCGAACCGACCGCCGAGCGTGTTAAGATCGAGATCGGTTCGGCCTACCCGCTGCCACAGGAACGCACCCACAATGTCAAAGGTCGCAATCTTGTAACCGGCCTACCCGCTTCAGTCGAGGTCAGTTCGATTGAAATGCGCGACTCGATTGCCGGCTCGGTCGATATTCTCATCGACACAGTAAAAGACGCTCTGGACGACACCCCACCGGAGTTAATCGCGGACCTGATGGAAAGTGGCATCTGCATGGCAGGTGGTGGCAGCCTGCTGCAAGGGCTGGCCGAACGCCTGGCGGAAGAAGTCAATATCCGCACCTGGGTCGCCGATGACCCCATGACCTGCGTGGCACGCGGTGCCGGTCGCGTCCTGGAAGACTACAACAATCTGCGTCGCCTGCTGGTCGGGACCGAACGTGGCAGCACACGCCATTAAAGCCACACCCTCTGTCTGATATAATCCACATGATGTTATCGAGTCCAGGGATTTTCGCTTGAGACGTAACTGGCGAGCAAACCGGATCGCTTTTTTCTTCGTCAGCATGTTTTTGTGCAGCGGCCTGATTGTTGCCAGCGCCGCCGGTACGCTGTCATCGGTTGAGGGTATCGCTGCCACACCCCTTAATGTGCTGTCGGGCGTATTCCATGATGTAACCCAATCAATTGATGGTGTCGCCGGTGACCTCACCGAAATCCAGGAACTCCGGGCACGCAACGCCGAGCTTGAGGAAGCACTGGCTCAGTTCCAGGCCGAGCTGGTCGAACTACGTGAAATCGCCAGCGACTACCAGCGGATCGCTGATCTGGTGGATTACACCAACACCGCTCAGGATCAGGAAACCCTGGCAGCCGATGTCATCAATTACGATCAAAACGGAATCTTACGCACTATCGTGGTCAACCGGGGTACACGCGATGGCATCCAACGCGGTATGCCCGTTGTGACCAAACAGGGATTGGTGGGACGTATCATTGACGTTCAGGCGAATGCGTCGCGGGTGCTGCTGGTTACCGACGAAAGCAGCTTCATCAGCGCCCGCTTACAGACCACCCGCACTCAGGGGACCGTCGAAGGCCGTTTGACGGGTAACCTGCGTATGCGCCTGATTCCGTTGGACGCCGAAGTCCAGGTGGGCGATGTCGTAATCACATCGGGGCTGGGTGGTAACTTCCCACCTGATATTGTCATCGGGCAGGTTACCAGCCGACGGCAGTTTGAGTTTGAGTTAGACCAGCAGGCCGAGGTCCGCAGTCTGGTCGATTTCGCCGCACTCGAAGTAGTGTTGATCGTCACCAGTTTTGAACCAGTGGACCTGTCTGAGTTTGAAGTGGACGATGAAGAAGAGTAGATGGGCAGCTTTCTCAGTCTACCCATTCTGGTTGTCGCTGCCGCCTTGCAGGCCGGTGCCTTGCAGACCATCCGGCTGCTCGGCGGTTCACCTGATCTGGTATTTCTGCTGGTGGTTAGCTGGTCCATCAACAGCGACCTGGATGAGGCTGTCATCTGGGCCTTTGTCGGTGGCATCACGCTCGACCTGCTCTCGTACAATCCCACCGGAACCTCGGTCATGGGGCTGCTCGCCATGGTCTTTGCCGTCAGCGGACTTGGGCAGCAGGTTTACCGGGTCGGCTTTGTGATTCTGGTGGGACTGGTCCTCACCGGCACCATCTTGCAGGATGTCATCAGCATGGTAATCCTGGCGCTCATTGGACACCCTATCGACTGGCTGACCAGTTTGACCTTTGTCACAGCGCCCACAGCATTCTACAATCTGATCTTCATCTGGCCGATATACTGGTTTGTGCGGCGCATCCAGCGCCGTATCGAGAGACAAGCGCCCGCCAACCGTTAAGGAGTACGTTTTATGAGCAATCGTATCTTCCCCTTCCAGGGCTGGCGTCTGACCTTTTTCCAGGGCATTGTCTTCGCCGTCTTCATCATCTTCGCTCTGCGCATGTATCAGATGCAAATTATCAACTTCGCCGATGCACAGCTTGGCGCTGACGAAAACCGGATCAACGAACTGCCTATTCCGGCGGATCGTGGCGTGATCTTCGACCGCTACGACCAGCCATTAGCCGTGAATGTGCCAGCGTATGTGGTGCGAATCATCCCGGCAGAACTCCCCACCCGCCGGGAAGACGAATTGGCGATCTATAACCGGTTGTCGGCCCTTACCGGCGTTCCTCCCACCAGCGCAATTGCCGCCGCCAACAACGAGAATGTGCGCAGTATCGAAGAACTGGTCCAGGAAGGCGCAGGTATCGCGCCGTTCCGCCCGGTACCCATCGCTCAGGACGTACCGGTCGATGTGGCGCTGCGCATCCTGGAAGAGAGTTACGATCTACCCGGTGTCGATGTCCAGGAAGCGGCGGTACGTCAATACCCGACCGGCGAGATCACATCCCATATCATCGGCTACATGGGACCTATCCCGGCAGAGGATCAGCTTGAACTGATCGAACTGGGTTACGATCCCGCCTTTGACCGCATCGGTTATGCGGGCCTGGAAGCCTATATGGAGGATGTGCTGGCGGGTGAACGCGGTATCCGGCGGCGTGAGATCGATGTAGCCGGTGAGGAAATCCGCGAACTCGAACGGATTCCGCCGATCGCCGGCCAGAATCTGCGCCTATCAATTGACGTAGAACTCCAGACGGTGGCGCAGCAGGCACTCGTCGACCGTATCCGCTTCATCAACTCAGAAGCCGGTCGCCTCATCACAGAACAGGGCGTGGTCATGGCAATGGACCCGCGCACCGGTGAAGTGCTGGTCATGGTCAGCTATCCCAGTTATGATAACAGCCGCTTCGCCCGTGCCATTGATGTAGAATACTATCTGGATGTGGTGGAAGATCGGCGCAAACCGCTGGTCAACCAGGTCGTTAGCGCCCGCTACCCACCGGGATCAACGTTTAAGGTCATCACGGCGGCGGGTGTGTTGGAGGAAAATGTCATCGACCCCAACACTCGCCTGTTCGACGGCGGCGACATCGTGGTCCCCAATTTCTATGCCGAGAACGACCGCGCCGCCGACCAGCGTTTTGTCTGTTGGAAGCGTGATGGTCACGGTTATGTCGATCTCAAGAGCGCTATCGCCTGGAGTTGCAATGTCTATTTCTATCAGGTCGGCGGTGGCAACCTGGACCTCAGCCCGCAAACCCTGCGCCCTGGAGGTCTGAATATCCCGGATTTGTTCCGCTACGGTACGGCATTGGGGATCGGGTCCAAGCTGGGGATCGAGCTACCCGGTGAACTGGTCGGTCGGATGCCTGACCGCACCTGGAAGCGCATCACACATGGCGAAAACTGGTCTACTGGCGATACCTACAACGCTTCCGTCGGTCAGGGCTACATCAACGTCACGCCGCTGCAACTGCTTAGCGCCGTCGCCACAATTGTCAACGATGGCACACTGCACCGGCCCACGCTGATCCGCGAATTCCTGGACGCCGAGCGCAACATCACGCGGCCCTTTGAGCCGCAGGTGCTGCGCACGGTCAATCTGGATAGGGCCAACCCGGATGGATCGGTGACGCTCCTGCTGGTGGAGGATATGATTATCCAGGGACCGGCCAGTCTGGCCTGCACCTGCGAACCCACCGCCGGAGAGACTTACAACCCGGCCCGATGCGATCCGCAGAATTATCGCGCCACGTTTGACATCAATCCCGATCCGCTTATCACCGATTTGCGCGAATACACCGTCAACGTGCCGGAAGGCTATGGCTTCTTCGACCGCGTGTGCGATCCCATTCGCTTTGACACCAATTACACCCCGGCTTTCGTCTCAAGCGACAATCTGGCGTTCATCCGTGAAGGGATGCGGGCGGCTGTCACCGAAGAAGGCGGCACAGCACAACCGGCCAACCTGCCGTATATCAACATCGCGGGCAAGACCGGTACTGCCGAGTATTGTGACGACATCGCCCGTCCGCTTGGCCTGTGTGTCTTCGGCGCGTGGCCGTCGCACGCCTGGTTTGCGGCCTTCGCACCCTATGAGGAACCGGAAATTCTGGTTGTCGGATTTGTATATAACGGTGACGAAGGCTCCCGCAACGCCCTGCCGATTGTAGTTGAGACATTGGAGGCATATGTGCGCCTGACAAACGAGCGTGAGAATCGGGCGCAGCCAGCTCCACTGGCAGCCTTACCCGTTGAACAATGAACGCATTCGCCGACCGCCCCCGCTCCCTGATCCGCTACTGGCTGCCACCGGTTCTCGCCACCGGCACAGCCTGGGTCGCTTTCATCCTGGCCGGCAATACCCCCTTGATTCGCGCCAGCGGTCTGGCCCTGGTCATCCTGGGTACAGCGCTGACCCTGCGTAATCTGGGTGCCATCGAGTCCTTCGCCGGGGGACTGGCACTGGCCTTCAGTCCGGCATTCTGGTCACAGACCGGCGGCGTTCATGTGGTTTTGCCGGCGACGATTGTGCTTGCCATCGCATCAGCCGGTATCATCAGCGGGCTGGTCATAACCACCACCCGCCGTGCCTACATCGCCCTGGGCGTGGGGATGGTGATCTTCGCCCTGATCTTCTGGAGCCAGATCGGCACGCCGCGCAGCCTGCGCCTCACCGGATTACTTACCGCATGGCTGTTGTTTATTCTGGTGCATGTGCTGCGGACACGCCTGCCGCGTGCCGATGAAGCACCGACACAAACGGTTGGCATGCAGGAGTACATCGGTCTGCTGGTTATTCTCACATTAGGGGTCCTCAACGACCCTCTGTTTGTTTTGCTGCTGCCCGCGACAGCCATCGGCCTATGGCTGTCGCACTCCCCCTTACCTCGCTGGTACTGGGTGGTGATGGCGGTTGTGTTCACCGGCGGAATCGCCGGGATTGCCGGGACCTATATCGATTCAGATTGGTGGCAAGCGACTGCCCTTGACCTGCACGAGGCCGACATCCACATTCGCTATATCGTCGCCGACGGCTGGCGCGAGGGCGTGCGTTGGGTCAATCTAATTGAGTTGCTCGTCATGCAGTTTACGTTCGCCGGTGCGATCCTGGCGATTCTGGGATTGACCCGGATGGCTCGCTGGTACCCGGTTCTGGGCATTGTCCTGATGCTGGCCTTTGCACTCTACGGATTGTTCGGTTTGGTCTATTTCGGTCGGGACCGCGACATTCTGTTGACACCGCTCTACATCATCCAGGTGATCTGGATCACCTACGCCATCCACACGATGGCCGATTGGGCAGTCAAGAGCGGTTATTCATCGCTGCGCACGCCTTTGGCACTGGCTTATTTGCTGCTGCCGCTGTATCTCCTCGCCAGTACATAGCATATAATCAAAAAACATGTATCATTATTGTATGCTTCAATTTCGATCAGGTAATAATCGCATGGGCGAAGAACGAGTGGTTATCAAGGGCTTGCAGGACGGATTACACATTACACTGAACCCACTCGAAGAATGGCTGAGCGTAACTGGCGATCTGGCTGCGCGAATCGATGAGCGTAGCGAGTTCTTTGCTGGCGCACGGGTGACAGTGGAGTTGGGCGAACGCCCGGTCCCCAAACACGATTTGATCGGGCTGAAGGCGCTGCTGGAACGACGGGGGCTGACACTGACGATGGTTATCAGTGACAGCGCCACCACGATTGAGGCAGCCACAGCGCTCGATCTACGTACCGGGACCAACAATCGTCACCCGGATGCAGCATTGCACGAAGCCTTGCCCATCAGCCCGATGGAAGAAGGGGCCACCGGCGTCATGATAAAGCGCACCTTACGATCTGGACGGACAGTCAGCAGCCAGGGCCATGTGGTCGTCTATGGCGATGTAAACCCCGGCGCGGAGATTATCGCCGGTGGCGATATTATTGTATGGGGCAAACTTCGGGGCAATGTCCACGCCGGGGCCAACGGTGACGACAAAGCCGTCGTATGCGCACTGGATATGACCCCAACCCAACTGCGAATCGCTGGACATATCACGACATCACCACCCGACAAACGCCGCAAAGTGCAACCGGAAACGGCGTTCGTCCGCAACAACCAGATTGTCGTGGAAGCCTGGAAACATTAACAAAGGAAAGGACCGCTCATGGGAGCAAAAGCGTTCACCATCACGTCAGGCAAAGGCGGCGTGGGCAAAACCACAACAGCAGCCAATCTGGCGGTAGCATTGGCGCGGTTGAACAAAAAAGTTGTCGTCATCGACGCCGATATTGGGCTGCGAAATCTGGATGTTGTCATGGGACTGGAAAATCGGATTGTCTACGACCTGGTGGACGCGGTCGAAGGCCGGTGCAAATTGCGGCAGGCCATGATCAAACACAAGCAGTTTGCCGACCTATATCTGATACCATCGGCCCAGACCCGCGACAAAACAGCGGTCAGCCCATCCGACATGGTTAACCTCTGCAACAAATTACGTGAGGAATTCGACTTTATCTTGATCGACTCACCTGCGGGAATCGAACGTGGTTTTCGCAACGCTGTCGCACCGGCTGACGAAGTGATTATCGTGACCAACCCCGAAGTTTCTGCGGTGCGGGACGCGGACCGGATCATCGGCCTGATCGAAGCCGAGAACAAGGGGCCAGCCCAATTGATCCTGAACCGGGTAAATATAGACATGGTGCGCCGGGGCGAAATGCTCTCCGCAAACGATGTCACCGATATTCTCGCCATCCACCTGCTCGGTATCGTGCCGGAAGACGATCATGTCATCCCGGCATCCAACAGCGGCATCCCCGTCACCCTGAATATCAATTCAAGAGCGGGGATGGCCTTCAGCAACATCGCCCGCCGCATGAACGGTGAGCATGTCGAATTTATGCAGTTAGATACCCCTGGCAATCTGTTCCAGCGCCTTGCGCGGCTGTTTGCCGGTAATCAGAACGAGTCGTGAGGTCTAAAATGTCTGGATTAATTGATCGTATGTTAGGGCGAAGTCGGGATAACAGCAGCGCCAACCGCGCCAAAGAGCGGTTGCAATTCGTTTTGGTCCATGATCGGATCAACCTCCCACCAGAACGGTTGAAGGAGATGAAAGAGGAAATTCTGGCGGTGATCTCCAAGTATGTCGCCGTCTCCGGTGAGGATGTCGAAATCGCTCTGGAACAGCGCGACCGCAACCAGAACAAGCTGATCGCGGAGATTCCTTTCTCAAAGAGCGTACAGGCCGCTTCCGACGATAGCGATGATGACGACGACCGCACGGATGCAAAGGCCGACGCCAAAAAGCAAGACGGCTGATCCAACATCCCCTGCCGCACACATCACACCTTCACCGCTGGTAGAGCCTTCGCTATAATGCCATCGGTTCTTTTAGCTACGTGTGAATGCCATGCGCTACGCCAATCTTTTACGCCAGTTTGATTATATTCTGCTGGGTACGACGGTTATTCTGGTCGTATTCGGCATTTTGATGATCCGCAGCGCCACCATGGACGCTATCTCAGACGATCTCATCAGCCGTGTCCCCAACCAGATTCAATATGCGGTGATCGGCATGGTGCTGATCGTGGTACTCACGGTCGTGGACTATCGTCTGCTCGGTAGTTCGCATGTCTGGCTTTATCTTGGCATGGTCGGTTTACTGCTGCTGGTTCCCATCGTCGGTCAGGAAGGCGATGCCGGTGCCAAACGCTGGATTAACCTCGGCATCTTGATCCAACCGTCGGAAATCGGCAAGATCATCATCATCGTCACGTTAGGACACTGGCTGTCTAACCGCTATGATCGGTTGGATCGCCTGCCTACCGTTGTCGGCTCCGGCCTGCACGTTGCCGTACCCGCCCTGCTCATCTTTCTGCAACCAGACCTGGGAACCACCATCGTATTCGTCGTTCTGTGGTTTGCACTCATCTGGGCTGCCGGACTGCAACTTAAACATATCGCCATGTTCGCCCTGCTCGGCATTCTGCTGGCCCCCTTACTATGGAGCCAGATGCAGCCCTACCAACGAGCGCGGATCACAACCTTCATCGGAATCACGCAGGAAGAGGATGAACTGGCCGCCAGCCAGGGATCGGAATACAACATCCGTCAGGCGTCCATCAGTATTGGCTCCGGCGGTCTGATCGGTAAGGGATACGCCAATGGATCGCAGACCCAATTGCGTTTCCTGCGGGTGCGCCATACCGACTTCATCTTCAGCGTCATAGCCGAAGAGTTAGGGTTCATCGGCGGAGTCGCCGTCATGGGGTTGATCGGCGTTGTCATTATGCGCATCTTGCGCGGCGCACGATTGGCCGTCGATCCGCTCGGAAGCATGATCTGCTATGGTGTTGCAGCCATGATCTTCTTCCAGACAGTGGTGTCCATCGGCATGAACCTCGGTATGCTCCCGGTTACGGGCCTGACCCTGCCCTTTATCAGTTCCGGCGGCACCTCCCTGCTATCCATGCTGGCAGGGGTGGGCCTCGCACAAAGTGTCATCGTTCGCCGTCGTCGTATCGCTTAAGGAGAGTTTGTCGTGACCACAGTTCGTACCCGTTTTGCGCCCAGCCCGACAGGGCCTTTACACATCGGCAGCGCCCGCACGGCGTTGTTTACCTGGCTGCTGGCCCGTCATTATGGCGGACAGTTCGTGCTGCGGGTGGAAGACACCGATCAGAAGCGATTCGTAGAAGGTGCGCTGGAACAGGTGATGAGTGGGCTGCGCTGGCTCGGCCTGGAATGGGACGAAGGCCCGGATAAAGGCGGCCCCTATGGTCCCTACACCCAATCCGAGCGGTTGGACCTCTATCAGAAATGGGCGAACTGGCTGGTCGAACACGATCATGCCTACCGCGCCTATGATTCATCAGAGGAACTGGCCGACATCGCCGAAGAGCGCAAGGCAAAGGGTTTGAGTGGCTACGACGGACGGCACCGCAATCTGACGCCACAACAGGAACAGCGTTATATTGACGAGGGCCGCAAGCCGGTGATCCGGTTTAAAGCGCCGCACAAAGGCAAGACGGTCACCGAAGACCTCGTGCGCGGCAAAGTCGAGTTCGACAACAGCGTCATGCAGGATATGGTGCTGCTCAAATCCGACGGATTCCCGACCTATCATCTGGCCCATATCATCGACGATCAGTTCATGGAGATCAGCCATGTCACCCGGTCAATCGAGTGGCTGCCGTCGCTGCCGCTGCACATTCACCTGTGGCAGGCGTTCGGATGGGACATCCCGGTTTACGCCCATCTGCCGGTCATCCTCAATCCCAGCGGCAAGGGCAAGCTGAGCAAACGCCACACCGCTTACCAGGAAGGCAAGCAGAAAGTCCTGGTTCTGGTGCAGGAGTACGTAGAAGCCGGTTATTACGCCCCGGCGGTGGTTAACTTCCTCACCAATGTCGGCTGGAACTTCGGTGACGAACGCGAGGTCTTCGACGTGGAGGAAGCTATCACCCGCTTTGACGGCAGCGGCATCAACCCGGCCAACAGCGTTTTTCCCATCGAAAAGCTCGACTGGCTCAACGGGGTCTATATCCGCGAGAAGATGAACGATGACGAACTGGCTGAGCATCTGCGCGCTGTGCTGCAAAAGGCCGGCTACACCGTCGATGAAAAAATTCTGCGCCAGGTGATTCCGTTGGTCAAAACGCGCATCAAGTCCTTCAAGGATGTGATCGAGATGGCCGGATTCTTCTTCTGCGATGACTTCCACCCTCCCATCACGGACGACCTGATCCAGAAGAAAATGGATGCGGCTGGCACACGCCAACTGCTCGAAGAGTCACTGCCGGTGCTGGAAGCAGTCGATGAAACTGCATGGGATACCGACCACATCCACAGCGTGGCCGAAGGGCTGGTAGACAAATTGCAACTGAAGCGTGGTCAGGTTTTCGGGGCCATGCGCGTCGCCGTAACCGGCCAGCGTATCTCCACACCGACATTCGAGTCGATGGAGATCATCGGCAAGCCTGAATCGCTGCGCCGGATTCGCACGGCAATCAACATCCTTGAGTCTTGACGCTCGTATACCGTCGTGATAGTATATCCAAACTGATTGGGAGATAGTTTAATCGGCAAAACAACAGGTTCTGGCCCTGTAGTTCTAGGTTCGAGTCCTGGTCTCCCAGTAAATCCTCACATCAGGTGAGGATTTTTTGATTCGTACCAAAAACAAACGATATTACGACGGCGGTATAATTGAGCGTGTGTGAAGCTGCGCGTACAATCGAATCAGTTATTAAGGATTCGATGTCGTGTATGCTTTCATTCTTTTCGTCACCGTCAACACTGCAATGCTTGTGCTGGTCAGCTTCGTCGCCTATCTGTCGATACTACGCCAGATGCGCCTGCGGCAGCAGCCCCTTCCAGCCAGGCAAATCGTCGTATTGACCGATCACCGGCGCACTACCCGCCAGATCGCGCCAGTCATCCC
>CAYQJO010000026.1:0-29508 GCA_964417785.1 uncultured Anaerolineaceae bacterium | reverse complement strand
TTTCAGACTTTACATACCTTGCAGCCTGTTCGCTTGGCTGCGTAACGTCAGTTAGATAGTTGTCCGAAAAATACCTCAATCTTTGGGGGGCCTCGCAACTCCTTCCGGTCTGCGCTAAAATCCGAACATAATTGCAATCATTCCGATACCGTAATATGACATTTCAAACGCCCGAACATATCGAGACCATCCTCAAGAATCTGCCGCTGAAGCCCGGTGTCTATCTGATGAAGGACAGCAGCGGTAAGATCATCTATATCGGCAAGGCCAAACGGCTGCGGCAGCGTGTGCGCAGCTATTTCACCAGTGCGCCGGAAAGCGATCCCAACCCCAAGACGTTGCAGATGCGCGAGCGCGTGGCCGACATCGACATCATCGTCGCCGAGAGCGAGGTTCAGGCGCTGATTCTGGAAGAAACACTCATCAAGCGCCATAAGCCGCGCTTCAACGTCCTGATGAAGGATGACAAACGCTATCCGTATATCCGGGTGACATGGCAGGACGATTTTCCCAAAGTCGAGACCACGCGCCGGATCAACAAGGATGGCAGCCGCTATTTCGGCCCGTATGCCGCTATGTGGGCGGTGCAGAACACCCTGCGTGTCCTGCGCAAAGCTTTCCCGTATTTGACCTGTGACCGGGACATCACGGGTAAGGATGAGCGGGCCTGTCTGTTCTGGGACATCGGTTTGTGCAATGCGCCCTGCATCGGTAAGGTGAACAAAGACGAGTACCGGGCGATGATTAAGGAATTGATGGATGTTCTTGGCGGACGATCTGAGCCGGTGGTCGAAAGGCTGACGGCGGAGATGAATCGCTGTGCTGAGAATCTGGAATTTGAGCGGGCCGCCGTCATCCGCGATCAGCTTACGGCCATCGAATACATCACCCAGCGCCACCGCGCTGTCAGCCCGAAGATGACCGACCAGGATGTCATCGCGCTGACACGGGATCACAACGACGCAATGGTGCAGATTCTTTTCATCCGCAACGGCAAGCTGATCGGCAGCGACGCACGCCGTCTGGATAATACCGAGGACGAAAGCGACGAGTCCGTCCTGAGCCAGTTTATCACGCAGTTTTACGGCAAGATCGATGATGTTCCCCGCGAGTTGATCCTGCCCAACGAGGTCGAAGAGGCACGGATCATCGAGCGTTGGTTGAGTGACAAACGCAGCAGCAGCAAGGTGCAGATCACCGTGCCGCAGCGGGGTAGCAAGCGCGATCTGGTCAAAATGGCTGAGGAGAACGCCGTCGAGTCCATGCGTATGTTCCGGGCGCAGTATGAAGCGGACAACGTCAAACAGGAGCAGGCGATGGCCGAACTCCAGGCGGCGCTCAATCTGCCGACGGTACCGAACCGGATCGAGTGTTACGACATCAGCACCACCCAGGGGACGGCCATTGTCGCCAGCCGGGTTGTCTTCCTGCGGGCAGCCCCACGCAAGAACGAATACCGCCGCTTTAACATCCGCACTGTGACCCATGCCGGCAGCGACGATTACCAGTCGATGCGCGAGGCGCTGACGAGGCGTTTCACCCGCTACGTCAACACCAACGAGAATCCTGCCCCCAACGTACCTGGCAAGCCTGACCGCGACGAAACATGGCGGCTGCTGCCCGATTTGCTGCTGATTGATGGCGGAAAAGGCCAGTTGAATGTCGCCGTCGAGGTGTTGGCGGAGTTCAACCTGCTCGACCGGGTGCCGGTGGCGTCGCTGGCGAAACGCCAGGAAGAACTGTTCATGCCAGGACGCGAGACATCCGTACTGCTCCCGCGCAGCAGTCCGGCGCTGTATCTGGTGCAGCGGGTGCGGGATGAAGCCCATCGCTTCGCCATCACCAGCCATCGCCAGCAGCGCACGAAATTGGGTATGGCGAGCCGGCTGGAAACCATACCGGGAGTCGGTCCCAAAAAGCGTAAGGCGCTGCTGAAGGCGTTCGATAACTCGATAGACGCCATTCGCAGCGCCAGCGTGGATGATCTGGCGGCTGTGCAGGGGATCAACACGCAACTGGCGGAAACCATCAAAGAATTACTTTAAATTCGGTTATAATACAGTTAGTCCGGATCGAGCAGGGAAAGAGCCATGCAACCACAGGTCGAGGATATTGTACGGAATGTCTTCAACAACCCCGATGAACAGACATTCCGCGAGGTCATGAATGTCGTCAGCGTGAGCCAGCACCCGCCGGGGGCCTATCTGTGTCACGAGGGATCGACTGAACGCACATTTTACATCATTGTCGATGGTGAGGTGGCCGTCGCCAAGCAGAAGCCTGATGGCGGCAAGACCATTCTCGCCCGCAAGCGCAGCGGCGATTTTTTCGGTGAGATGTCGCTGCTCAGCGGCGAACCGCGCACGGCGGATGTGTATACGACGGTCAACAGCACCACCGTTGAACTGGGTCTGGATGCCTTTCGCCGGGTGATCCGGTCGAATCCGGTGTTTCTCGAAGGCATTGTCAAGCTCATCAGTCAGTATCGCCACAATCATGAATTGCTGATAGAAGAGGACCAGGAATATCTGGTGTTTGTCAGCTATTCGCGCATGGACCAGGTGTTGGTGCAGCGAATAATCGAGGACCTGGAAAAGGTCTTGAAGGACGAGCCGATCCAGTTGTGGGTTGATAAAGCCGGTATCAGTGCCGGGACCGTCTGGAACAACGAGATTCAGGAAGCACTGGAACAGACCACTGTGATGCTCCTGATGCTGTCCAACCACGCCAAAGCCTCAAAGTATGTCCAGGCCGAGTGGAATTACTGCTTTGAAGAAGACAAGAAGATCGTGCCGGTCTTGATCGACCATCAGTGCAAGATTCCGTTTTTGCTGAAGAACATCCACCACATTGATTTGCGTGAGTACCACAACGATGCCGTGTATGCAAGCTGTGTTGCCGAGATCGTGACGACGCTGCGGCGGCTGACGACGGGTGGTTAACGCCTGGCGTGGCAAGGAAAAAGAGATCGAACCGGACTTCCCCGGCGCTTTTCGCCATTCAGAACGCCCGGTTCTCAATCCGATCAGGATTAGCGCCCCGGAATAATCAGAGACTGGCCGGCGTAGATGCGGTTCAGATTCAAGATGCCGTTGGCACGAGCAATCGTCCACACGTCCAGCCCGAAATCCCTGCCGATGGCGAACATGGTATCGCCATAACGCACGGTATAGCGCCCATAATAGGTCTGGCGGGGTGGATGGTAGGGTGGCACGTAGGTGGGGGGTGCAGCCGTCCCCGGTATATTGAGGACCTGTCCCGGATAAATATAGCTGGTCCGTGTGATCGGGTTGGCCTGAACCAGGGCGTCCAGTGAGACCCCGAAGCGTGCGGCAATCCCGGTCAGGGAATCCCCTCCCTGCACCGTATACGTCTGGGAATAGACCGGTGGTGCCGTATACGATCCAACCGGGATGATAAGCACCTGACCGGGGTAAATCCGGTTGGGATTCGGCAGGGCGTTACGGGTGGCAATCGCCTGCCATGTGGTGCTGTATTGGGTTGCCAGGACGCGCAGCGTGTCACCGGGGCGAACGACATGGGTATACTCCGTCTGGGCGTTGACCGACACAGCGGCCAGCGTCACCATCAGGACCAGCAAAACCATTGCCAGCAGGTGGCGTCTCTTAAACATCGTTGTCCCTTTCGCAATCAAGAAGATGTTTATAATGTAACATGGTTTTTCCGTGTTTGTCATTCAACTAAAACCCACCGGGCAGCCAGTGTAAGTCGTTGATGGTACCTTCGGTGTGTGTTGTGATCTGCGTTGGATTGAAGCCGCTTAATCCGACGGTGTAAATCTGTGGCAGGCTGTTGATCTGCGGATCGGAGTCGATATAGGCGATACGATCCCCTGCCGGATTGAACACGGCCATCGGCGGCAGATTGGCGGCGGCTAGAACCACATCGGTGTCGCCGCCGCGAACGGTGTAGACGACGACACTGCTGGACGATGAAGTCAGAATCCGCGTGCCGTCACGGCTCCAATCGAAGTGCAGCGTCAGGAGCCGGATGTCAAACTCCACCGGGGCCAGCACATCGTTGGCACGCGGGATAATGCCGCGTAGATAGCCACCGTAGCGGTCCTGTGCGCCCACACTGTCCTGCAAGTAGGCCAGCAAGAAATCGTCTACCGGACTGAACTTCAGCGCGAAATCCGGTCCCAGATTGCCTGTCTCCGTCACCGGCGGGAATGTCACGCCGGTCTCCAGATCGAAGACATAAATCGGCCCATTGCTGTAAAGCAGGCGTCTGCCGCGTGGATCATAGGCCAATCCGCTGAGTTCGCTGCTGTTTAGCTCCAAAAGCAGCCGTTGGTCGTTGCCTTCCGGGCAGTTGTTGCTGCCGATCCAGCTTGCACTGTAGATATTGAGCGGCGCGCCTACCGTCGGTGCGGCCAGGAAGGCGATGCGCTCGCCGTCGGCGCTCCATGTCGGCAGGCGCACATCGGCGAAGCCCAGGCAGGTCACCGGCTGAGTGTACGTGCCATCACGGCTGCTGACGATGATCTCACGGGCGCTGCCGCTGCCAGGGCCGACAAAGGCGAGCAGTTCTTCATCGGGAGAGATGGCAAGGTCGCTGATCGGCACATCCAGGCCGTAGTTCACCAGAAACTCTTCGCGGGAGCCATCGCCGGAGAGGGCGATAATGGTATTCTCGTTGTAGATGTAATACAGGGTGCCGTTGAGATCAAAACCCTCTGGTGTAGGGGTGTGGGTCGGCGGCACAAACGGCGTCGGTGAGGGCGTTGGTGTGAAGGTCGGTGGCAGCGTCGGACCGGGGCGAAACAGGGTGGCCGTCGCTGTCGCTTCCGGCATTGGCGTGGTCGTTGGTTCCACCGCGATCTGCACCCGTGTCGGCAGGGATGTCGATTCCTCACTCTGACATCCGACGATCAACAAACTGGTAATCAGCAGCACATATGACAGATGCTTTAGCATCCTGGCCCCCTGTGATAGACTTTTTCCATGATTCATTATATGCGAAAGGTGCTGGATGGACAGCCAGACCGTCTTCAATGTGATTGCAGAGGGACATCTGATGGCCGGTATGCGCGGGGGGTTCTCGCCGCATTCAGCGGTAGAGACGGCCAGGACGCTCTACGAAGAGGGTATCCGTGTCTTTGAATACACGATGAACTCGCCCCAGCCGTTCGAGTCGATGCAGGCCATCAAGCAGACGTTTGGTGACGATGCCTGCGTGGGCATGGGGACCGTCCTCACCGTTGAAGCGGCGCAGCAGGCGGTCGCCGCCGGGGCTGATTTTGTGGTCTCGCCCGCCTTTCAACCGGAGGTCGTGCGGGTGGTCTTGGATGCGGGTGTGTTGATGGCCCCCGGTGTGACGACGCCGAGTGAAGCCGTCGCCGCCTGGGCGATGGGTGTGCCGCTGCTCAAGTTGTTCCCGATTGGCGCTCTTGGCGTGGATTACTTCAAGGCCATGTTCGGCCCGCTCAAGCATATGAAGTTTCAGATCAACGGTGGCATGAACGCCGAGAATGTGCCGTTGTTCCTCAATGCGGGAGCGGTATCGTGTGGCATGGCCGGTTGGCTGACGGGTGATGGCTCGATGGGACAGGACGCTATTCGCAATCGCGCCCGCCAGTTGAAACGGGCAATTGACGCGGCGTATGGTGTCCCCCGGACAGTTTGATATACTAGCGGTAGTGAGTGAGAGGATACCCGTTGGAACACCATATCCCTGTCATGTTGGATGACGTCATCCAGGCATTGCAACCGGCTGACAAGACGATCATCGATGGCACAGTCGGTGCCGGAGGGCATACCCGTGCCATGTTGGCCGCCGGAGCGGCCCAGGTAGTCGGCTTTGATGTCGATCCACACGCGCTTGATCTGGCACGGCAGACCGTCGGTGACGACGAACGGGTGACGTTAATCCAGGCCAGCTATGCCGATATGGCCGATCATATACGCTCCCCGGTCGATGGGATTCTGCTCGATCTGGGTGTTTCGTCCATGCAGCTTAATACGGCGGAGCGCGGTTTTGCCTTCATGCGTGACGGTCCGCTGGATATGCGCTTTGATCCGACGGGCCTGCATCCACCAGCGTCGGAACTGGTCAATACCTACGACGAGGGCGAACTGGCCGACATCTTCTACCAGTATGGTGAGGAGCGGTACAGCCGGCGAATTGCGCGAGCGGTGGTCGCCCACCGTCCTTATACTCGTACCGGCGAACTGGCAGCCGTGATCGAGAACGCGGTACCAATGGCGAAACGTGAACACCACATTCACCCGGCCACCCGCACATTTCAGGCGCTGCGTATCGCCGTAAATGATGAACTGGGGACGATCCAGCGGACGCTGCCGCTGGCGGTTGATCTGCTGCGCCCCGGTGGACGGCTGGCGGTCATCAGCTTTCACAGCCTGGAAGATCGCATCGTCAAGCAGACATTCAAAGACGCCAGCACCGAAATTGTGTCTCCGCCGGGGATGGTGCTGGAGGAGAAAGCGGCCATTGTGCGCTTGATAACGCGCAAACCCCTGACTGCCAGCGACGATGAGGTTGAGCGCAATCCCCGCAGCCGCAGTGCGAAGTTAAGGGTTGTTGAGAAGCGATGAGCAATCAGAATTGGATCGGACATGCGCTGCGCCAGACTGGCTGGCGGCCCCAGCGGCAGGTCATTGCCCTGGCGACTCTGGGGTTCTTCATCGCGCTGATTCTGGGCGGGCTGTATCTGTCACAGGTGGTGTCGGATGCCACCACTAACCGGCGTTTACGCGAATTGTTGGAACAACGCGACGATCTGGAACGGGTCAATGAGCAGTTGCGGGCTGACATCGCCGATCTCAAAAGCATTCCCCGGCTGCAATCCAGGGCGGTTGAACTCGGTTTCCAGCAGGTGACACCGGGCGAGATACAGTATCTTTTGGTCGAGGGTTACCAGCCGCAGACCGCCGACACAGTTGCGCCGATTGTGCTGGGCGAACAGAATGAAGAAATCTACGACGAAACCTTCACCGAGTGGTTGAGCCGCCAGATTGAGAATTTACAGGATTGGTGGGAGAGACGATGACGCTACAACAGGAGATGCTGCGGCAGCGGTCGCCGTTTGTGCTGATCGGATTGGTGGTGGTGGGTTTGCTGCTGCTGCTGCGGGTGATCTCGTTTCAGTTTCCGCAAGACCCGCGTGTGATGGCTGAGTTCGCCGCCGTGCGTGAGGCCAGTTCCGGCAGTACCGAACGGGTGGAGTCGGATCGCGGCCAGATTTTTGACCGCAACGGCAACCCGCTGGCGGTCAACACGCGCCAGTACCGGATTTTTGTCAGCCCCAATTTGATCTCCAATCCGGCGCGTACCGCATCGCAGTTGGCGTTGATCCTGAATCAGGATGAGTTCGAAATTTACGAGATTCTGAACAGCGATGAGACCGGCGGCGTGCCGTTAGGTGTGGTCGGTCCGACGACCTGGCAGGAGATTCGCGACCTGGACCTGTTCGGGATCAAAAGCGAGCGCGTCCACCGCCGTCTCTATCCGCAGGGGACGCTGGGGGCGCAGGTCATCGGCTTTGTCTACGGCACTGGCGAGGAAGCACGTGGCGCATACGGCGTTGAGGGGTATTACAATCAGCGGCTATCCGGGCGGGCGCGAGATCAGGAAGTCAGCAATATCCCCTTCGACATCCCGGAAGATGTGGCTGCTTCGCTGCAAGATGGTGCCAGTCTGGTCCTCACGCTGGACCGTGATGTGCAGTTTTTGGTCGAAAGCGAATTGCAGCGTGCTGTCACCGAGACTGGCTCGCTGCGTGGGACGATCATCGTAATGAATCCGCGCAACGGCGATATTCTGGCGATGGCGAGCTATCCCTCGTATGATCCTAACGCCTTCTACGAAGTCAGCGAGCGCGATCTGCGCAACCCGGCCATCAGCGATACCTATGAGCCGGGGTCGGTGTTCAAGCTGCTGACGGTGGCTGCGGCCCTCGATACCGGCACGATCACGCCGGATTGGACGTATAACGATACCGGCGTGTTCGAGATCGGCGGTATCCGAGTGCAGAACTGGGACCGCCAGGCACACGGCATCGTGGATACGACCCAGGTTCTGGTTAAATCGCTCAATGTGGGGACCTCGGTGATCGCCCGTGAGATGGGCTGGGAGACCTTCTATGAGCGGCTGGATTTCTTCGGCATTGGCCGCCTGACCCGTGTCGATCTCGAAGGCGAAGAGGCCGGTATTCTGCGCACACCCAACGATCTTTCAGGGGAGTGGAGTGAGAGTGATCTGGCAACCAACAGCTTCGGTCAGGGCCTCTCAGTGACGTCGCTGCAAATGTTGGCCGCCGTCAATGCTATTGCCAACGATGGTTTGATGATGAAACCGCGTGTCGTCTCACAGATTGTGGATGGTGACACGATTTATGATGCCCGCACGACCGCGCTGGAACGGCCCATCTCCGCCGAGACTGCCCATACCGTCACCGATATGATGGTCAATGTGGTGAACAACGGTCTGGACGAAATGGCTCAGGTTCCCGGTTACACGGTCGCAGCCAAGACTGGCACGGCGCAAATCTGGGGCGTGGTTGATTACCTGCCCGATCTGTTCATCATGAGCGTGATCGGCTTTCTCCCCGCCGACGATCCCCAGGTGAGCGTCCTGTATATGCTGGATCGCCCGCGTTCAGGACGGTGGGCCAGTCAGGTCGTCGCGCCTTATTTCAGCGATCTGGTGTCGCGGTTGGTGGTCCTGCTGGAAATCCCGGCGGATGATATGCGCGGTGTGTTGGTCGCTGACGGAACGGGACAGTAGCATATGGGTGATGGACTTTCCCTGTCATTGACGGTCGGCATGATTACGTTCACTCTGGGCGTGATCTGGGGCGGGCCGTTTGTTGAAATTCTGCGCCGTCTCCGTATGGGTAAGCAGATTCAAGCGGAGTTGAGCGAGCAGCATCAGAAAAAAGTCGGCACGCCCACCATGGGCGGTATCCTGATCGTGGTTCCGGTGGTTTTGATCGTCTTCGCGCTTAATATCGCCCAGGTAGCCCGTACTGGCAGTGGTGCCAGTACCTTTCTGCCGCTGTTTGTGTTGTTGGGCTTTGCCGTTCTCGGCCTCATCGACGATTGGACCGGTATTCGCCGCTCGCGTGGCCCGGTTGGCACTGGCATTACCCCACGCCAGAAGCTTATAGGGCAAATGGTTCTCTCCGGTATCGCGGCGGTGGTTATCTCACAGGTAGAGGGCGGTTTCTCCTTCGCCAACGAGGTGTATCTGCCGCTGTTTCGCTTCTCGCTGCCGCTGACGCCGGTGATCTTCATCCCACTGACCATGTTCATCATCATCGGTATGTCCAACGCCGTCAACCTGACGGACGGTCTGGACGGGTTGGCCGGGATCATCACCGCCAGCGCCTTCGGTGCTTACGGCGTGATCGCCCATCTTCAGGGGCAGACCTTCCTGGTGCAGTTGTGCTTCGTGATGGTGGGCGCTTGCTTCGCCTTCCTCTGGTATAATGCCCACCCGGCCCAGATGTTCATGGGCGACACGGGATCGCTGGCGCTGGGTGCGACGCTCGGCACCGTTGCCGTGATGACCGGCCAATGGCTGCTGCTGCCGATCATCGCTATTGTGCCGGTGGCGGAGACCATCTCCGTGATCTTGCAGGTGGCCTCGGCCAAATACAGTCGCCGCTATCTGGGTGAGGACCGGCGGTTATTCCGTATGTCGCCGCTGCATAACCATTTTGAACTGGGCGGGTGGAGCGAAACGCAGATTGTGCAGCGATTCTGGCTGGTCGGTTTGATCTCCGCCATGATTGGGATCGCCCTGGCAATTATCTGAGAGGATGTTTGATGCAGGCTGATTTGCTTTCCGGACGGCGGATTCTGGTGATCGGGTTCGGGCGTCAGGGGCAGGCGCTGGCTCGCTGGTTGCCCACCATCGGTGCACGGGCGATTGTTAATGACCGCCGGCCGCTGGACGACCTGGACGCCGACCCCCGTGACTTTCGAGGTGTTGAATTCGTTCTGGGTGAGCATCCGGAGCAGTTATTGGATATGGTGGAGATTGTCTGTGTTTCGGGTGGGGTGCCGCTCGATTTGTCGCTGATTCAGCAGGCGCAGGCCCGCCAGATGCCCATCACCAACGACGCGCAGTTGTTCCTGGAACGCTGCCCTGCACCCATTATCGGTATCACTGGCAGTGCTGGTAAGACGACCACCACCGCACTCGTCGGTGACATCATGCGCAGGGCCGGTTATAGTACCTGGGTCGGTGGCAACATCGGTAATGTGCTGCTGGATGTTATGATGGGTATCCGGCCCGAACATCAGGTGGTGATGGAACTTTCCAGCTTTCAGCTTGAACTGGTCTTCACCAGTCCGTCCGTCGCCGCCATCCTGAATGTGACGCCGAATCATCTGGACCGTCATGGCACGATGGAAAACTATATGCAGGCCAAAGCCAACATCATGGCCCATCAGGGCGTGGGTGAGGCTGTCTTGCTCAACCGGGATGATGCGGGCAGCCGCGCTTACCAGCCTTTGGTAAAGGGCGATTTGCTCTGGTTTAGCCAGCGCGAGATTGTCACCGACGGCGCATTCATGATCGGTGAACGTCTGGCCGTGGCCGGACTCGCCAGCCCGGATGGTGACCCGCATATCGTCTGCGATTTGAACGATGTCCCCCTGCGTGGTGACCATAACCTGATGAATGTGCTGGCGGCCTGTGCGCTGGCCGGTGTCAGCGGGGTCGCGCCAGAGACTATCGGCGAGGCGGTGCGCGAGTTCAAAGCCGTGCCGCATCGCCTGGAAACGGTACGGGTCCTCAACGGCGTGACTTACGTCAACGACAGCATCGCCACCGCACCGGAGCGGGTGGTGGCGGCGCTCAACAGCTACACTGAGCCGTTGATCTTGCTGGCGGGTGGTGCCGACAAAAAACTCTCGTGGGAGGAGATGGTGGCGCTGGCGTTGTATAAGACGCGCAAAATCATCGCCTTTGGCCGCGATGGTGATATTGTGGTAGAGACCGCCACCAAGCTCGGTGGAGCGGGGTCGGTGGTCCGGGTGGAAAGCCTGGAAGATGCGGTGAATGAAGCCGTGCGCATCGCCCAGGACGGGGATGTTGTGCTGCTGTCACCCGGCGGGACCAGCTACGACGCCTATGCGGATTTTGCCGAGCGGGGTGAGCATTTCCGGCGGATGGTGATGGCGCTTTAGCCTGATTGTTGTGACACCGATAAAACCGCTATAATGGCTCCAGACGGGATTGATACAGGAATTGTGATGACGGATCGTCCGCATTTTGTAGAAGACGACTTTCAACCGCGCACGGCAGTGCGACAGGAACAGAGATCAACGTTCTGGTACACGTTGGATAAACCGCTGATTGTGGTTATCGGTATGCTGCTGGCGTTGGGGTTGATGATGGTCTTTAGCGCGACCTTCGACTGGAGTCTGGCGGAATTTGGCAGCGAAACCGCTGTTTTGTTTCAGCATGTACGCAATGTGATTATCGGCTTCATCGCCATGCTGGTCTTCTCCATGCTAAACCCGCGCATCGTCCGCCGGTCGGCGGTAATCATCATGCTGATGGCGATCAGTTTCCTGATTTCGGTGCTGCTTTTCGGCGATGACACCTTTGGCGCTCGCCGTGCGTTGATTAACGGTCGTTTCCAGCCGGGTGAGTTTTCCGAACTGGCGATGATTATCTACCTGTCTGCCTGGCTTGGCTCACGCCGGATGCAGGTGCAGAGTGTGGCCTTTGGTCTGGTACCGTTTATCGTGCTGGTCAGCATCGTCACCGGGTTGGTGGTGTTGCAACCGGACCTGAGTACCGCAGCCGTCATTTTTATCACCTCCAGTTTGATGTTTTTTCTGGCCGGGGCCGATATGCGCCAGATTTTTACACTGGCCGGTGTATTGGGTGTCCTGGTTCTTATGGTGGTGAACCTGAACCTCCTGCCGGATTATGCTTCGGATCGTGTGGACAGCTATTTTGCTGGTATCACCGACCTGACGGCGGCCACATGGCACACCCAGCAGGCGATCATCTCGCTCAGCTATGGCGGCTGGACCGGCCTGGGATTGGGTGAGAGTGAGGGCAAGTTCCTGGCGCTGCCTGCGCCCCATACCGACAGCATTTTCGCCGTGATCGGTGAGGAACTGGGTGTTCTCGGCGCGGGTGTAGTCATCATGCTCTATATCGTGTTCACATTACGTGGTTTTGCCATCGCCCGGCAGGCATCGGATGCGTTTAGCTCGCTCATGGCCGCCGGGATTACGATCTGGGTGGCAGCCAAAGCCATGCTCAACATCGCCGTGATGACGGCGTTGGTGCCGCCGACGGGGCTACCCCTGCCGTTTATCAGTTTCGGCGGGTCTTCGCTGGTGGTGCTGATGGTCGGAGTCGGGCTGCTCCTGAGCATCCAGCGACAGACGATTATTCGGCAGAACACACCCGAACGGAGGGATGCTGTTGCGCATTATGATCGCCGCCGGCGGAACGGGCGGACACGTATATCCCGCACTGGCCGCAGCCGAGTCGATGCTTGATCTGTATCGGGATGTTGCGCTCTATTTCGTGGGAACGGTCGGGGGATTTGAGCGCCCGCTGGTGCAGAAAGCCGGTATTGCGTTTGCGGCCCAAGACGAGGTGTATGCCGGTCCACTGCATGGGGTCAATCCGATCCGTCTGTTAACCAGTCTGGCGAAGCTGAGCCTCGGCACCGTCCAGGCGTTTTTTCTGCTGCGCCGGCGCAAGCCGCAGGCCATTCTGTCGACCGGTGGGTGGGTCAGTTTGCCGGTGGCGCTGGCGGCCCGTGTGTTGGGTGTGCCGCTCCTCATCTATCTGCCTGACATTGAGCCGGGCCTGACGATCAAGACGCTGCGCCCGCTGGCACACACTATCGCCCTGACTGTGCCGGAGTCGGCCCGCTTCTTCAACCGGCAGAAAACCGTTGTCACCGGCTATCCGCTGCGCCAACACATGCGCCAGGCCACCCGTACCGAAGGGCAGCGGCATTTCGGACTCGATCCAGAGCGGCAAACACTGCTGGTGTTCGGTGGCAGCCGGGGATCGCGAGCCATCAATATCGCATTTGGTGAGATTGTGGCCGACTTACTGGCAGCAGGTGTGCAGGTGATCCATGTGACAGGGACACTCGACTGGGAGCGGTCGCAGCGGCAAATTGACGCCCACCCACACTATCACCCGTATGCATATCTGGACGACATCGGACTGGCATTCGCCGCTGCCGATCTGGCCGTGTGTCGCGCCGGAGCCAGTATCCTGGGCGAGTTTCCTTATTTTCAGCTACCGTCGATTTTGATCCCGCTGGCCTATAGCTGGCGCTACCAGCAGGTCAACGCGGACTATCTATCCGAGCGGGGGGCGGCGGTACGGTTAGACGAAGAGCGGGTGGCGGGTGAACTGCTGCCGCTGATCCAGACCTTATTGGGTGATTCGGCGCGTCTGGCGTCCATGTGCAGCAGTGCGGCGGCACTGGCCCAACCGGACGGTGCGGCGAATCTGGCACGTACACTGGCAGGTCTCGTATCATGATACAGCTTACGATTTTGATGTGGTCTATGGCACTGGTCTTCGGCTATATCGGCTTCACACGCGGTTGGAACAAAGAGATCATCGCCACATCGGGCGTGATCCTGGGGTTATTTGCGCTGTATGAGTTCGATGATGTGCTGGATACCTTGCTGGTCGGTGTGCCGCCGGAACAGCAATTTCTGGCCCGAACGGTGATATTCGCCTCCATTGTGTTTTTTGCCTACCAGACCCGCGCCTTAATCGGTGGCGAGTCCCGCAGTCGGCGTGGCGGCGACGGGCGTGATAACTTGCAGGCGAGTGTGCTGGGTGGAATCGTCGGTTTTGTGAACGGGTATCTGGTCTGGGGGACCATCTGGTACTTCATGGACGACGGTGGTTATCCACTCAGCCCGTATATCACTGCGCCACCCGCTGGTTCACCCAGCGCTGATTTTGTCGACTCGCTGCCACTGGCGGTTCTGGGCGGCGGCGACGGTAATCTGCTGGCGGCAGCCGTAATTGTCTTGTTCTTGATTGTGCTGATTGTGATTTGAGATGGTCCAGCTTTATTCCATGATGTGGATTCTGGCGGCCTTTGGCAGCGTGATCGGATTCCTGCGTGGCTGGAACCGTGAGGTGATTGCGCTGGCCGGTGTGATGCTGGGAGCTTTCTTCCTATTCCAGTTCGACTCGGTGCTGCGCGGCACGATCCTGCTGCGTTTCAGCCGGGACCAGGTGTTTTTCATCCAGGCCGGCATTTTCTTGCTGATCGTGTTTTTCGCCTACCAGAATCGCAGCTTCACGGGAGAAGGTCGCGAGTCCGAAAATCGTCTCCAATCGGAAATCCTGGGGGCGCTGGTTGGTGCGGTCAACGGCTATTTGATCGGTGGGACACTCTGGTACTTCCTGGATGTCAACGAGTACCCTTTTTCGCCGCTGGTGCTGGCCCCGGCACCCGATTCCCCCAGCGCTGAGATGCTCAACGCGATCCCGCTGGTGATCCTCAGCGGCGGTGTGGGCGGCAGCGGTGATTTTCTGCTGGTGGGTATCATCGTCCTCTTTTTGATTGTTCTGATTGTACTTTGACCATGCAGCGAATTCATATTGTCGGTATCGGCGGTGCGGGGATGTCGGCTATCGCCCGCATTCTCCTGTTGCAGGGTAACACGATCAGTGGCAGTGATCGCAGTGCTGGCAACAGCCTGACTGCAGCACTGGTGGCGGGAGGCGCGATTGTGCATCAAGGTCACGCCGCTGACCATGTACAGGGAGCCGATCTGGTGCTGGCGACTTCGGCGGTACCCGATGACCATGTTGAACTGGCGGCGGCGCGGGCCAGCGGGATTCCTGTTTACCGGCGCAGGGACTACATGGCGCAGTTGATGCGTGGCAAAAAAGTGATTGCGGTGGCCGGGACACACGGTAAGACCACCACCACCGCCATGATCGTCCATTTGCTGCGAGAGTGTGGTCACGATCCGAGTTACATTGTCGGTGGTGTGATGGCGAACACCAACACCAACGCCGGAGTTGGCAGCGGTGATGCCTTTGTCATCGAAGCCGACGAATACGGCGACATGTTTCATGGGCTGCGTCCGGATGTGGTGGTCCTGACCAATCTGGAATACGACCATCCCGATTATTTTACCTCAGAAGCTGCCATGTTAGGCTCTTTTATCCGTTTCCTGCGCATCCCTGGCGAGACGACGCATCCAGGGCGGCTGATTGTGTGCAGTGATAGTCCGTTGGCGCTGCGAGCGGCGGCGGAGTCGTCGCGAGAGGTCACCACTTATGGCAGCCAGGGTGATTACCGGTTGATCGGAGGCGAACCGGACCAGTTTGATGTGATGCATGGCGACCGGGTGATCGGTCGAGTGCGGCTCGATCTGCCGGGGGATCACAACGCACTCAATGCGCTGGCGGCGCTGCTGGCGGTCGATTTGCAGCCGGAAGCCTTCGCAGCGCTGGCGACCTACCGCTCCACCGGACGGCGCTTTGAAATACGCGGCGAGGTCAATGATGTGGTGGTAATAGATGACTACGCCCATCATCCAACGGCAATCGGCGTGACGCTGGAAGCGGCCCGCCAGCGTTATCCTGGTCGGGCTGTCTGGGCGGTGTGGCAGCCGCACATGTACACGCGCACCCGCACCCTGATCGAAGATTATGCCAGCGCGTTTGATGCCGCCGATCATGTGATTGTCACCGATATTTACGCAGCGCGAGAAGCTCCAATTGTGGGTGTGGACGGATCATGGACGGCCAGCCGCATCCGCCATCCCGATTCCCGGTATAGTGGTGGGTTGGCAGATACCACCACGCTGCTTGTCAGCGAGGTTCTGGCTCCGGCGGTGATTGTCGTGATGAGCGCTGGCGATGCACCGCAGATCAGTGCTGGATTTTTGAGTGCGAGACGATGATGTTGGCGAACGAACCTCTGGCGAAGTACACGGCGGCACGATTGGGTGGTCCGGCGGAATGGCTGTATATCGCTCGCGATTCAGTCGATGAGATGGTGCAGGTCGTCACCAATGCCTGGGCCAAAGATATGCCGGTGCGTGTCCTCGGTGGTGGGGCCAATGTCCTGATCTCCGACCGGGGGGTGCCGGGTCTGGTCGTGATCAACCGCATCAGCCATGTCGAGTTTGGCACATGGCATGAGGGCCGTTCGGTGGCCGTCTCATCCGGTACGAGTCTATCGACACTGGCGAATCGCTGCCAGTTGCGCGGTCTGGCCGGAATGGAGTGGGCCGTCAGTGTGCCGGGTACCATCGGTGGTGCCATCGTCAACAACGCCGGCGCACACGGGGCGGATATGGCGGACAGTCTGGGTGATGTGGTTGTGTTGGAAACAGATGGTCCGCACCTGTACAGTCTGGCGGAAATGCAATACGATTATCGCCATTCGGTATTGAAGGCGCGTAAAGATCGTCGTTTTCTGGTCTTGCTGGCGACACTGCGCCTGCAAGAGGATGATCCGGCGGAGATCAAGGTGCGGATGCAGGCCAACATCGCCTACCGCAAACGCACGCAGCCACCGGGGGCCAGCCTGGGCAGCATCTTCAAGAACCCGCCGGGAGATTACGCTGGACGGTTGATCGAAGCTGCTGGATTGAAGGGGATGCAAATCGGTGGGGCGATGGTCTCGCCGGTCCATGCCAATTTTTTCATCAATACGGGGGCCGATACCTGCGCCGAAGATTACTATCGGCTCATCCAGTACGTCCAGTCCAGTGTGCATCACTATAACGGGGTGTGGTTGGAGCCGGAGATCGAACTGGTCGGCACATGGTAAATTCCGGTTTGCTGAACCCGATGTCATCCTTTACCATAGAAGTTGGTTTACTGTAACAGGGTCACGACTCATGCGGCAAGCGAAGCGAAAAGCCAGCCGTTCGCCCGGTATCCTGCGTGACGGTCCGGCCCGTGTATCGGCAGAACACGGTGTGCGCGTTCAACGCGGCCTGAGTTGGCGCATGTTCAGCGCGGTGATTGTTGTCAGTTTGTTGTTGGTGCTGGCTGTGTTTTTCTTCAGCGATTTCTTCTATGTGCGTTCGGTGGTTGTGGGCGGTACCAGCTATCTCAGCGAGGCTGAGGTGTTTCGTTATGCCAACATTGCCGAGATGCATATCTTCTGGGTGGACCCGGTACAGGTACGCGGCAATATCATTGAATCCTCTGATGTTGTGGCCGACGCTCGAGTCGAGGTCAGTTGGCCGCCCGATATGGTCAGGATTTATGTTGTTGAAAGGGAACCCGCTTTAATCTGGACTCAGGATGGTATTTCCGCGCTGGTCGATGTGCATGGGACGCGGCTGCGTTACATGGTGGAAGGTGAGAGTTACCCGGACTTGATCCAGGTGGTGGCCGACAGCAGCATGGAAGGGCCACCGGGGTTGGATACACCGATTCCGCCGGATGCGGTCACGGGAGCCTTACAGCTTCGCTCGCTGCTTTCCGGGCTGCGGGTGCTGCGCTATCATCCCGATTATGGTCTGGGATTCCGCGAGGGAAGCTGGGATGTCTGGTTGGGTGGGGGCCTGGATATGCTGAACCGGCTGGTCATCTACGAAACCCTGCGCGACGATTTGATTACACGCAACATCACGCCGTCCTCCATCAACGTTGTGGACCCGGAAGCTGCGTATTATTGTGGGAGCATTGAAGGCTGTTATGAGTGAGCTGGTTATCGGGCTTGATGTGGGGACCCACAAAATCTGCACCATCATTGGCGATGTGCGCGATGACGATCTATTCGTCGTCGGTGTCGGAATTGAGCCGAGCCGGGGGATGAAAAAAGGGGTCGTCACCGACATGACGGCACTGACGTCTGCTATCTCGGCCTCGGTCCACAAAGCCGAGAAGGGTAGCGGTTACGAAATCAAACGCGCCTTTGTCAGTCTGGCGGGCAGCCACATTGCGTCGCTGAACAGCCGGGGTGTGGTCGGTATCGTCGGGCAGCGCGGTGTCAACGTGGGCGATCTGGATCGTGCGATGGATGCCGCCCGCGCTATCGCTATTCCCCATAACCGAGAAGTGCTGCATGTAGTCCCGCGCAGCTATTCGCTCGATGGTCAGGACCGGGTGCGCAATCCCATCGGGATGCACGGCTTCCGTCTGGAAGTCGAAGCCCATATTATCACCGCGTCTTCGACCAGCGTGGCGAACCTGGAGCAATCCGTGCAGGCAGCGGGGGTCTATGTAGACCGTTTCATCCTGAATCCGCTGGCGGCGGGTGATGCCGTGCTGACGGCTGACGAACGTGAAATGGGCGTGGTGGTCATTGACATCGGCGGCGGCACCACCGATCTCGCCATTTTCATTGAGGGGACCGTATGGCATACTGCGGTTCTGGCGTTAGGAGGGGATCATATTACGAACGACATCACCTATCTGACCCACATCCCCTTTGAAACCGCCGAAACCGTCAAGATTCAGTACGGCCATGCCGTGCCGAAGGTGGTCGATCCGCTTTCGACGCTGCTGGTGGAGCCGTTTGGTGAAGGGCTGCCGACGGAGGTCCGTTTGACCGACCTGGCAATGATTATCGAGGCGCGTGTCGAGGAGATTTTCGAGCAGGTGCATAAGGAGATCAAGCGCAGTGGTTACGATGGGCTGCTGCGGGCCGGAGCGGTGATTACCGGCGGGTGTTCGCAGATTCCGGGCGTTAACGAGGTTGCGTCCCGTGTGCTGGGCTTTCCGGTGCGGCTGGCAAAGCCGGAGAAAATCACCGGTATGGCCGATACGCTGCGTAACCCGTCCTACAGCACCAGCGTGGGATTGCTGCGGTTGGGGTTGAGCATGGATGCTGCCGAACCGCTGGCCGCCGGGAACGGTGCGGTGCCGGGTAAGAAGTTGGGAGAGATCATCGGCGGGTTATTCCGCCGCTTCCTGCCGGAAGACTGATCGATTTGCATGATGTGATGTTGGGTATAAAATAAGCGTAAGGTTGTTAAACACCTGGAAGGTAGGGGTCTTTATGGACATTGAAGAATTCTCGGTTGGCGAAAGCTTTGCACAAATCAAAGTCGTTGGTGTGGGGGGCGGTGGAGGCAATGCCGTCAACCGGATGGTTAACGAAGGACTTGGGGGTGTTGAGTTTGTCGCGGTCAACACCGACAACCAGGCGCTCATGCTGTCGAAGGCCAAAACGCGCGTGCGCATCGGCGATAAGCTGACACGCGGTCTGGGCGCTGGTGGCAATCCCGAAATTGGTAAGAAAGCCGCTGAAGAGAGCGCAGATGACCTCTACGAAGTCCTGCGCGGTGCCGATATGGTCTTTATCGCGAGTGGTATGGGCGGCGGTACCGGGACCGGTGCTTCGCCAATTGTGGCACAAATCTCGAAAGAACTGGGCGCACTGACCATCGGCGTTGTGACCAAGCCGTTCACATTCGAAGGCAACAAGCGCTCACAGATTGCCGAATCCGGTATTGAAGCGCTCAAATCGCAGGTCGATACGCTAATTGTCATCCCCAACGACCGGCTGCTTCAGATCGCGGATAAGCGGGCCACGCTGCAACAGGCGTTCTCATTGGCGGATGATGTGCTGCGCCAGGGTATCCAGGGTATTTCCGAACTCATCACGGTTCCGGCGCTCATCAATCTGGACTTCGCTGATGTGCGCACGATCATGTCTGAAGGCGGTGCGGCCTTGATGGCGGTCGGTTCATCCGACGGCGACGAACGCGCCCGGATGGCGGCGGAAGCCGCTATCAGCAGTGGTCTGCTCGATGTCACCATTGACGGCGCTCGCGGCATCCTGTTCAACATAACCGGCGGTCCCGATTTGAGCCTGTTTGAGGTCAACGAGGCGGCAGCGATCATCAAGGAGAGTGCGCATCCAGAAGTGAATATGATCTTCGGTGCGCAAATCGACGAGAATATGGGTGACGAGGTCCGCATCACGGTTATCGCGACGGGTTTTGAGCAAAGCCGGGTGAAGACACGGATCGATCAACAGCAGCCGGTCCGGACACCCCGGCAGCAGCAGCCCGTTGAACGCCAGCAGCCACGCCAGCACCAGCCTGTGGAGCGTCAACAGCCGCAATCACAGCAGCCGCAGGTTCGTCAGCAGCAGCAGCCACCACGCCAGCAGCAGGATGATTTCGCGGCGCGGGTATATGACCAGGACGATATGGACATCCCGCCGTTCCTGCGCAACAAGCGTAACTGATCCGTTGATTCTAAGGGCTGCTCCGGCGGCCCTTTTTTGTTGGATTGAGGTTGCAGCTTTGTTATGGTTTGAAATCTGTTACAATTTTGCACGATTTGGGTAAGTGTGTGAAATTGTGTGTTTATCCTGCTTGCCCCCTCCTACCCAATGCTTTACAATTTGAGTGTGTGATTCAGGCCCCCAACGTCGTTGCCGGGGCTTTCATTATCTAAAGCACACATTTGAAGAAATTTTACCGTGATTGGATGGCTATAACACCTTGTTAATAGCTTATGTGAGATTTTTGCTTGTTCCAGAGAGGATATGATGGTTCAATCGAATGTGACCCGACGAAACACATTGCATGACCTTGGCTACAAGATTTTTCTGGACCGGTACGCCCAGAAAGATATGACACGCCAATCGCTTCAGGTTGGCGACACGGTGATTGTGGTGGTTGATTCCAAGACCGGGCAGCGTGAGGTGGGCAAGGCCAAAGCGATCAACCTGCCCGAAGTAACGGTTGAACTGCTCGACGGCACGGAGGTGGTCCGTGACCTTGAGCATGTTGATAAGCCGATTGAGACGGAACCGGAACAGATGATGGCCCGCGTCGCTGCTGGCATCGCAGAGGTGGAACCGTCAAAGAAACTGCAAAAAGAATGGTCGGAGAAGTTTCGCTGGTTGCTGGACGATTGGAAGTTCGTCCCCGGTGGCCGTATTCTGACGGCGGCAGGGACCGATCAAGACCTGACATTTTATAATTGTATGCCGCCGGACCAGGAAGTTCTCACGAGCGAAGGTTACAAGCCAATCTGCGATGTAAGAATTGGCGATCTGGTTGTGACTCACCGCAATCGCCTGCGCCGCGTGCTTCATCGGTTTGAACGTGAAACTGAAGAATCGATTTATGTCATTAAGCCTAGAAAGCTCGGATATGATGATCTGCGCGTGACTGGTGAACACAAAATCCTCGTTATTCGGTCGGATTGGGTGAACGCTCATCGGTCTCGTGATGGGCTGCGCTTAAAATGTGAGCCAGCCTGGATTCCAGCGAAAGATTTGCGTCCAGGCGACTATGTTGCTGCGGCATACAATGGTGAAGTCCGCGAGGTCGATACGATTCATGTGTCGGACTATGTGGGTATTGAGGATTTTGAAAGTCGTCCAGTTGAAGAAGCTGTCACACCGTACATCGTCACGGATGGACAGTTGGTGAAGAATCGTGTCCGGGCGGATGGTACGCTTATCACGGGCAAGGCACCTTTGAGTCTGCACAATGAACTTGTCGTTGATGAGGATTTCTGCCTGATGGTTGGCCGTTGGCTTGGTGATGGCTGTGTGACACATCGCACAGGTACGGACATCCCATCGGGTATCAAGATTGTGTTTGGCCTGGATGAGTATGACGAAGCAGAAGCCATCGCGGCCATACTTGAGAATAAGCTCGGTATGCCGTCAGCGATCAAGCTTAGCAGCACTGAACGCTGGTATGACCTGTGGGTCAATTCCATGCCAGTCGGCGAGTTCTTCCGTAACTTCCTGGGACTGTACAGTCATGGCAAACGCATCCCCGACGAATTGATGATGCTGCCGGATAACCTGACGCTGGCGATGCTGCGTGGTTTGTTCCAGGCAGATGGCTATGTATCGGGCAAGTATATTGGTATGCTGCTTGCCAATCGTGAGCTGATGGCTCAGGTCCACCAGTTGCTGCTTCGCCTCGGCTATTTCTTCTCCATCAAGGAGAACACCCACAAAAATGGTCGCAAGCCAGCCTATCGTCTGACCAGTACCGGCAGTGATTGTGAAGCTCTGTTTCAGGAGTTCTTTGCGACTGATGCCCCTGAACGTGACCACAGTAACAAAACGTACCTCGAATACGACGGCTTGAAATGGGTGCGGATCAACGAGATTGCTGTCGAGGACTACAGCGGTGTCGTTCTGGACCTTGAGGTCGAAGAGGATCATTCTTTTGTTTCTGCCGGTGTGGTTGTTTCAAATTGCTATGTGATTGCTTCCCCCAAAGACTCTCGCGATGGCATTATCGAGACATTAGGGCAGATGACCGAGATCATGTCACGCGGTGGCGGTGTCGGCATCAACATTTCCACGCTGCGCCCGCGCCATGCCTATGTGAGAGGGGTTAACGGTCGGTCCAGCGGATCGGTGTCCTGGGGGGCGTTGTACAGCTTTGTCACCGGCCTTATCGAGCAGGGTGGTTGCTTTGGGCCGGACGAGCGGATTGCGACTGATGCAGGCTTGATCCCGACAACTGAACTGGCCGACCGCATGGATGCTGGTGAGGTTTTCCACGCGCATACACACAAAGGACTGCGGCGGATTACGGCGCGTTTCCGTAATGGGGTTAAACCGTTGTACGAAGTAACAACCCGGCGCGGATTCCAGGTGCGGATCACGGAGGATCACAAAGTCGGCGTGTTGATGGACGGTAAAATCACGACCATGCCGTTGAAGTATCTGCGCGAGGGTGACGAGATTCTGCTGCTGCTCAATGATGGTGAAATCATTGATGAGGTTACGCCGCATCAGGTTTTTGGCAGCAATGCCGCTACTGCGCCTGAACTCTTGGGAGTGTCACAGGCGAATGTAGAGCCAGACATCATCGAATCCATTATGCTGATTGGGGACAGCGAAGTCTACGACTTCGAGGTTGACGATGTCCATTTGATTTGTGCTAATGGCATCTACACCTCAAACAGCCGGCGCGGAGCTTTGATGCTCATCCTCAATGACTGGCATCCCGATGTCTTTGACTTCATCAACAGCAAGCGCGAGATGGGCAATATCACCAATGCCAATATCAGCGTCGGTGTGTCAGATAAATTTATGGATGCCGTCAAAGCTGATGGCGATTGGGAACTGGTGTTCCCCGATACCCATGACCCCGACTACGATGACCTCTGGGACGGCGACATCGATACCTGGACCGCCGCCGGGCATAAAGTCATTCCGTACAAGACGATCAAGGCCCGTGAATTATGGGATGCCATCATCGAGAGCGCCTGGGCCAGCGCGGAACCCGGTGTCTGGTTCCGTGAGCGCAGCAACAAGATGGCGAACTCCTGGTACTTCAACCCACTCATCAGCACCAATCCCTGTGTGACTGGCGATACACGCATTTACACCGACCAGGGGCTGGTCCAGGCCCGCGAACTCTTTGACGAAGAAACGCAGATCGAAGCTGTCATTGATGGGCGTTTCGGCTTTGCGGATAGTACAACTCCTGCCTCGCGGGTGTTCATGACCGGGGTGAAGCCCGTCTATAAGCTGACCACAAAAGAAGGCTACACCGTGCGGGCTACCGCCGACCATCGCTTCATGACACCGGCGGGATGGACCGAGTTGCAGGACCTCAACCCCGGCGACCGGCTTCACATCCTCAACCGCAAGGGTGGCTTCGGTCAGCAAGGTTCACTGGAACTGGGGCGTGTTCTCGGCTGGCTTGTTGGCGATGGTACGATCAAGGCGGATCGGGCGGTGCTGTCGTTCTTCGGTGACGAGAAGCGCGAACTGGCTCCTGTGTACTCGGCATACGTCACTGCACTGGCTGAACCGTTGACAACCCGGTCGCGGTCGTATCCGGTTGGCGTCGTAGACATCGCTGATCGTGACGAGGCACGGGTGCAGTCAGCGCGTTTGCGTCAGATCGTCGAAGGCTATGGACTGGTCGAGAACAAATTGCAGGTGCCGGAAGTGGTCTTCAAGGGGACTGAGGACATGCAGCGCGGTTTCCTGCAAGCACTGTTCACGGCTGATGGCAGTGTCCAGCATTCAAAGGGCATGGTGAGTGTGCGGTTGGCCTCAAGCCGCCTGCAACTGCTGCAACAGGTCCAGACACTTCTGAGCAACTTCGGGATCGCCAGCAAAATCTATCAGAACCGTCGTATCAGTCAGTATCGCATGATGCCCGACGGCAAAGGCGGCCAGAAGTCTTACTGGACCGAAGCGCAGCACGAACTCCAGATCGCCAAACAAAATCTGCACGAGTTCGCCCGTGAGATCAATTTCCTGCTGGACCGCAAGACCAACCAGCTTGATGATCTGCTGGACGGTTATAGTCCACGCAAAGAGACTTTCCTGGCGACGGTCGAGTCCATTGTCGCGGATGGTGTCGAGGAAGTATTTGACCTGACCGTACCCGACTCACACTCCTTCATCGGCAACGGTCTGGTGCTGCACAACTGCGGCGAGCAACCATTGGGTGCTTATAGCGTGTGTAATCTGGGTGCTATTAATCTATCGCGCTTCTACGACGCCGAAAAGCACGATGTCGATTGGGATAATCTGGGGCAGACCGTCGCCTATGCGACTCGCTTCCTGGATAACGTCATCGACACCACGCCTTACTTCTTCGAGGAGAACGAAAAGGTCCAGGGATCGGAGCGCCGTGTCGGTCTGGGAACGATGGGTATTGCCGAGTTGATGATCCGCATGGGCGTGCGCTACGGCAGTGAGGAGTCGGTCGAGTTCATCGATAAGGTCTATGGCTTTATCACCGAGACCGCCTACCGCACCAGCACGGAAATCGCGGCGGAAAAAGGGCCGTTCCCCATGTTCGATGCTGAGAAGTTTCTGGAAAGCGGCTTCATGCAAACGCTGTCGGAGGATATCCGCGAGGCAGTGCGGGAGAACGGTATCCGCAATGTGACGCTGCTGACTCAGGCCCCTACCGGCACCACCGGGACGATGGTCAACACCAGCACCGGTATCGAGCCATTCTTCTCCTGGGTGTATTACCGCAAGAGCCGTCTTGGTCTGCACGAGGAGAATGTGCCGATTGCCCAGGAATGGAAGGATGCCCACCCCGACCAGGACGAGCTGCCAGATTACTTCGTTACGGCGATGGACCTGTCGCCGGGTGCGCATGTCCGGGTACAGGGTGCATTCCAGCGCTGGATCGACTCGGCTATCAGCAAGACCTGCAACGTGCCGAACGACTATACCGTCGAGCAGACCGGCGAGCTTTATGAGTACATGTACGAACTTGGCTGCAAAGGCGGTACGGTCTACCGTGACGGCAGCCGCAGTGAGCAGGTGTTGATGCTCAAGGATGAGGAAGACGAGACAAAAGAGGAAAAACAGTCCGCCGCCGAAGTGGCGCAGGTGGCGACGCCGCACCGGGTTTATCCGCGCCCGGCCAAGCTGCAAGGGGTCACGGTCAACTGTGCCACGCCATTCGGCACGGCTTATGTCACCATGAACAGCGATCAACATGGCTATCCTTTTGAGGTCTTCATCACGGCACCGGGCAAAGCCGGCAGTGACCTGCAAGCCGACGCGGAGGGGCTTGGCCGGATGATTTCGCTGTCGCTGCGGACGACCGACCCCCATAACCGGGTGGAGATGCTGCGCCTCATCATCGACCAGTTGCGCGACATCGGTGGCTCGCGCTCAGTCGGACTGGGTGAGCGGCGTGTGACTTCGCTGCCGGACTCGGTGGCACGGGCGCTGGAAGAACAGTATTTCCCGCCAATGAGTGCGCAGCAGCTTGGACTCCCGCTGGACGATGAACCGGGGCCGAAACCGGCCAGTGTCCAGAATCTCGATGCCAACAGCGCTCCACCAGTACACGGGGTGATTAACGGGGCAGATATGTGTCCGTCCTGCGGCACCATCGCCCTGGTCCGGGCGGAAGGCTGCCGAAAGTGTCTGGCTTGCGGCTACAGTGAGTGCTAAAATCGAACTCTGATATTCGCCGGGGCCAAAGCGCCCCGGTTGTTTTTGGGAGTTTGAGGCACATGGACGATTTTGATTTCGATGACATGGACGACGATGATTTCGAGTTCGGCTACGACGACTTCATGGAGGATGTGGAAGACGCGGCCTTCTGGCAGGAGCCGGACTTCCTGCTGACCAATCTGGTCGCCACACTTGTCAACATGTCTGGTATTCCCCTGGGTGTGACCTTGTTCACGAAAGGGATGGTCATCAGCGGCGTCCTCACCAGCGAGCGAGAGTATCTAACCACGTTGACCCATGTCTTCCAGGAGATGGCGAAGGATTCGCTGCCGCACCTGAATGAGGACGAACTGGATCAGGTGAGCAATGCGCTTGATTTCCGTATGCTGACAGAAGGCCCACCCATCACCGATACATCTAACGGGTTTGAGGATGAAGGTGATTACGATCCAGGTGCGCCTATTCGCTATCTGCATCTCAAAGATGTGGTGGTGGTCAGCCCACAGCCGTCGCTGGCCTTCGGTCACGGTGTACTGCCCATTATGCGACTGCGCCTGAATCAGGTGGACGGCTGGGTGTTGGGACAGGCGACCGGTTTGGATGAGATGGACGAGGAGAACGGTCCTGACATTGATGAGCCGCCCATTCTACACTAGGCGATACCGATGCGCCGACTGGTTATTCTGATCGCGGTTTCGCTGTTGATCTGGCTGGGGGTGGTGGCCTGGCTAGCGGCGAGCATTCATGCCTATGGTGAGGACAATCAGTTCGCAGACGGTCAGTCAGCCGACGTGATTGTCGTTTTGGGGTCCGGTTTGCGCCGGGATGGTCGTCCCGGTGATGCGCTGCTGCGCCGGTCGCGCTGGGGAGCCGACCTCTACCAACAGGGTGCTGCGCCCTATGTCATCTGCACTGGCGGTGTGGGTGATGGCAAACCCCGAAGTGAGGCCGATGCCTGCCGCGAGGTGCTGGTTCGATATGGTGTGCCGGAACAGGCGATCTTCCTGGAAGAGCAGAGCCGCAGCACCGAGGAAAATGCCATCTACGCACGAACCATCATGCTCGACCAGGGCTGGCAGAAAGCTGTTCTTGTGACCGATAGTTTTCATATGCTGCGGGCCAACTGGGTTTTCGACATCTATGACATCACCCATGTGCGCAGCCCGGTCCCGCGTGAGCAAGTGCGTAGCCGTTTCTATAATCGCCACTTCACCCGTGAGATTGTCGCGCTGCACTGGCAGGCAATCAAAGAACTGTTGAATCTGCCCCACACCAACGTAGGCTGAGCGTGGGCCACGCGCATTTTCCGTCATTGGCCCACTCGCATATAATTGACTCTAATGGACTTTTGCCAAAGAAGGGTTACATATGCGCCGCTCAGTGCTTTTAGGATTGGCGCTGCTTCTGTGTGTAGGGATTGTCTTTGCCCAGGAGACAGCGTACCAGATTGTGGATTCCCAGCCACTAGATGGCGAGGAAATTGGGTTAACAGATGAGATCGTGGTGGCCTTTAACCAGGACCTGAACTGCGATTCGGTCATGACATCCATCGCGCCCGATGTCGCCGGAGACGTTACCTGTGATGGGCCGGCACTACGTTTCAGCCCGATGGACAGTTACCAACCGGGGACCGTCTATACATTGACCATGGACGTTGACGGGCAGGTCTTCGACTTAAGCTGGCGCACACGGGGCAGTCTGGCTGTTACCGAGGTCTTCCCCGCTCCTGGCAGCACCGGTATCGCTGGCGATGCGGTCGTCACGGTGATCTTCAACCGTCCAGTGGTGCCGCTGGTAGCCGTCGAAGATATGGAGTCGCTGCCTGATCCGCTGACGTTCTCCCCGGCAATGGACGGTGACGGCGAATGGATCAACACCTCCATTTATACCTTTACTCCGGCGACCAACTGGGCTGGCGGAATCGCATACACAGCCACCGTCACACCTGGTTTGACAGCGGCGGATGGTGCGGCACTGGCTGAGCCGTTCTCGTGGCGCTTCACGGCTGAACCACCGCGGCTGGTTGAGGTGATGCCGGAAGATGCCGCTGGTGATGTCCGCCTGGATGCGACGATCCAGGCCACCTTCAGCAGCCCTATCGATCAGGCCAGCCTGGAGGCCAGTTTCTATCTGCGTCCGATTGATGCTGCCGATCAGACCGTCAGCGGTACGTTCAATTGGAGCAACGACTCGACCGGCTTCCGCTTCACACCGGATGACCTGCTCACACTCAATGTCGCCTATGCTGCTGGTTTCCCGGCGGACAGTGTTTTTGATGATTCCGGTCAGGTGGCCCTGCCAGCGACACAATGGTCGTTTGCGACCGTGCCGAATCCGGCTATTGTCGGTACCAATCCCAGTGATGGTGAGCAGAGCGCGCAGCCCTATGGCGGTTTCACCTTGTTCTTCGCCTCACCGATGGACGTGGAGACTCTGCGCGACCGTATCACCATCGATCCTGAACCCTGGCGCGACCCGGAGTTCTACTACCGTGACTGGAACGACGAGCTACAGGTGTCGTTCCCGACCGAACCGAGTACGCAGTACACCATTACGGTCGCTGCCGGTGCTGAGGATGTCTACGGCAACACCATCGCTTCCCCGTTCACCTTTAGCTACAGGACCGGGCCGTATTCGCCGGATGTCAGCCTTCAGGTACCGGGCAATGTCGGCTTTTACAACGCTTACCGCGATGAGACGCAGTTGTTCGTCACCCATCGCAATGTCAGCCGTTTGAATCTATCACTCTACAGTGTGCCGCTCAGTGATTTTGCCGGGCAGGCAGTCAACCGAGACACCTACTGGGACCCGACCGACGGCTTCGTGCCGCGCCCGGAGAACCAGCTTCGCTCCTGGCAGATCGAGTCGGTCGCGCCGGAGAACGCCCAACGTTATGAACTGTTGAGTCTGGCCGCTGGCGGTTCCGATGGTACGGTTGTGAACTGCTCCGATGCACTGCCGACCCGTTTGCGCGTCGGTGACTCGGCCATTGTCATCACCGATCCTGACCCGGTACGCGCCCGCGCTAATCCACCTGATGGGGAGATTGTTGATCTGCTCTACCGCGACTATGTGATGCCGGTTGTCGATGGTCCTATCTGTGCCGACGGCATCCTGTGGTGGGAAATCGAGCTGCGTGATGGCAGCACCGCCTGGGTGGCTGAAGGTGTCGGTGATGAATACTTCATCGACCTGCGGGTGCCATCACAGCAGACGCCGGTGCAGATTCCCCAGGAATTTGCCAGTGGCGATGCGCTGGAACCGGGTGTCTACTACCTTGAGGTGAATGCGCCGGAGACCGGTGAAAGCCGCCCTCGCCAACACTTCATGGTGGTGGCGACCGCCAATCTCACGGTCAAGATGTCGGTCGATTCGATGTTCGTGTGGGCGACCGATGTAGAGAGCGGGCAGCCCATCGCCAATGCACCCATCAGCATTGTGGACGCCGGTTTCAACATTCTGGCTGAGGGCCTGACCGGGCCGGATGGTCTCGCCCGGATCGATATTCCGCGTGTGAGTGATCTGTTCGTGCCGCGCATGGCGGTTCTGGATGATGGCGTGCAGTTCGGTCTGGGTCTGACCACCTGGTCGGAGGGGATTGATCCCTGGCGTTTCGGGCAGCCAGATGCCTTTTATCCGGAGCAGTT
>CAYQJO010000025.1:0-29665 GCA_964417785.1 uncultured Anaerolineaceae bacterium | reverse complement strand
GGGTAAGCGTGCGATGCTGAGCGGTGGGAAGACGCCCAAAACACAACCCAGGCGGCCCAACTACGGTGGCGGGGGTCCACCGGCATGGCTGGTTTTCCTGCTGGGCGTGGCCTTTGTGTTTGGCGCATACTATGTCTGGACCGGTGTCAGTGATTTTATTGCCTCTGGCGGCATGGGCGTCATGGAAGCGACCGAGCAGGTCCTGGTACGTGAGACCGCTACCGCCGAGCAGATCGAGGTCGAACGCGACCTGTTCACGCCGCGCCCGACCTTCACCCCTATGCCGGAATGCCAGGATTTTGCCGTCATCGTCCCCAACGCTATCGTCCGCGCTGAACCCAATACCGGCTCCGAAATCCTGGAGTCGCTGTCTGAAGGGACACCAGTGTGCGTTCTCGGCAGCGACAGTGACTGGTATATCATCGACCTCAACCCGGTCACCCGCCGGATTGAGACCGGTTATATGTTCTTCAACATCATTGAGGCCGAGAATCCCACGCTGACACCGACGCAGACCTTCACTCCGGCCCCGACATTGACTCCAACCCCATCGCAAACACCATCGCTGACGCCGACACCCCGGCCCACACAAACACCGGACCCGGACGCCACCGACACACCAACGCCAACACCGCTACCGACGGCGACGCCGGCCTTTCAGAGCGTATGACAGTCTCGCCGGCGCGACGACTTCCAACGGGTTATAGTAAATCACAATACCGATCAGGATGCGCAGCACGGCCCCCGTCAGCAAAACATTGACCACCGGCATTTGTAGGTCCAGCAGCATATTGCCGAACAATGGCCCCAGGAATACGCCCAGCGCAATCACCTGCTGGAAGGCACCGGAAGAGCGGGTTGACTCCCGGCTGGGGACACGCTCCACCAGATAGACAAACATGCTGATGGTCGCCGCCGTCCACGACATACCCGTCAGCAGTGCCGTGACGAGCGTGAGCGCCAATACCGGCACCAGCGCCATCCACACTGCCGCTGCCGCCAAACCTACCATCATGATCGCGATGACCTGGCGCGAGCCGAAGCGACGGATCAGCCTTTCGGCAAACACGGCCATCAAGGCACCACTGCCCAGTTCGACCATGCCATACAGCGCCATGAAACCCTCGCTGGCACTCAGATCATCGACCAGACGCAGCGGGATCACCATCACGAGCGCGGTGAAGGCGACATGACCGATAAGCGCAGCCAGACCCACCGAGAGAAACGCCGGCGAGCGCCAGATTCCTTCTTCATACTGGGGTGCCTGCTTGCGTGGCAGTGGCACCGGTGCTGGATACAGAATATGGATACGCAAAACATGCGCAAAACTCGCCAGCGCGAACAAAAACGCCAGCACAAACATGACCTGATAGTTGAGCGGGAAGGGCAGGACTTCCAGCAAGACGCCGAAAGCCAGCGCACCCGCACCGATTGTGATGTTCATCGCCATCGAACGATGGCTGTGCAGAGCCGCCTGCCGGTTCTCGTTGACCGACTCGCGCATTAATGAGATGAAAATCGCCCCGGCGATCCCCTGTGGCAGCGCCGGAATCGTCACGGCCAGGATCAACCATAATGGACGCCATTCGACCGGCAAGAAAGGTGCGAAGGCCGGCAGCAGGAAGATAATGCGGAACATCAGCGACGGCCAGATGATCGCCCGCAGCGAACTGCTGTACAACCGCCGCCAGCGCGGTGTCAATCCGGCAGCGATCAGCAGTACCAATCCCGGCAGTGATGCGATCCAACCCAGATCAGTCGGGCTGGCTCCCAGCCGGATAGCGTAGATGGACAAAAATCGGGTTGTCGCCGCCAGCGCCAACCCGAACCAGGCAATATCAAAGACCAGATGAGAGAAGTTCGTTTGTTCTTGGGATCGCATGATGAACCTTGCGCGACGCGCATGTGAAGTAGCCCCAGGCGAAACATTACCACCGAAACATCCCAATGGAATAGCGAGTTTGACGCGCTTCGGAATCTCTAATGCTTGTGTTAGTCTGTTTGTTTTCGCAAGGGTTCGCCACTACAATAATGAGTGACTATCAGGAAAGGATTTGGCGCATGTTCGACTCAGCCATCATCCAGGTTGCCATCGGCTTGATCTTCGTGTTCAGCTTGCTGGCGATTCTGGTCACACAGATCAATACCATCATTACATCAATTTTCAACATGCGTGCCAAAGAACTTAAGAGCGGCTTGCAGGATTTAATCACCGATAAGCAGCTTCAGGCACGGCTGCTGGCCCACCCACTGATTAGGATGGTGCGGGTGTCGGTGCCGTCCGGCGTTAAGATGACCGTTGAGGCTGCCGAAGCCATCGCCAGCAGCCAGGAGACGCGGGTCAACTACATTCCACCAAAGGAATTTGTCGAAGCTTTGATCGCGGAACTCATCTCCGACGCCGAGAAGGGATTATATGGCGAATTACAGCAGGCCATCCACGCCCTGCCATCCAGCACGGAAAAATCACAACTGCGCGAACTGCTGACCAACCTGGACAAGCGTTACTCGGAAGAAACACTGCGCGAAATTCACATGGTCGCCAACCAGATCAGCGACACCGGCCACCGAGAACAACTCCTTCTGGGTATCCAGGCAATTGAGACTCGCATCCAGAAAGCCGGACTCAAAAGCGACCAGCTTGTCCCGCTGCTGGAAGGCATCAACCAGATTTCCGACCCCAATTTGCGCTCCGCCCTCAAGACCATCCTCAAGCGCGTGGACGATCTGGCCGAGGCACAGGCGCAGTTGGTCGACTGGTTCGACGACGGCATGAACCGGGTCAGCGAAACGTATAAGAGCCGCCTGCGGTTCTACTCGGTTTTGGCAGCTTTCGTTCTCGCAGTTGTGTTGAATGTAGACACGTTCTTTCTGGGGCGGACCTTGTGGGAAGACCCGATCCTGCGCGGTGCGGTGGTCGATGCCGCACTCGAATTCGACCAGAGTCAGGTCGAAGATACGAGTCCCACCAACCCTAAAACCCTGCGCCGTCAGGCCGAGGAAACACAGGAAACCATTCAAAACTTGCTCGAACTACAACTACCGATTGGCTGGCAGTTCACACCGGTTGACCAGCAGATGATCGACACCAGTCTGCGATTAGGGCTGCCGGACCCGACCGACAACCCGCGCAATTTCTGGAACTTCATACCGGGCAACAGCGACAATTGGGGGTCCCTCTGGATCAAAAAGCTGATTGGTCTGGTGGTGACGACCATCGCCGCCGCTCAGGGTGCGCCCTTCTGGTTTGATTTGCTGAACAACATTACGAAACGATTCCAGCGTTAACTTTCCAGCAGCCGCCGGCCCATCAACCCGCCCTCTTCCAGCAGGGCATTGACCGCATAGGGCGCGTGAGCCTCGGCATAGATGCGCAAAACCGGCTCAGTCCCACTGGGCCGGATCAACAACCAGCTTCGATCCGCCATATAGAACTTCACACCGTCTTTGGTATCAACACGGGCGACCGTCTCGCCGTTAAGCTGCGCTGGAGCCGAGTCAGCCAGCATCTGCACCACCTCCGATTTGGGCAGGTGGCGGGAGAGCTTCACATCGTTGCGGGCGTAATGGGCCGGACCATATTTGTCCTGCAAATCGGCCACAATCTCATGTAAAGGCGCACCAGCCGTCGCCATGACTTCCAGCAGCAGCAATCCCATCAGAATACCGTCGCCTTCGGGGATGTGGCCGCGCACCGTGATGCCGCCGCTCTCCTCGCCGCCGATGAGGACATCCTCGTTCATCATCAAGTCCGCGATATGGTTAAAGCCCACCGGTGTCTCATGCAGCATCAGGTCATATTTCTGCGCCAGTACATCGATCATCGACGTGGTGGAGACTGTCTTGACTACAGCGCCGCGCTGCTCTTTGTTCTCAACCAGATGGCGCAGCGTCAGCGCCAGGATATGGTGCGGGTCGATGAAGTTGCCCAGAGCATCAATTGCACCAATCCGGTCCGCGTCACCGTCAGTGGCGATGCCAATGTCGGCGTGCAAACGGGTCACGGTGGCAACCAATTCGTTAAGATGTTTCAACATCGGTTCCGGATGAATACCACCAAAGCCAGGATTGAGGACATCACGGATACCAACCACGTTGCAGCGGGTCCGCGACAACATCCCGGTGAAAGCACCGCGACCGGCCCCCCACATGGCATCCGCCACAATCTGAAGCTCGGCTTCTGAGATTTTGTCGATGTCAACGAAATCGGTAAGGTGCTGGTAATACTCCCACGAAGGGTCGAAACGGCAGATCAAACCGGCTTCCTGCGCGTCCTCGTAGGGCATGATGTTGACCTTGTTACCGGCATGCGCCATATTCACCAATTCGCGCTCAATCTCGTCGCATTGATCGCTGGTAGCGGAGCCGCCATAGGTCGATTTCACCTTGAAACCGTTGTAACGCGGGGGATTGTGGCTGGCGGTGATGACCACTCCGGCAGCGGCGCTGCGGGCTTTGACATTGTATGAGATGGCCGGTGTCGGCGCATCCGTGCGCGTCTGCCACACAAGAATACCGTTGGCAGCCAGCACCCGTGCTACTTCAGAGGCGAAGCGATCTGACAAAAAGCGCGTGTCATAACCCACCACGACCTCCGGCGGGGACTCGCCGCTGTGGGTCGTATTGACCCAGTTGGCAACCGCCTGAGATACCAGACGCAGATTTTCAAACGTAAAAGTGTCGGCAATGACCGCCCGCCAACCGTCCGTTCCAAAATGGATCATAGGATGTCCTATCTACAAAGGCCGCCGACCGCTGACGTCCAGGCCGGTCGTCGCCAGCAGTTCCTGCACCCCTTCCAATGACAGATCGAGATCGTGCAGAATGCTGTAGGGCAGATTGTGGTCGCGCACATACTTCGGCAGAGTCCGGAGCGTATCGGTGATGTCGTCCGGTTTGAGTTGGCCGAGCCGGATACCGGCGGATAGCAGAGTTGATCGGATCGGTGCAATATCCTGGCCGTGCAGCGCCGCCGCGATCATAATGCCGGGACCGATCAGGTCAGCATACGGCATGCTGCGGCCAGCGGTGCGGGCGATACGCTCCTCGATGGCATAAGCAAAATACTGCTCGCTGCCTTCCTGCGGGCGGTTATGACCCAACTGGTTGGTTAACTGGACCTCAATGCAGATGAGATCGAGCAAATTCTGCAAAGACTCGACACGGCCTTCACCCACACCCTTCGCAATCTTGAACGCCTGCTGCGCGATACCGGCGGCCATTCCGGCGGCCCAGGGCTGGAAACGCTCGTTGGGGGTGTTCTTGTTACGTTCGGCGGCATAGCGCCAATCCAGCAGACCGGTGACGATGCTCAAAATCTCCGCGATGCCGGTGCCACGAAAATGCAGCGGAGCCTCGCTGACGACATCCCAGTCGATGATTACCCGGTTAGCCGGACCAGTATGTTCGTATCCGACGGTGTCATTCTCACGGACGGCCACCAGCGCGGTGAAAAAACCATCCACACTGAGAACTGTCGGCACAATGACAACCGGCAATTTGCGCTTCCAACCGACATACTTGGCAACATCCGATACAAGCCCGCCACCGATGGCGTAGACGACCTCAATCTGGGGCGGCAGCGACTCGGATAGCTGATCTAAGAACCTGCGCTCGGTGGTGTACGGTTCCGCCTGGACAACCAGGGGCAGTTCGACCATTGAATTAACAGTTGACCAGGCTGTTTTGCCCGTCAAAAGCGCCGTTGGGCGTACTTCCCGGATAGCCGTCAAAGACTGGATTTCAATGCGTGGCAAGGTCCAGATTGTGGTCATGCGGTTTGTCCTGCATCTGAAAACGATAATGCCCAATAGTAACATAGATACCTTGCCAATGCAGCCCACAGCGAGTTTAATAGAGCGCATAGGAGGATACGAATGACGTTTTTCAGCATCCATCGCACCGGCGACGACGAGGAGAGACAAATCCGGGTATCGCCACAGGGCTTCGATACGGTCCTGGGAGCCAACAGCCGCCTGGAGGGTGTATTGCATACCGGCGGCAACGTCCGTCTCGATGGCACTTTCAGCGGTACGCTTGAAATCAGCGGCAATGTTCTGGTCGGTGAGTCGGCCACCGTCGAAGCCGACATCAGCGCCCATAATATCGCAGTCGCTGGAACGATCCGGGGCAACCTGAGCGGGAACAAGATTCAACTGCTGCGCAGCGCTCGTGTGTGGGGCGACATCACCGCCAGCGCCCTGACCACCGAGGAAGGTGCGTTTATTGACGGCAAAATCTCGATGGTCCAACCAGATGAGATCATACAGGAAGCAGAAAGCAAGAACGATGATTAACGTATTGTTTGTGTGCCTGGGCAATATCTGCCGCTCACCGATGGCCGATGGTGTTTTCCAGAATCTGGTCAAAGAAGCCGGACTGGGGTCGCTGATCGAGGTCGATTCCGCCGGGACGGGTTCGTGGCATGTAGGAGAACGCCCTCATCGCGGGACACAGAATATCCTGAAAAAGCACAACATCCCCTACAATGGCCGCGCTCGCCAGTACAGCCACCGTGACGCCGACCAATTCGACTACATTCTGACGATGGACCGGCAAAATCTGGCCGATGTGCTGCGCCTGATACCGGAAGCGCCAGACGCGGATGGTGTGATCGCCCGTGATGGCCGCCAGATTGTGGTGCGACCCTTTCTATCCTACGCGCAGGAGGCGGGACTGGTCCAACATGACGAAGTCCCCGATCCCTACTATACCGGGGCCTTTGATGAAACCTACGATCTGGTTTTGAAAGGCTGTCGTGCGCTGCTGGACCATATCCGCCAGACATACAACATTTGAGATTCTCTACTTGCGCGTGGGCGATGCCTTCAGCGTGCGCTCGATTTCGATCAAAAGCGTCTCACTGTTGACATAATCGCCACGCAGCGGCACATAGAGCAGGCTGCCGAACAGAAAGACCAGCAGACCGATCATCGGTTCGTTAATGAGAAACAGAATCAGTGTGACGGTCAGCAACCCGGCAAACAAAACACGCAGCCAGTGCGGACTGACCCCATCTGGCACATAGCCACGTATCACGGTCACGCCGCTCTCACGAGCGGCCTGGGCGTTCAATCGGGTGGTCCGGTTGAAGCGGTTCAATACCCTGGATGTCACCGCCACCGAAAACGAGCCACCCTTTTCGATCCAACCATCAAGCTCCGGTCGGGTTTTGGTTGGCCGGGCTTCCAACCGCTCGTTGATGTCTTTGAGGCATTGAGAGACTGTCTTCTCTGTGAAGAGTACAAAGCGCATGGCGTCTTTCCCAAACACAAAAAAACTGGACACCTGTGTGTCCAGCCCAGTATAGATTGATATGGAAGCGGTTCCTAGTTGATGAGTGGTGATTCTAAAACTTCAACACCCATCTCGATCATCTTGTAGATAATCTGCTTACCCAGCGCGTCGTCGCAAACGAGGCTCACGCGCTTGGTGGGCTTGTGCAAGATCAAATACTCGCAATTCCCGTAACAAGTGACCGTGAACAGAGCGTGGTCACGCCGTTCAGTGGTCCACAAATATTCATAGGGGCTTAATTCTTCCATCGGAATACCCTATAACTTAATAATTGTTGATTTATTTGGCTTGGCAGGCGTACTTTGTATTATTCTACCACAGTTTCCTATCCCATCCCTACTATTATTTCAGTAAAATAGCGTCAGTTTTGTAAAGGGAGCTTCATGATTCAACGACAACCGTACCGGCGACGCCCTATCAGCCTGTCCGGATGTGGATGCTTAAGCTTGATTGTCATACTATTTGTCCTGAGTTGCAGCATGTTATATGCTACAGGCATCCTGACTCCACTGATGATGCGGCTGGTCGGCGTGGAAAACATCGGTCGAACTGATGATGTGTTCGATCAGGTGGTCCCCACCGTCGCCATCGAAAACCCGGTTCCCGGTCCGGCGGATGTCACCGTCAATCTGGGCAGTATTGGAACCGTTAACACCAGCACCCGTGACTATACTGTCATAAGTGGCAGTCTGGCCGGTGGTGGTCCATCGGTGACGACCGTCACATTCAGCGAGAGCGAAGCCCTGGCAATCTGTCATGAGCGCAGCACCATCTGCCGCACCGGCAGCGATCAGGTACGCAGCATCCAGGTGGATTTCCGTCCGGGCGGCGGGATCGTGTATGCTGATGTCAATACCGGTGTGTTCTGGCAGCGTGTCGGCATCGTCGTCCAGCTTGATCCATCGCACACACAGTTCCAGGTGGTCGGTGTGGATGTGAGCGGTGTGGTCTATAACCCGGATACCCTGCCGTTCGGACTATCGGACGAGGTGGGCGATTTGATTCGCGATTTTGAGCGCGAGGGCAACGAAGCATTGCGCCAGCTTACGGTAGACGCCGACGGACGTGTCTATCGTCTGTATGACATCATCATTGACGATCAGACCCTCACAGTCCTGATGCAGTAGAGGCCAACCTGTGAAAGACTGGACAACGATCAAGCAAGAAATCCACGACATCCTGGTCGGGCTGGCCGCCATGCGCCGCACGATTTACTACTCTCACCTTGCCACCCATATTCAAAGCGCCTATATTCACTATCGTGCGCCGGCCTTCGCCCAGATTTTGCAGGACCTCTGTGCCGATGAAGTCGCGGCAGGTCGCCCAATTCTGGGCGTACTGGTGGTCAACAAGCAAACCGACCGCTGCGGCAGCGGATTCTTCCGCTGGGCGGCAGCACAAGGTTTCGACGTCTCGGACCCGGAGACATTCTGGCTGTCGGAATTCGAGCGGGTCTGCAACTACTGGGAGGATGTATGCGAATCATCGTAACTGGCTCCGCCGGACGCCTGGGCAGCGCCCTGGTCAACCGGCTTCAGCCACAGCATGACGTCAGCGGCTTCGACATTGACGAGATCGACATTACCAATTTTGCGGCGGTCAAGGACCATATCGCCGGACAGGCACCCGATATTGTACTCCACGCCGCCGCCTGGACCGACGTAGATGGCTGCGCCAAAGAACCGGACAAAGCCGTGCGCATCAACGGCTACGGCGCGCAAAACGTCGCCATCGCAGCGGCATCCGTCGATGCTGCGGTGCTGTACGTCAGCAGCAACGAGGTCTTCGGCGGTACCCGCAACGCCCCCTACCGCGAATACGACCTGACCGATCCGGCCAACCCCTACGGTTACAGCAAAGTGGTGGGCGAGCGGGCGGTCGCCGCTATCAACCCGCGCCACTACATCGTGCGCACAGCGTGGTTATTTGCACATGGCGGCAGGAACTTCATCCATGCGATTCTAAACGCCGCCGAACTGGGCAAAGACCTGCGTGTCGTCACCGATGAGGTCGCCAATCCGACCTATACCGACGATCTGGCGGACGCCATCATCCGTTTGATCGAAACCGGACGCTACGGCACCTATCACCTGACCAACCGGGGCGCGGTCTCACGCTACAATTTCGCCCGCTATGTGCTGGACCGGGGCGGTTACACGTCGGTGCCGGTGCAACCCATCAGCAGCCGTGAATGGCAGCGGGCATCCACGCCGCCCACATATGCCGCGCTGGCGAACACCACCGCCGCCATGCTGGGGATCGAGATGCGCCACTGGCACGATGCGGTCAACGCCTTTCTGGACAACGAAGGTTCAGCGTGACCTTTTCCGTTGTCATTCCCAACTGGAACGGCAAGCACTTCCTCAAGACCTGCCTGGATGCGCTGGCCGCTCAGACCTATCCAGCAGTAGAGATCATCATTGCCGATAACGCCTCGACCGACGGCTCACAGGCGTTTATCCGCGAAGGTTATCCGGATGTCAAACTGGTGCAGTTGACCACCAACACCGGATTCACCGGGGCCTGCAACGCCGGCATCCGCGCCGCCAGCGGCGATTATATCGCCCTGCTCAACAACGACACCGAAGTCGATCCCGGCTGGGTGACTGCCGTCGTGGACGCCTTTGAGCGCCACCCAGAGACCGGCATTATCGCCAGCAAGATGCTGCTCTTCGATCAGCGCGACCGCATCCACGCCGCCGGCGATTATTTCACCATCGATGGCCGCGCCGGTAATCGTGGTGTGTGGCAGCAGGACGATAACCAGTTCGACCAGGAAGAATATGTCTTCAGCGCCTGCGGCGGATCGTCGGCTTATCGCCGGACCATGCTCGACCAGATCGGCCTGCTGGATGATGATTTCTTCTTCTCGCTGGAAGACATTGATCTGGCGTGGCGGGCGCAACTGACCGGTTGGCGTTGTCTTTACACACCTGATGCCATCGTGTACCATCATCTTTCAGCTACCGGCGGTGGTGTTACGGCCAGTTTCCACGACGGACGCAACTTGATCTTCGTCCTGGTCAAAAACTACCCGATTGAACTGTGGCGGAAATATGGCTGGCTGGTGCTGAAAGCGCAACTGCACATCGCCGCTGATGCTGCCCGTGCATGGCGCGGTGCCGCTGCACGGGCCAAATTACGGGGTATGCTGGCCGGTGTGCTGGCTGTACCCGGAATGCTGACCAAACGGCGAGCCGTCCAGAAAATGCGTACCGTGACGATTGATGACCTGGAAACCATGTTGTATGTTCCCACACACGACAGAGATAACACCCGGAGATAAGCTGTTGGATAAGCGTCCGCTCCTCTCGCTGGTGATCCCCGCCTACAACGAAGGCGCACCCGACCGGCTCCCGCAAAGCCTGACCGATATTACCCGCTTTGTCGAAGCGCAGGATTTCGCGATTGAGGTCGTCATCGTCAACAACAACAGCACCGATAACACTCTGGCACTGGCTGAGATTGCTGCTGCCGAACATGACTATATCCGCGTCATCACCGAGCCGACCCAGGGCAAGGGCGCGGCGGTCCGCACCGGGATGCTGGCGGCGGAGGGTGAATACCTGTTCATCTGTGACGCCGATCTCTCCATGCCGATTGATGAGTCCCTCAAATTCCTGCCACCACAGTCGGGCGACTACGACATCGCCATCGCCTCACGCGAGGCCCCCGGCGCACAACGTATTGGCGAACCGGAGATGCGCCACATCATGGGACGGGTGTTCAACACCATTGTGCGGCTGGTCGCCGTCCACCATCTCCATGATACGCAGTGCGGCTTCAAGTGTTTCCGGCGTGACGTCGCCCACGAGTTGTTTCCGCTGCAAACGATCAACGGCTGGACCTTCGATGTCGAGATATTGTTTGTCGCCCAGCAGCGCGGCCACACAATCATCGAAATCCCCATCACCTGGATTTACAAAGAACACTCCAAAATCAAACCGTTCCAGGATTCGATCAACATGTTCCTGGATACCTTGCGCATTCGCTGGAAAGCCATGCAGGGAACCTATGCAAAGCAACCGGAAAAGATCAAAGACCGCCGGCCTCAGATATGAACGCGAACACTGGCTGCGCGGACACTGCTATACCGTCGGCATAGACGAGGCCGGGCGCGGAGCCTGGGCCGGGCCGGTGGTGGCGGCGGCGGTATCGCTGCCCTATCCCGATGGCGATCTGCAAGAACGGCTGAACGGTGTGCGCGATAGCAAGCAGATGTCCGCCCGCCAGCGCGAATCGCTGGTGGACACCATCAAGGCGACGGCGGTCGCCTGGGGCATCGGCAGCGCCAGCAGCGATGAAATCGACCAGATCGGCATCGTCCCGGCGACCCGTTTGGCAATGCGGCGGGCGCTGGACGAGTTGGTGTACCGGAGTCCGGGTTTCCAGCCGGATTGTCTGCTGCTGGATTCGATCCGTTGGGATGATGCGCCGGTGGACTGCTGCCAGGAACATATCGTCCGCGGCGACAGCGAATCCCTGAGCATCGCCGCCGCCAGTGTGCTGGCGAAGGTCTGGCGCGATGATTTCATGCGCGATCTGGACGAGGAGTTCCCGGCGTATGGCTTCGCCGCCCACAAGGGCTACGGCACCGTCCAGCACAAAAACGCCCTGCAACAAGTGGGAGCCACCCCGCTTCACCGCAAGTACTTCGCTCCGGTGAAGGCCGTCATCGAAAAGGCGGGCGAAAGTTGATGTTTCCTGGCATTGATAACCCCCGCTGGACAGTGCCAGAAGCACGCGGACGCGAAGAATCGCGTCCCTACGACAAACGTTCGCAGGTAGGGACGGCATTCTTGCCGTCCGGGGTAGACGACGCATCCCGTTACGTTGGTAGGGGCGCAGGGTCGCTGCGCCCACCCAGGACATAAACATGCGGCTGACCCTGGTCCACGATTGGCTCAACCAGATCGGCGGCGCAGAGGATGTGCTGGCGACGCTGGTGGATATGTATCCGCAAAGCCCGGTGTTTACCAGCATCTATGCCCCCGGTTCTATGCCCGATGCCTATCGCAACTGGGATATTCGCACCTCCTGGCTGGATTTGCTGCCCGCCATCCACACCCACCACCAGCCCTATTTACCGCTCTACCCGCTGGCCTGGAACCGGTTGGACCTCTCCGCCTACGACGTGATCCTGAGCAACAAAAGCGGATTCTGTCACGGCGTCAAACACGATGACAACACCGTTCACATTTGCTACTGTCTGGCTCCGACGCGCTACGTGTGGCAGTTGGAGTCTTACATCGCCCGTGAGGGGTTGGGGCCGCTGGTGGAGACGGCGCTCAAGCCGCTGGTGGCCGTTCTCAAGCGCTGGGATTACGACGCCGCCCAGCGGGTCGATCATTTCATCGCCATCTCGTCCGAGATTCAGGGGCGCATCAAGACCTACTACGACCGCAACTCGGTGGTCATCTACCCGCCGGTGGATACCCGCCGTTTTGATGTGCCTGCCGCCGAACCGGAAGACTATTTCCTGGTCGTCTCGCGCCTGATCCCCTACAAACGAATTGATCTGGCGGTTCAGGCCGCTACCCGGCTCAATCTGCCGCTGAAGGTCGGTGGCCGGGGGCGCGATCTGGACCGGCTCAAGGCGCTGGCCGGACCATCCGTCGAGTTTCTGGGTTTCGTGCCGGATGCTGAACTGCCGGGATTGATGGCACGGGCGCAGGCATTTATCTTCCCCGGCCTGGAGGATTTCGGCATCACGCCGGTGCAGTCACAGGCCGCCGGACGCCCGGTGATCGCCTACGGTGGCGGTGGTGCGCTCGATACGGTGATTCCTGGCGTCGGCGGCGAACACTTCCACGCCATGACCGTCGAGAGTCTGGCCGAGGTTATGGCGACATTTGACGCCACCCGCTACGATCCAGCCGCGATGAAACAGCACGCCGCCCAATTCGACCGCTCGCTGTTCATGCAGCAAATCGGGAATTTCGTCCAAGAACATACACCAGGCGAGATGTGATTGTAGGGTGCGGCATACATGCCGCCCGCCGTTTCTTTGCGGTTCATTTGGGTTCGGTGGTATTCTGTGATAAGACATGCAGCGGGCGGTGACGCGGCACCGCCCCTACACACAAACCATGCCGCCCGTCGTTTCTTCGCGGTTCGGGATTGAGAGGGAACCAACCAATGGAACTGATCTACATTCTACGGGTGCTGCTGCGACGCTGGTACCTGATCGCCATCCCGGTCATCATTGTGGCCGTGTTCGTCGTGCCAGACCTGATCGACACCGCACCGGCATCCGGATTCACCACCACCGTCCGCTATACCGCCGCCCAGCAGCTTGAGGCCATCCCCAACCGCGACGGCGATTATCAAGACGTATGGCTGGCATCCGAACTGACCGTCAACGCCTTTACCGACTGGGTGCGCACCGGGCGCTTCGCCGAAGCCGTCGCCGAAGAAACCGGCCTGGACATCAACCCCGGCGCGTTGCGCATCGGCGCGGATAACGAGCGCAGCATCGGGCAGATTTTCATCACCTGGCCGGATGAGGCCGAACTGGCGACCATCGCCAATGCCGTTATCACGGTGCTGCAAACACGCAGCCAGGACTTTTTCCCGCAGCTAGGCGACGCCCCGGCCCAGGTCACGCTGCTGGACCAACCGCACATCGCCCCGGCACCGCCCCCATTGACCGACCGCTTCGGCCCATTGGTGCGGCTGGCGCTGGCGGGACTGGTCGGGCTGGGACTGGCCTTCCTGACCGAATACCTGGACCCGCGCCTGTACTACCGCGACGAACTCGAATCCACCGGCCTCACCGTCATCGCCACCATCCCCCGCCGGTAAGCCCATCCGCCCGGCGCTGAAAGCACGCGGGCTACAAGGTTGCAAGACCCATGAATGGGCCTGATGTACCCCATCGTTGTTGGCCTGAGACGGGTTCACCCGGCTTTTCCCCAACCCATAGCCGGATCGTTTACGTTCCGGTGGACTTGCCATCCGCGCAACTATAGGGTCGGCCAACGCTCGGCGGTCTGTTTTCGAAAATTTTCGATTCGCGCTTCGCGCTTGACCCGCCTGACGGCGGGTCGATTCAGAATTTCAGAATATTAGTAATCAGCATACCAGAACTATTTGTAAGAGAGGGCAGGACGGAACCCCCCGTAGTCGCTCCAGCTGTGAGGGAGGTTCCCGTAGCGGTAATCGCAGCGGAAGCCGTCGGTGTTGAGATTGAGCCACGAACCGCCGCGCAGCACGCGCATATTAGCAACCTTGTTAACGTCAGCATGTCCAGTCTCGTAGTCTGTCAGGCACCATTCCCACACGTTCCCCGCCATATTCACCACACCGAAGGGACTGTCTCCCTTGCCCTGATACTGGCGTACCGGCGTCGTCACACTGCTGTCACACGGCGACACCGAATTGTTGCAGCGTTTGCAATCCCAATCATTTCCCCAGGGATACGCTCTACCATCATCGCCCTGCGCCGCTCGCTGCCACTGTTGTTCCGTCGGCAGCATGATCTTTTCTCCCGTGACATCGCTCAACCACTGGCAGAAGGCCACCGCCTCGTACCACGATACACCTACCACTGGCTGTTCCGCGTCATTCCATTGGCTGTCCTGCCAGTATCGCGGCTCCGTCCAGGGGTTGTTGGTAACAACAAATTTGCTGCCATCCCAGGCCCACCCTTTCAGTTTGGCCTCCCAACCGGCATCCGTCCACCACTGGCGCTGGTTGTAGCCGTCAGCCTCAATGAACTTCGCGTATTGGGCGTTGGTGATCGGGTATCTGGCGGTGCTGAACGCCGGGACATCAAACGTCTGTGATTTCCCCTCCGGGATGTAATTCTTGGTCCATCCCTTCTGCGTGATGAGCGTCACCTTCCCCGCCGGAATCTCGATCCACTCGAAAGGCGCGGGCAGGATGTCGGTCACGCTGTTGGTACACAACGCCGCCAGCCCATTGGGATCGTAATCGGGGTAGTCGCGCTGGAAATCGGCAAATTCGGTGCAACCAAGCGCACGGGTGGACTCGCGCTGCACCAGTTCACGGATGTCGCGGTAATCGCGGGCCGCCGCCCGCAAATACGTGACGCGCTCCAACGCGGTTTCGGCATCGGTCAGCATGGCCTTGAGAATTCGCGCCATACGTCCGGTTGGCTTTTTCGCCAGCGCAGCCTTGATGACGAACACGGCATCATCGTAATTTTCCGCGTCCATCGCGTCGGCGGCCTGCCCCAAAGCCTGCGCCGGTGAGTCATCTTTTTGCGGTGCCGCCACTTTGGGTGCCGGTTTCGGGGTAATACCCGCCTTCAGGCGACGCACTTCCGCGACATGAATGGCGTTGATGAGCGTGACCATATCCTCCATGCCCTCGCTCAAATCGGCATAGTGGATGTGGTTGAGGTTGCCGGGGATGGCTGTCCGTGCCTGAATCAACACGGGGAAGATGTCTTTGCCCGCCGCTGCTGCGATAGCGTATTCATCCTGGCAGTATTTGGACGCGACCGACTCCGGCGAGAGCAGATAGACAAAGCCCTCGCACCATTCCAGCCGTGCCTGAATTTCCTCCCACCACGCCTGCCCTGCGTGGAGCCGCCGGTCGTACCAGACCTCGTGAACGTCGGTCAGGCGCTCCACAATTTGCTTGCAGAGCGGCTTATCGACCCGTGCATAGCTGATGAAAAGTTTCATATCGCTTGTTGAATGCCTGTACGATGCACGGATTATAACATATTGAAGGGATTGCTGGTCTTCGGATTCGTACTCCGCCCGTGAAGTACCACGACCGTAGTGACAGGCCCATGTGCCTGTCAGAGAAGCCCATGTGCCTGTCAGAGAAGCCCATGTGCCTGTCAGAGAGGCTTAATCCCTCTTTGCGCCCTCCGCGTCTTGGCGGTTCATCATCCTTACTCCTCAGCGTCGTACTGCGATTCGTACTCCGCCCGCATCTCGCTGCTCTGGAAGTACCAGGCAATCGCCAGCGTCGCCAGACAGAAAACCGCCCCCAGAACGATGCCAAAAACCAGCCCCTGAATGATGCTGGCATTGCGCGAAAGCAGATACAGCGTCATGCTGATGACACTGCCCAGCATCCCCACCCCGGCGATCATACCGGGCGACGCTAGCTGGCGACGCACCGCAACATACATGCCCACCAGCACCAGCGCAAACAGAAAGAAGAAGATAATCCCCATTGTTCACCTCCGTAACACGGCCCGCACCGGCGACCCGCACACCGCATCCAGCTTCAGCGGCAGCGCGATCAACTCGTAATCGCCATCGGCGACATCGTGCAGGCACAAATTTTCCAGGTTGACCATACCATGACGGCGCAGCGCGTGATGGCAGGGCAGATCAGCGCTGTCAAACGCATCCACCGAGGGCGAATCCAGCCCGACCAACATCACCCCCTGTCCCGCCAACCGCTCGATCAAGGCCACGCTGAGATAAGGAAACCGCTCCGGCCATTGCTCGTCATCCAATTCGCTGACATGGCTGTGGATCAGCAAACGCCGGACACCGCCCACATCCGGCAGATCGTCCGGCAGCAGCGGCCCATCCGGCTTCGTCACCGTGACCACCCGCGCCGGACCCACATACGGCTCCAACGGCATCGCCGCCGGGTGTGCGCCATCAGCGGCAAAGTGATAGTAGGCGTCGGCGTGCGTGCCGGTATGCGGGCTGAACGTGATCGTCGTCAGGTTGACCGAATCGCCTACCACCAGCCGCAGATTATGCGCCACCGTATAGCGTGTATCGCCGGGCCACACGGCGGTCGCGGCCCGGACTGTGCGCGTGATGTCGTAAAACATGACTCTATCCTACACCAGATGGTGCCAGGAAAAGCATCAAGGTTCAGGCTCGTTTCCCACTCACCATAGCATAGAAGTTATTCAGTTGAGGCTAAACGATGGGCGTACTGCTGTTTGTAGTATTCCAGATATTCGCCCGTTTTGATTTTGCGCCACCACCAATCGTTGTTCTGGTACCAGCGCACGGTGGTTTCCAGCGCGGTTTCAAAATCGTACTGGCGCTGCCAGCCCAACCCGCGCAGTTTCTCACAGGTCATGGCATAACGCCGGTCGTGACCTTCGCGATCCGGCACATGCTTGATGAGCGACTCCGGCTTGCCCAGGAGCGCCAGCATCCGTTTAACCACATCGATATTGTGCTGCTCGTTCTCACCGGCGACATTGTAGGCTTCACCGGCGACGCCCTTATGCAGCGCCACATCAATCCCGGTCACATGGTCGTCGACATACAGCCAGTCGCGCACCTGCATCCCATCGCCGTAGAGCGGCAGCGGCTGGTCATCCATCGCCTCAGTGATGAACAAGGGCAGCAGCTTCTCCGGATATTGATAGGGGCCGAAGGTGTTGCTGCCGCGTGTGATGACCGTATCCATACCGTGCGTGATGTGATAGGCCCGTACCATCAATTCACCGCTGGCTTTGCTGGCGGCATAAGGGCTGTTGGGCAGAAAGCGGTCATCTTCTAGCGAGTGGCCCGATGGTATATCGCCGTAGACCTCATCGGTGGAGACCTGCAAGAATCGTTCCAGACCGCCGCGCTTATGCGCCTCATCCAGCAGAATATACACACCGACCACATCGGTATGGATAAAAGCGTCCGGCTGCAAGATGCTGCGGTCCACATGGGTCTCCGCCGCAAAATTCACGATGGTGTCAATATCGTGTCCGTCGAGGATGCGCCGCATCTGCTCGCGGCTGGCGATGTCGCCGCGCTCAAAGCGATAGTTCGGCTCATCGCTGACCGGCAGCAGATTCTCCTGGTTGCCAGCGTAGGTCAGCTTGTCGTAGACGATAATGTTGTAATCGGGATAGGTCTCGACCATGTAGCGGGCAAAGGCACTGCCGATGAAACCCGCCGCCCCGGTTATCAGGATATTTTTCATTCGTCCACTCCCGACTCGCTGTCGGTGTCCTTAGTTTCGGCGTCGGACTCGTCTTTGTCGGCTTCCAGCACAAAACGCTCGACCGCCTCGGCCACACCGTCGGCGTCGTTGCTGGCGACCACATGGTCGGCCACCGCCTTGAGCTTCTCGCTGGCATTGCCGACCGCCACACCGATCCCGGCAAGCTGGATCATGTCGATGTCGTTTTCGCCATCGCCAATCGCCAGGACATTTGCCGCATCGATTCCCATCTGCTTCAGCAGCACCTTGAGCGCCGTCCCTTTCGATCCACCCGGCGGTAGTATTTCGATCATATCGGGCAGCATCGCCTGCGTCAGGTGGCCGCGACCGTCAAGCTGCTTCTCAAGCTGCCAGCGCAGGGCGTTGATGCGGACCGGTTCACCCGGTTTGACCACCATCACCTTGTTGACCGGCATATCGTCCAGGATGTTTTGCAGCGCCCCGACGGCTTCCGGCATCGGCTCATGATAATCGGTCGCCAGTTTGGTGAACCAGGAGTCCTCGTACCGGACCAGGATGCGCGATCCACTGTACGCGGCGACGGCATAGCCGCGATCCTCAGCAAAGGTGATAACCTGGCGGGCGACTTCGGGTTCCAGCGTCTTCTGGTAGGTGATATTGCCGTCCGGCTGGTAAATCGCCAGTCCTTGCAGGAAAATACCGGGTGTGGTCAGGCCGAGTCGGGTGACAATGGCGGCACCGCTGGCACGGGTCTTGCCGGTCGCCAGTACCACCCTGACGCCCTGGTCGATGGCGGCTTTCAGTGCTTTCTCGTTGCGCTCGGACATTTCACTCTTGCTGTTGAGCAGGGTCGCGTCGAGATCGACGGTGATTAACTCGATTGGCATAAGGATTGCGCTCCTAAGTCGGTATCCAGATGGTACTGTAATCGCCCAGGTTCATCTTGAGGGCGCGGGGTTTGAGTGTGTCGCTGAGCAGGCTGGCGTTACGCCCGATCAGGCTGTCCTGCACGCGCATATCCAGGTCGATGATGCGGCTGCCTTCCAGCACAATGCTGTGTTCGACCTCACAGCCGCGCACGATCACATTATGGTAAATGCTGGTGAACGGACCGATATAGCTGTCCTCGACCACTGTATTCGCTCCGATGATGGTCGGTCCCCGAATCACACTGTCGATCACCCTGGCTCCAGCTTCGATGGTCACACGCGGGTCGATTTCCGAATTCTCAATCACCGCGTCGGGCGCAATCGACGGTTCAATCTCTATCAGGACATGATCGTTGGCCGCCAGCATATCCATCGGCTTGCCGGTGTCGATCCACCAGCCCTCGTGGATGTGCGGATACACCCGGTAGCCGTTGTCGATCAACCACTGGATGGCATCGGTGATCTCCAGTTCGCCGCGTGCCGACGGTTTGATGGCGTGAACCGCCTCGAAGACGTGCGGATCGAACATGTAAATACCCATCAACGCCAGTGTGGACGGCGGGTCTTTAGGCTTCTCGATGAGGCGCTCGATGCTGTTATCCGGTCGCAGCACGGCCACACCATAGAGCGAGGCTTTGTCCTCCGGGACATTCTTCAGCACCACCTGACTGTTCCAGTCGCCGTTGGTGAAATCACGGGTCAGGTCGTTGATACCACCTTCCAGCACATTATCGCCCAGGAACATGACGAAACTATCATCGCCCAGGAAGGGCTGCGCGATTTTGACAGCGTGCGCCAACCCATCAGGGCTGTTCTGCTCGATGTAGGTCAAATCCACACCCATATCACGCTGTCCCAGCGCTTCGCAGATTTCGTCTTTGGTATCGCCCACCACAATGCCAATTTCGGTCACACCGGCATCGCGCAGAGTCTCGATAACACGCACCAGCACCGGCTTATTCGCCACCGGGATCAACTGCTTGGCGCGGGTGTAGGTCAGCGGGTAGAGCCGGGTGCCTTTGCCGCCGCTGAGAATCAAACCTTTCATAGCATGCTCTCCTTTGCATCACAACGCCCGTTCCAACAGGCCGAGTACCACCAGGACCAGCGTGATTCCGATGATCCACCAGCCCAAGCGGTTCCCACCCGTCGCCGGTGGCAGCGCCCGCCGTGACGGCTCGCCTTTGGGCATCTGCTCCCACTGTTTGCGGGCGTCTTCGTCCGGTTCAAGATCGGGCTGAGGCATCAAAAACGCTCCTTCGGTGCATTGGTCAAAAAGGCTCCAATCAGGTTGACGCGGCTGAGGATGTCTTTGGCCCGTACAACATGTTGACGGCGGGCCTGCCCGGCACGCACCATCAGCACGACTCCGTCCATTCGACCACCTAGCAGCAGCGCATCGCTGGCCGCCAGCACCGGCGGACTGCCAAACAGCACATAATCGGCCCGCGCCTTCAGCAAACCGATGATCTCGCCCATACGCTGATGGCTGAGAACATCGGACGGGATGACCGGATCGCTACCAGCCGGTAAGACCTGCAAATCTTCGACCCCGGTCGCCGTTGCCAGCGGCGGTTCGGCCAGCGCTCGATCATCGAGCATCATGGTCGTCAGGCCGCGCTTGCCATCAACCCCGAACAGGTCGTGCAGCATCGGCTGGCGCAGATCAGCATCGACCACGATGGTTTTATGGCCGGTCTGGGCGAAGGCCACCGCCAGATTCGCCAGGGCCTCCGTCTTGCCACTGTCCTCCACTGCCGGTGCAATCAGCAGCGTGTGCAGGGTATCGTCAAACATCAGATTCGTCCGCAGCGTGCGGTAGGCTTCCGCCGCCGCCGAGCGCGGATCGGACAGTATCACCAGTTCGCTTTCAGGCATGATCGCTCCTACCAGGAATTACAGCCAGCACAGGCATATCCAGGTCTTCACGCCGGCGGATCACACCGCTCTCCATGAATTCCAGCATAAACACGATAACACCACCGATCAACAGGCCGAAAATCACACCGGCCACACCAAGCATCCGAGGGCGCGGGGCCTGCTGGCCGACGGCTGGCTGGTCGGGCATAATGGCGTTGACCCGGTCCTCACGCCGGGCTTTGGCATTTTCCTCAGCGCGGTAATCCACCAACACCTGCGCCCAGGCACGAGCGACCTGACTGGCAACCTGCGGATCACCGTTATCGACATCAATTTGAATCGTCATACGGAAACGGTCGGAGGCGATGGTGACATCGCTTTTTAGCTGTCCCGGCAGCATGTCCAGGCGCAAATCCTGGATAATCCGCTGGGCGACCTCCTGGCTGTCGATGATGACCACCAGTGGCTCCAACAGACTGCGGCTGGCCTCAGCCAGACCCAGGTCCGTGCGCGACGGCTGGATCACCACATTCTGTGTCGCCCGGTAAACCGGGTCCTGCTCACGCGCAAGCAGATAGGCGCTGACACCGACAATAACCGCCAGCAGCACCATGATCCACCCACGCCGCACCAGTATACGTAAATACTCGATCAGGCTCACGAACACCTCCTCAAAAACGGCGTTATTGTACCCCATCAACCTGTTTGTTGTAGGGCCAGCGTATAATACAGATCGAATTGACGCGCCGCCGGTACCGAGTCATATGGACTCGCCAACGGTCTGTCTGTATCCACCTGGAAATCACGCAAAAATTGACGCGACCCGGCGTCGTCTGGTTCCACAAAAAACGCCTGCACATCAGCCAGTGGCAGGCTCAACATGAATTCAAGGTCCAGTTCCGCCGCCGTGACGAAGTGTAGTGTGATATGGTCGGCAATGAAGTCACGGATGTGGCCGAAGAACTGGCGCTCAGTTGGATTCTGCGGACGCCCGGTGATGATCGTCACGGGTGTCCCCGGCGGGAAGGCCGCCGACCGGAAAATCGCGTCCTGGATGTCGGATTCCGGTCGCAACTGGTGATTCAACCGGGCAAGATGCGGGCCGAAATAGTACAGGCTGCTGGCAGCGGCGATGACCAGCGCGAGTGCCGGGACCAGGTGGAAAGCCAGCACCGGCTGTTCCTGCGTCGCATCAGAGGACACCAAGCCCAACCGCACGATCAACCGTCCACCGGCGGCCAATCCATAGCGCAAACCGACCGCGATCAACAAGGCGACCGCCGGGAATCCCACCGCATGACGCACGGCCCAGTTGCTTGATACGATCAGGCCGTTACCGATGACCGCAGCCGCCAGCCACATCAAGGGCAGACCGGCTCGCCCCGGATGCCATAATGCATATCCGATACCGAGTAGGAAAAACGGAACCGCCCACACCAGCACCAGCGGCGTGTCTCCCCCATAGGATAGGCTTGCGTCGGGCAAATTGACGTAATGCAGGGCCGCATTCTGGAAGCGTTCGCGCAGAGCCACCATTATGTCGCCGGTGGCTTCCTGCCAGTATTGACTGCCCACCCCCAGGCGGGAGAACCGCTGAAACAATGATGCGTCCATCCGGACCAGAGTGATATAGACCGGCGCTGCCACCAGCAGGCCGACTGCTGCCACCAGAACCAGCGGTCGCCACATGCGCCGATAAACCAACCAGGTCAACGCCAGCAGCGGAAACAGGAGCCGCCCGCCCTCGTAAAAATACTGAGTCAGACCGAGCATGACACCTGCCAGGACAAAATCAGCGGCATGGCCGCGACCGCGAACCAGAAAATACAGCATGAAGGTGCCGAAAAAGGGATCGGCGATGTTGTTGATACCCGTGCGACTGAGGTGAATATGGGGTGGGAACGTCGCCAGGATCAGTGCCGCCAGCAGCGCCGTGTGCCGGTCGAACAACTCGCAGGCCAACCGGTAGACCGCCGGGACCGTCAACACACCGAAGACCACGCTGACAAGCCGCAGTGCCAGCAGTGAGTTGCCAAAGATGCCGGTCATCAATCCCTGCCAGTAGGGATAGACTGCCGGGAAAGCGGCGATGTCACCGAAGGGAGCGAGCAGCGAGAAATACGGCTGATCTTCCAGCAGCAGCACCCCGTTGCTGAAATTCACTTCATCGAGAAAGAAATGCACCGCCGTGTCCAGATTCCACACCCGCAGTCCGAATGTCAGCAGCACAATGGCAAGCAGCAGCCCATTGATCGATCTCACCCCCTGCCGAACCGTTGGTCCGCCTTTGGAGGTGAGGTAAAGAACAATTCCCACCACCAGCAGCCCAAACTGGATATGATGCGGCAAAGCGACAAACGGCAGCCCCAGCATCACCAGCGCACCCACAGCCAGCAGCGGCCAGCGGATGTTCAGCGGACTGAGCGGCGGCACACGCACAGCCGGTACAGACTGCCGCTGCCAACCCATCGCCCCCAGCCCGAACAACACCAGGACTGCGCCCACCCGCCAATCGGCAAGAAATCCAACCGCGCTCAACATCATCAGTCCGGCAGGCAGCAGCACGGTTATTCGGCCTTCGCGTAATACAGCACATACTGCGACTCATCCGGAACCGTCTCGAAGGGACTGTAAAACGGGCCAAAAACCTGTACGGCAGCCTGCTCGATGGCGTCGGCAGTCTGCTCGTCATACCGGTTGTAGAACAGCGCCAGCCAGCGATCCTGCGAGAGCGCTTCAATCGCTGCCGGTGAAACCATCTGCCGGTCGAGGAAGCACAAATCGCTGCGCCGAGTCAAATAATACTGAATACCGCGATAGAACCACTCGGATACCGGTGCATTCACCACCACACAGCTTTGTGTTTGCGGTGGCAAATCGACCGTGCGGAAAACGGCATCCTGAATATCGAGGGCGGGACGAAGCTGGCGGTTATAGACATCCAGATGTGTGTTGAAGTAATAATCAACCTGGGTGAATGTCAGTGCCAATCCGATCAACGGATATACAATCCGCGGGGATAAGAGCGGCAGTGTGGTCAGATAGCGTATCCCGACAGCCACCAGCAGCACCAGCGCCGGGAAAGCTACCACATACCGGGCGGCATAAGCACTGGTAGACAGCGCCATGCTGCCCGCTGAGGTCGCCAGCACCCACAGCAAGAGCAGCAGCAGACCCGGATCATGCCAGCGCCACACCGCATAACCGATACCCAGGAAGAAAAACGGCACGGCCACCGCCAGCAGCAATGCCGTCTCGCCGCCGTAGAAGGTGCTGCGTTCCGGCATGTTGACGTAGATGCGCAGCGGCCAGGTGATATGTTCCACTAATGCCTGCTCACTCTGGTTCTTCACCTGCCGCTGGTGATAGCTACCGCCGACGCCGGTTGTATCAAAACGGTGCAAAAAGGGCTTATCCAGCGCCGCCAGCGTGTAATACACCGGCATGGCGATGATGAACCCGATCACCAGCATCAGCACCACCCGCCGAATCAGTGGTAGTCCTGCCGGTTTGATCTGTCTCAACAGGAGAATCAGCGCCAGGAACACCGCCACCAGCAGCGGATACAGCACCCGCCCGCCCTCGTAAAAATACTGCGACAACCCCAACATGACACCTGCCAGCGCAAAATCGACCTGCCGCCGGTGCTTGAGTCCGCGTGCCAGAAACGCCAGCAGCAGCGTCCCAACCAGCACATCGGCCACATTGTTGATGCCCAGCCGGCTGAAGTGGATATGCGGCGGAAAGGTCGCCAGCAGCAGCGCCGCCAGCAGACCGGTCCAGCGGTCAAAGAACGTCCGCCCCAGCAGATACACCGCCGGGATGGTCAGCACACCGATGACCACACTGACACTGCGCATGGCGGTCAGTGTCCAACCGAAAACGTCCACAGCCAGACTTTGCCAGTAGGGATAAACATAGGGAAAAGCTGCAATCGCGTGGAACGGTACCAGCAGCGGGACAAAATCGTTCTCCGCTGCGTAGACCACACTGCTGCCGAAGTTGATCTCGTCCACGAAAAAATGGACCGCCGTTTCTAACTTCCAGGCCCGCACGCCCAGGCCAAGCGCTACGACCACGATCAAACCAGCCAGCGACCAGTCCAACCGGATGAGCCTGCGCCAGGTGTGCCAGCGTCCAGCACCGCCCCAGGCCACCAGCAGCACACCCAACACAAGCAGACCGAATTGCAGGTGGTTGGTTGCGCGTAAATGATAGGGCTGGTCCAGCACATTGCCGCTGATCTCTGCCAGCAGCAGCAAGCACCCAACACCCAGCAGCAGCGGCGGCCAGAACACGCGCACCCGATCCGTCTCATCGGCCAGCCACACCGTATCCGGCAGGTTCTGGATATAGAGCGTCGCATATACAGACAAAACACCCACACACAGCACCGCCAGTGCCGCCAGTTCGCGCCGTCCGTCGTTGGATACATCCTTGAACAGATAAGCGCTCAAGATCATCAGCGCGACCGCACTGGCGACCAACAAAGGATGGAGAATATGCCGTAACATATCTGTGTGTCGCATGGAACCGGTCAAAGGTTCCCGATTCGGGTGATAGCATCTGGATCGAAGCGGCTGGCGATGGTGGCGATGCTGACATTCTCGATTGGGTGAACCACATCGGGCGCAATTTCTGCCAGCGGAATCGCCACCGCTGCCTGTTCGACAATACCCTGATCCGGCACCGACCAGGGCTTACTGCCGAAACTGAACGACGTCTCACCCCACAGCAGAATATCCATATCCAGGGTGAGTGGGCCGTATTTGTTGGCCTGTGACGCCCGGTCGCGCCCGGACTCGCGCTCGATGGCATAAAGCCGTTGCTTGAAGTCCGCCGGAGCCATATCCGTTGTCAGCGCCACCACAATATCAAGAAAATCGGGCTGATCGGTGAAGCCGAACGGCGGTGACTGGTAGACCGATGACACCGCCAGCACCGTGCCGGTCTGGTGCAGCGCAGCAACCGCTTGCCGCAAGTGCTTTTCTGGCTCAATGTTGGAGCCAATCGAGACATAGATCACATCAGGCATAGTCCGCCGGTGTCCTCTCAATTACCACACCAACACTATCGGAGAAACGCAGCGCCCCCGGCTTGTGTACGCGCACCTGCACCCATTCCGCTCCGTGTTCGACCGTGATCCGGGCAATCGCACCCGCCAGCGCCTCGACCAGCTTGTAGCGCGACTCCTCAACATGCGCGATGATGGCTTTGGTCACAGTACGGTAGTTGAAGGTGTCATCCGGGTCATCGGTTTCCCCGGCCCGGCGCATATCAGTGCGAATGCGCAAACTGATGATGACATCCTGCTTGTCCTTGAGTTCATGTTGGCTGAAGCCGATGATGCAGCGCAGTCGCAAATGGTCGATTTCGATTATGTCGGTCATATGTCGTCCTCCGTAAGATCACAGTATACCCGGCCCATCTATTGTAAGGAAGCACTCACCCGAATCAGAGATAAAGATAATGTGGTAGTGCTATGTTTTAAACGTTTTGAGCTTATTGAACATTGTAATCCATACAGGAGGCGTACATTGCGCCCATCGTGGCGACAGTACGTGGAACCACTTATGATGCAGAAAAAAGAACTGAGTAACGGCCACCGGACCAGAATTGAGTGGCTGCCCGACCTGAGAAATGAACTGGACGTGGTAGAGGATTACGAACAGACCGAAGTCCTCACCCGGTCGCCAGAGCAAATGGAAGCTGTAGAAAATGCCATCCGTGATCTGCTGGACGCCTTCAACGTCAATTGGGATGATCCCAATTACACCGATACACCGAAGCGCGTCGCCAAAGCCTACCTGGACTTCTGGGCCAACGGTTATGGTCGCGCACCGGAAGATGAGGTGACGGTCTTCCCCAACACCGGCAGTACTGACGACATCGTGATGGTCAAAGACATGCGCTTCCACAGCCTGTGCAGCCACCATCTCGCGGCCATCGAGGGATACGGCGCGGTCGCCTATATCCCGGATAAGCACCTGCTCGGCCTTTCCAAGCTGGGCCGAATCCTGGATATTTACGCCCGCCGTTTTCAGCTTCAGGAGCGTATCGGCCACCAGACGGCGGATGCCCTCATGGAACTGGTCAAACCAAAAGGCGTGATGGTCGTCCTCTACAATGTAACGCACGGCTGCATGTCATCACGCGGGGTCAAACTGCACGAAGCCGCCACCACCACTACCGCCACACGCGGCGTATTCAAAACCGATTCGGGTTTGCGGGCGGAGGTCATGAACTTGCTCACATTACGGAATCCGTAATTGTTCTACCACGACAGATGTGATAACATGCTTGGCTAAACAATCTCATCAAGAGCGGTGGAGGGAATGGCCCTACGAAGCCGCGGCAACCTCCGAAGAGTCGGAAAGGTGCCAATTCCAACAGAGATTACCTCTGGAAGATGACCTATATCAGCCGATATTGCGCCTCTTCCTCACGAGGCGCTTTTTTATGTGCGAAGGGAGTACCAAGCATGATCAACACAACTTTCATGACATCACCCAGTTACTTCTTCACATCGGAGTCGGTTTCCGAGGGTCATCCGGACAAAATGTGTGACCAGATTTCCGATGCAGTGCTGGATGCCATCCTGGAACAGGACCCGATGGCGCGTGTGGCCTGCGAGACCTCAACAACGACCGGCCTGGTGCTGGTGTTCGGGGAGATTTCCACCAGCGCTTATGTCGATATTGAAAAGCTCATCCGCGAGACCGTGACCGACATTGGCTATACACGGGGCAAATTCGGCTTCGACGCTGAGACATGCGGCGTCATTGTGTCGGTCAAAGAGCAGTCGCCTGACATCGCCCAGGGTGTGGATCAGGCCCTCGAAGCGCGTGAAGGCCAGATGAGCGACGCCGAAATCGATGCCATCGGCGCTGGCGACCAGGGTATGATGATCGGATTTGCCTGCGACGAGACCCCCGAATTGATGCCGCTCACCATTTCGCTGGCCCATAAGCTGGTGCGACGTCTGGCTGAGGCCCGCAAGTCACATGAACTCGCGTGGCTGCGCCCGGATTCCAAGAGCCAGGTGACGGTCGAATACGCTTATGGCAAGCCCAAGCGGGTAGACACCATCGTTATCTCGACACAGCATGCCCCCAACATCACGCAGAAGGAAATCCGCGAGCAAATCATCGAGCATGTCATCACCGAGGTCGTGCCACAGCACCTTATGGACGATCACACCCGCATCTTCGTCAACCCGACCGGGCGCTTCGTGACCGGTGGCCCATTGGGCGACGCCGGCCTGACCGGGCGCAAGATCATTGTCGATACCTACGGCGGCGTCGCCCGTCACGGTGGCGGGGCATTCTCCGGCAAAGATGCCACCAAAGTGGACCGCAGCGCCGCCTACATGACCCGCTACATCGCTAAAAACATCGTCGCCGCCGGCATTGCCAGCCGCTTCGAGCTTCAGGTGTCTTATGCTATCGGCGTGGCGCGTCCGACCTCGCTGGCCGTCGAAACCTTTGGCACTGGCGCAATCGATGACGAAAAAATCGCCGAACTCATCCACAAGCACTTCGATATGCGTCCGGCAGCTATCATCCGTGACCTGGACCTGCGCCGCCCCATTTACAAGCAGGTGGCCGCCTACGGTCACTTCGGACGTGACGACATCGAAGTCCCCTGGGAGAAGACCGACAAAGCCGATGTGCTGCGCCGCGAGGCGGGCCTCGAATAATTAAGGTGTGATTTGTTGCCCTCGTTTCATCCGGGTTGTATAGTTGGAACAGCTAAACAACCAGGGAACGAGGGCATCATGTACACACTTGGTCGCTTCTTGTGGCGATTTATGGTCATTTTTTCGTTTATTGTTAATATCATCCTCGTGATTGTCCTGATCGCCGCCGGACTGTTCATCTTCGAGATCAAGAAGGAAATCGCGGAACCACTGGTCACCGGCCTGCACAGCAGCTTTGTCGGCCTGGATCAGGCCACTATCGACTGGACTATCCCGGTACGTGACCAGATTCCGGTGCGCCTGGATATTCCGCTGCAAGCCAACACCGATGTCGTCCTGACCGCCGATGTACCGCTGACCGTCAATGCGACCATCATCCGCCAGGGCGTCGATATTCTCGGTGGACCGGTTTCGGTCCGCCTGACCCTGCCACGCGGGACCAATCTGCCGGTGGCGCTGAACATGAACGTGCCGGTGGATCAACCGCTGGATGTGTCGCTGGATGTACGGGCGGTAATTCCGCTGCAAGGCACACAACTTCACGATGTAGCCGACAACCTGCGCCTGCTGTTTGAGCCGCTGGCCTCCGGGCTGACCAATCTGCCCAACGACTTCGGCGAGGCCGGGGAACTGGTGGGCGATGTCCTCAGTGGTGACTTCGACGCCGAGCGCGATCTGCTGCTGGCGGAGAACGCCTATACCCAACAACCCTGGCCCGGTTTCTCGACCACCGCCGGGTTGGGCTACCAGTTAGCCAGCGAGCCGGTTCCACGCCAGAATCTCCCCCTGCAAACCGGAATCGTGCCGATGGGTGGCATTCAATTCATGGATGAAGTCATGCGACCCGAACTCTACCAGAACAGCACCTCACCGGAAGCGATCAACGCAAGCGCCCGGTTGGATATGGACTCGCGCAACATCAATGCGATATTCTACAATGGTCAGGTCGGTCAAGAGTTGATCCCGGTTCCTGCATCCACCGATCCCCTGCTCGACCTTTCGACCGATCCAGGGAGTGCCA
>CAYQJO010000024.1:0-30275 GCA_964417785.1 uncultured Anaerolineaceae bacterium | reverse complement strand
AGAACAGAGCATAATGGAGCGTCTTATACAGCGATGATCGTGGTACTGCGCCCATATTGCGTCGGATGGGTCGGCGACGATGGTCTGGATGACTTTCGGCATGGGGTAATTCTGTGATGAAAGCAGACTGGCCGGTGCGATGCTCCATGCCACGACACAGCCGGTCCCCCAGAGTAAGTAGTTGATGCCGGTTTCTGGCACGATCCGGGCGTTGAACTGCGGTGCAGCGGCAAAGACGCCAGCGAAGTGATTATAGGCCAACTGGAACAGCAGCTTGTCCAGCAGGACCGCCGCCAGATCAGCGATGTCGTCTTCAGCTAGATCGACCAGCAGCACCAGCGCCGCTATCGTCGTATCCAGATCGACATGCCAGTCCGGCTTGCCATTTTGACCGAATGCCGTCAGAGCCGCCGTAATCTGGTCGCCGACTGTCTCACACCTGCCCAGGAGCCGGACAGTCAATGACGGGATGTCGTCGCCCTGTACGTTCTCAAAACATGCGGTAATCCGCGCTTTGATGTCTGCCGGGAAACGTTCATGATCGCCGTAGCGCCGCAGCATCGCCACCAACCCCAGGACTTCCTTGACGTCGCCAGAAAGGCGCACGCTGTCGATGGCGGCTGTCAACATATCCGGTCGCAAGTTATCCCACCAGCCAGCCGTCATCCGCATATACTCTGACCAGACCGGACTGCCATGTACGGTGGCGCGGCTGAGCGTTTCACCGGCTCGCTGCCCGTATTCGCCGTTGGCTGCGCTATAATAAGGGTCATTGGCGGCATAAAACGGAATCACACGGTAAGCGCGGACTCCCTGACCGTAATAGACCTCCGGACGGGGTATGAGGACCGCCTGCATCGGTCCGGGCGGCATCTGCACCGCCGGAATGCTTTGGGTCTGGGCATCCTGGGTGAGGGTGGATAGGGTTTCAGCGTAGATTCTGCCGTTCGGTTTTTGCAGCCGCAGGACGAAATCAATCTTTTCATTGGGCTGGTCGCCATGATGCAGAATTATTGTGTCGTTGCCGACCAGTACAGACCTATCCAGGTAGGTGTGGGCGAAGGCACGTTCCAGTGCTTTGCGCCGGATTGGATCGGTGGTGTCGGTTGGGAGACGGATTTGCAGTTTGTCGCGGTCGGCACCCGTAAGTCCAAATGGACCCGGCCCTATATACCACAGCGTATGGTCGCCTTCATCCAGGTCGAGCGTGTCACCGGACGCCAATGCATTGTCATCCAGGCGTGCTTCTCCCTCAAACGTGACGGTGATGCGGGCGGTTTCTAACAGGCGTAGTTCAGCGTAGCGGATACAGCCGTCTGACTGTGCTTCACTATGATCGACCCGCCAGTTCAGAGTCTGCTCACCGTACTCGAACGTCGTTCGTTCGACCGGGGTTGTGGCCGTTGGCAGCCTGATCGGGCTGTAAATAGGACCTGCAATAAGCCAATCTTGGATGTGGTCATTGCGAAGACGGTAAATAAGGTGCATAAATGAAGTGTCCAGTTGAATAAACTACGCTATACTATACCAGAATGACAAGGTTGTCACAACTATAAAGGGGTATCATGACGCAGCCAAATATTGTCGTTATTCTTGTCGATGACATGGGTTATTCCGATATTGGGGCTTTCGGCTCCGAAATCCGCACACCAAACCTGGATTCGATGTCTTCCGGGGGGATGCGTTTCTCGCAGGCATACAATTACGGTCGCTGCTGCCCGTCACGGGCCTGTTTGCTCACGGGCATGTATCCGCACCAGGCGGGGGTTGGCTGGATGGTCAACAATCGCGGCACAACCGCCTACCAGGGCTATCTCCGTCCCGATACACCGACCATCGCTGAAGTCCTCAAGACCGCCGGGTATCGCACCTATCTCTCTGGCAAATGGCATGTCGGCGGCAACTTCATGCGCAGCGATCCGAGCGACTGGCGTATTGGTGATCCAGAGCGTCCGCTGCCGCTGGATCGGGGATTTAACGATTGGTACGGGACGCCCGCCGGCGCAGGCAGTTACTTCAACCCCAAGCCGTTGTTCAATGGCTACGACATCCTACCCGAAGTCGGTGAGGATTATTACTATACCGACGCTGTGACCGACAACGCTGTGCGGATGATCGAAGATGCCGCCAGCCGAAAAGACCCCTTCTTCCTGTATGTTGCCTATACCGCGCCGCACTGGCCGCTGCACGCCCATGAGGACGACATCGCCCATTACCAGGGCAAGTATTCGCAGGGCTGGGATGTGCTGCGGGCTAATCGGCATGAGGAGTTGAAAGGTTTGGGCATTCTGGACAGCCGCTGGCCCATCTCCAGCCGCGATGAAAACGCGCCGCCCTGGGATGATATGCCGGATAAGGAATGGCAAGACCGGCGTATGGCGGTTTATGCGGCACAGATCGAGTGCCTGGATCGTGGCGTCGGCCAGATCAATGATAAGCTGCGCGAACTGGGTCTTGAAGACAACACGCTGGTGATTTTCCTAAGCGACAACGGCGGCTGTGCCGAGTTTCTCAACGAGGACGGCCAGCGCAGCCGTGAATGGAAGCTCACCACCGATGGCCGCGAGGTCCGATTTGGTAACACACCGGAAATCGATCCGGGTGCGCCCGATACCTACCAGAGCTACGGGTTACCCTGGTCCAACGCCTCTAACAGTCCCTTCCGGCTGTTTAAATCCTGGGTTCATGAAGGCGGGATTTCCACACCTATGATCGCCCGCTGGCCGGATGCCATTCCTGCCGGACAGATCAACCATGATGTGGTCCATATCGTGGACTTCATGGCGACCTTCGCGGATATGGCCGGGGCGACCTTCCCGGCAGAGTTCAACGGGGCGGCAACCCGTCCGTTGGAAGGGGAGAGCCTGCTGCCGTCGCTGCGCGGAGAAGAATGGCAGCGTGAGCGTCCGCTGTTCTGGGAACATCAGGGCAACCGTGCGGTGCGTGATGGTCGCTGGAAGTTGGTCAGCCAGCATCCCGGCGAATGGGAACTGTATGACATGGCTGAAGACCGTACCGAGTTGAACGATCTGGCCGAAAAAGACAAACCGCGTGCGGAGAAGATGGCGGCGGAGTGGGAAGGCTGGGCCGAGAAAGTGGATGTTCGTCCCTGGGAGGATGTGCGTCCGTCGAGACTGGGAGGCAAACGCTGATGCAGGTGAGACGAATCGGGCCGCTCATCGACACCGGTACCGAAGCTTACGACCCCAAACTGCACAGCAATATCAACGGCCCATCACTCATCTGCGTGCCGGATTGGGTGGAGAATCCGCTGGGGCGCTATTATCTCTACTTCGCCCATCACCACGATGACCACATCCGTATGGCCTACGCTGAAGACCTGGCCGGACCGTATACCATTCTTCGGGGTGGGGTGATGCCGCTGGTGGAGAGCGCCTTTGTCGATCATATTGCCTCGCCGGATGTGCAAATCGTGGACGGGCAGATTCGTATGTACTATCACGGCATTGTCACCGAGCCGGAGACGAATCTGGAAATTCAGGAACCGTTCTTCGCCCGACAGCGTACACGGGTAGCGGTCAGTCGGGATGGTCTGCGTTTCTTTGAACGGCCCCAGGTGATTGCATCAGCTTATCTGCGGGTGTTTCGACTGCGTGACTGGTACTACGGCTTGACTATGCCCGGCCTGCTGTATCGCTCGCGTGATGGCCTGACCGATTTTGAGCGAGGTCCGCTGCTCTTCGATGATGACATCAACCGTGAAGCGTACTTCTACAGCGGTACCAATCCCAATCCCCGTCACTTTGCGGTGCAAGTGGTCGAGGATCGGATTCGCTTCTTCTACTCAATCGTGCCGGGGACGCCAGAATCGATCTATATGAGCGAGGTCCATGCGGTCGATGACAACTGGGAGATGTGGAAACCCTCACCACCGCAGTTGGTGCTGGCCCCGGAGATGGATTACGAAGGCGGTGACCTGCCGGTCGAGACATCGGCACGGGGCAAGATTGATGGGCGGGTCTGCCAGTTGCGTGATCCCGCCATATATGAGGAAGATGGCCGGACTTATCTACTCTACAGCACGGCAGGTGAGAGTGGGATCGCCATCGCTGAGTTGTTGGAAGGTGATGTAGATGCAGGTTAAACGCCTGGGACCGGTCATCGACACGACCAGCGCCGGATATGATCCGCACGTTCACGATAATATCAACGGGCCATCGCTCATCCGCGTGCCGGATTGGGTGGAGAATCCGTTGGGGCGCTACTATCTTTACTTCGCCCATCACAAGGACGATCACATCCGCATGGCCCATGCTGAGCAACTCACAGGGCCGTATACCATCTATCCAGGTGGCGTGTTCTCGCTGGCGCAAAGCCGCTTTGTCGATCATGTAGCTTCGCCCGATGTCCACGTCGATCACGAATGGCGACAGATTCGTGTGTACCATCATGGGCCGCTGACGACGGAAGAACGCGAACGACTGCGCGACGACTATGCCGGACAGTTCTACCATCACCAGTGGACACGAGCGGCGATTTCGACCGATGGCCTCAACTTTGAGGAACAGCCGAATCTGCTGGAACTGGCGTATCTACGGGTGTTTCCGTTCAAAGGACATTACTATGGTATCGTTCTGCCGGGGTTGCTGATGCGCTCCAGTGATGGGTTGTCGCGCTTTGAACGCGGCCCGCTGCTCTTTGCGCGTGACGCGGTGAACGATCAAGGAATCTACGACCGGGCAGTCCGTGCGCCGCGCCACTTTGCCGTTCAGGTTCTGGGCGACCGCCTGCGTTTCTTCTATTCGTTGGCACCGGATACGCCGGAGTCGATCTATATGAGTGAGGTCGATGCCAGCGGCGACTGGCATACCTGGGAACCGACACCACCGCAGTTGGTACTGGCTCCGGAAACGGACTACGAAGGCGGCGATTTGCCCATCGAGACCTCACAGCGCGGCAGGGTCATGGGGCGTGTACGTCAACTGCGCGACCCAGCCATATACGAAGAAGATGGCCGGACCTATCTGCTTTACAGCATGGCGGGTGAAAGCGGAATCGCCATCGCAGAATTGATTGGTTAAAGGAGGTTCAATGACAAACTTACTGTTTATTTTCACCGATGAGCAGCGAGCGGATACTATCAACAATCCGCAGCTCGATATGCCTAATCTCAATAAGTTAGCATCACAAAGTACGCTGTTCGAGCGTGCCTACTGTACACAGCCAATATGTACACCGTCGCGGTCCAGTATCATGGCCGGACTTTATCCGCACTCGACCGGCTGCATCGGTAACAATGTGCCGCTTCCGGGCGATATGCCCACCATCGCCGAGATGCTGCAAGACAATTTCGTCACCGGCTACTACGGTAAATGGCACCTGGGCGACGAGATTTTCCAGCAGCATGGATTCGATCACTGGATCAGCTTTGAGGACAACTACATCCCGTACTACTCCGAAAGCCGTGACCGTAACACACGTTCGGACTACCATCATTACCTGATTGAACAGGGCTTTGAAACGGACAAAGACGGCAATGTGTTCTCGCGTGGTTTTGCCGCCCGCCTGCCCGAAGAACACACCAAGCCAGCTTTCCTGGCGCGAGAGGCTGCCCGATTTATCCAGGATAACCGCGACAATCCCTTCGTGCTGTATGTCAACTTTTTGGAGCCGCATATGCCGTTTTATGGCCCGTGTGATGACCAATATGATCCTGACGCCATCCCCATGCCGCCCAACTTCGACAATTCACCCACATCCGACCAGCATCCTCGCGCCCAATACAGCTATCACCGCTATGCTCATTCTGGTTTTGAAGGAAACGACCTGACCACCGACGCAGGTTGGCGTCGGATTGCGGCCAATTACTGGGGTTTGAACAGCCTCATCGACACCCATACTGGCGTTATTCTGGATGCGTTGGAGAACGCCGGATTAACTGAAGATACGATTATTGTGTTCACCTCCGATCACGGTGACCAGATGGGCAGCCATCGCCTGCTGGCTAAGAACCAGATTTTCGAGGAGTCGGTGCGTGTGCCTTTGATGATCCGTCTGCCGGGTCAGACCGAAGGCCGCACCATCGCCAATCCCATCAGCCAGATTGATCTGGTACCGACGCTGCTCGATCTGCTCGGCCAGCCAGTGCCGGAAAAACTGCAAGGTAAGAGCCGCCGCGACACGCTGGAAAGCGGCGTGGAGCCGACCGACAACGTGTTCGCGGAACTGGACGCTCTGGTCCGTGATGAGGAGAAACTTGGCGGTGACTATGCGTTCTCTCAGGTCGCACAACAGCACACCGAAGAGACAGCAAAAGCAGCGCTGGCGGAAGTGCTGCGTATTGTCATCACGCCGGATGGCTGGAAGTTGAGCCACAGTCCCAACGGCCATCACGAACTCTACAATCTGAACGACGATCCTTATGAACTGCACAATCTGGCGAGTCAGGAGCCGGATCGTGTTGCTGCATTAACCGACCAGATTCGCGCCTGGCAGCAAGAAACAGGAGATCAACAACAATGAGTCAACCGAATATTCTTTTTTTGATGTGTGACCAGCTACGCGGCGATGTCCTGGACCCGGACCATGTGTGCCAGACCCCCAATTTTGACCAGTTGGCGGAAGAAGGGGTTCGCATCACCCGCGCCTATGCACCGAATCCGGTGTGTTCGCCGGCCCGTGCCAGTTTGATGACCGGGCTGCTGCCGCACAATCATGGTGTGCGCCATGTCACCCACACCGTTGACGATGACATGGGCGTGCTGCGTGAGGAGCATCCCCATTGGGTGCAGCGGCTTTCCGGTTATCGCACCGGCTACTTCGGCAAATGGCATGTCGAACGCACGGAAGAATTGGACCGCTTCGGTTGGCAGACCTTCTCCGAACGTCACGGCCCGGAATTCGCCAAACTGGTCGAAGACCCGGCCAAAATCAAGGCGGAAGCGGACCCGGCGGGTTGGATCAATAAGCCAGAAGGCTATGCACCCGCCTTTCATTATGGCGTGACCGATGTCCCACCGGAGCGACGTCAGCTTGGCGGTGTGGCCCATATGGCGCGTGAGTTTCTCGACGATGCACTCAAGAGCGATGATCCCTGGTGCTGTTTTGTCAGTGTGATTGAACCGCACGACCCGTTTGTGGCCGGACGCGAAGCGTTTTCGCTCTATGACGTGGATAGCATCGAACTGCCACCGAGCATCAATGACAATTTCGAGAATGCCCCCAACATCTACCGTCGCTCACAGGCAGCATGGTCGGAGTTGACCGAACGCCAGCACAAAGAGGCTGCGGCCTGCTATTACGCATCCGTGACGGAAATAGATTGGATTTTCGGGCGCTTGATCCAGCAGGTGCGTGATGCCGGTCAACTCGATAACACCATCGTGGTGTTGACGTCCGATCACGGTGAGTTCCTGGGAGCGCATGGCCTTTACTACAAGAATATCGGCGCGTATGAACAGGCCTATAGTATCCCGATGATTCTGCGTGGGCCGGGAATCGCCCAGGGAGCCGTCAGCGATGCGCGGGTGGGCCTGCATGATCTGTATCCGACGCTGCTTGATCTGGTCAGTGCTGAGATGATCGATGTGGTCGATTCGCGGTCGTTTGCCCCGGTCCTGCGTGATCCAGCAGCCAACCAAAGTGACTTCACCCAGGGCTATGCCGAATACGACGGTACCCGTTTGACGCTGACTCAACGTGTGGTATGGGATGGCGACTGGAAATACGTCTTCAACGGCTTTGACTACGACGAGTTGTATCATCTGGCGTCCGATCCGCATGAGATGCACAACCTCGTGGACGATCCGGCGCACCGGGAGAAACTGGACGAAATGACGCGCCTGTTCTGGCAGTATGTGAAGGCAACGGGCGATCACGCACTGGAACGTGCCGGATATGTACCTTTCCGTGTACAGACATTGGGGCCAAACGCATGACCGATCAACCGAATGTCCTGCTAATCTGTACCGATCACTGGCCGGGGGCGCTCATGGGTGAGGCCGGCCATTCCGTCGTGATGACGCCGACGCTGGATCAATTGGCCCGCAACGGTATCCGTTATACCCGATCATACAGCACCTGTCCGGTGTGCATTCCGGCACGGCGCACACTCATGACCGGCACATCGCCGCGCACACACGAAGTCAACCACAACCGCGATGATCCCTGGCCGGAACTGCCAACCATCGCCCAGTCCTTCCGCGATGCCGGTTATCAGGCGTATGCTGTCGGCAAGCTGCATGTGATGCCGCAGCGCCACCGTATCGGTTTCGATGATGTGATCCTGGTGGAAGAAGGCCGCACCCAATGGGGCGTGACTGACGACTATGAAGCCTATCTTGGCGATCACGGCTATGCCGGCCAGCAGTTCGCCGGGGGCATGAACAACAACGAATATATGGCTCGTTCCTGGCATCTGCCTGAGCAGTTCCATGTGACCAACTTCACCACGGAGCAGATGGCCCGCACCATCAAGCGCCGTGACCCGACCCGTCCGGCCTTCTGGTATCTTTCGTACACCCATCCGCATCCGCCGCTGGCACCGCTGCGCGATTACCTGGAACTTTACCAGCATATGGAAGTGGACGAACCCTACTTCGGTGAATGGGACCTGCCCGATTATTTGTACATGGGAGGTAATCACCGTACTCTCATCCAGGGTGAAGCGATGCGATTGGCACGGCGTGCGTTCTACGCCCTGTGTACACACATCGACCACCAGATTCGCTACGTTCTGGGGACCATCCGCGAGGAAGGCCAACTCGCAAACACGATCATCGTCTTTACGTCCGATCACGGCGATATGCTGGGCAATCACGGATTGTGGGCCAAGAATCTCTTTTATGAGAACTCTGCGCAGGTGCCGCTGATCCTCTCCGGACAACCGCTTGATCGCCAGGGGGTCGATGACCGGCTGGTCTGTCTGGAAGACATTATGCCGACTTTGCTGACAATGTGCGGTATCGATGTTCCTGACAGCGTGGACGGTATCTCCATGATTGGCGATGAGAAACGTGAAACGCTCTACGGTGAGTGCAATGTCGATGCGATGGCGACCCGTATGCTGCATGATGGTCGCCACAAGCTGATCTACTATCCGGCGGGCAATGTGTCGCAGTTGTTCGACCTGGAGAACGACCCATGTGAGTTAAACGACGTGGCCGATCAGCCGGAATATGCGCCGGTGCTGGCGAAGTTGCAGAAGGAGATGATCGCGCAGCTTTACGATAGCGACTTGAAATGGCTGCGCGATGGTGAACTGGTCGGCCTGCCCAGGATCGAACGCAGCCAACCGAGACCGAACTACGTGTTTTCCGGCCAGCGCGGCACGCACTGGCCGCCACCCCAGGCTCGTCACGATACTGGATGGTAGGCTGTACCGGGCGTGGCCGCAGCCATGCCCGGTCGTATCAGTATGGGAATGTACGCGGCAGCGGGCGCTCGTTTTCCAATAGATGCCGCAGCATCAAATGACGGCATTCCGCCACCGCTTCGGCGGCGGCGGGATTGTCCGCCAGATTATGATACTCTCCGGGGTCGTTCTGGATGTCCCACAGGAACTCGCTGCCGTCATCGTGGATAACATAACGGTAGCGCTCAGTGCGCAGATTCTTCCAGCCGTTGGCTTCCATTAAGGCCGACTCACGCGGCTTATAATCCTTTCCGAGAAGGAGGGGGGCATAACTGCGACCCTGCAAATGTGGCGGAGCCTGGACGCCGATCAAATCCATCAGTGTTGGCAGCAGGTCAACTGCCTGGATGATTTCATGCCGGACTCCGCCTGAATCGGTTCCCGGTACGCGGATAATTAGCGGTACGCGGCTGACACTATCCTCGCCGGGATAGCCTTTGCCGTAACGCAGATGGTCGCCCAACCACTCCCCGTGATCCGATGTGAATACGATAATGGTGTCGTCGGCCAACCCCTCAGCCTGCAATGCGGCGATAATCCGTCCGACATGATAATCAACCTCGGTTACCATCGCATAGTAGCCGTGTTTGGCGCTGCGGAGTTGTGCGTCGGAGAAGTCTTCGTCGGCTCTGGCCGGGCGCACGGTTCCGGGTGGATACGACGGCAGTGACAGCGTATCCGGGTTGTACATATCCAGGTAGGTTTGCGGTACCATCCAGGGCGCATGGGGTGAATAGAACGCGGCGATACACAAAAACGGCTGATTCGAGTCACGCTGGCGCAAATATTCGATGGTCTGTTCCGCGACGAAAGCGCTGTGGGTCAGATCATCGTCGGCAGGGAAAGGGATAGCTCGCTTGAAATCGCTGCGTCCGCCGCCGTTAAACGGATGCTCGATACCGTCGTCCAGTCCCATTGTCTGCTGCCAGACATGGGTGGCCGGTGGCAGTCCCGCGCTGATCTTCTGCACCTGCTCCGGCTTCTTGCGCCGAACCCAGGCGCGATAGGCATCCTCGTAGACTCCCGGCTCGTCCGCGATTTCCAGGTGATCAAAACCATAGCTCGGATGGGGGATGCGGTGATCGTGGTTGGAGTGGGGCAGGAAATGCAGCTTGCCGATGTTGGCGGTGTGGTAGCCATAGGTCTTCAGAAAATGCGGCAGGACCGAGAGGTCTTGTGGGACTGGCACACCCATATGGGTGATTTTCAACGCTGAGGGATACTGACCGGCCAGCATGCTGACTCGACTGGGCATACATAACGGATGCTGGACGAAGTGATGGTCAAATGTCGTCCCGGACTGGACCAATCGATTCAGGTTAGGTGTGATAATCTCCGGGTTGCCATTGGCTCCGATGGCGTCCCAGCGCTGCTGGTCGGTCGTAATAAGCAATATATTGGGTCTGCGCATGCGCTTTGTGTCCTGGCTGTATGGATACTGTCGTTATCATCAACCAGGATGTTAGCGCTGTCAACTACCCGAAAATAACATTGATCAATAGGTCGCACAACCGGTGGACTTGATCCGGATTCGTCACCAGCACACCGTTATAGCCATCGACATTGCTGACTTCCCAGGTTACCAATGCTCGTGCATACGATGGAGTATCGACCACGAAGAAGTGCTGCTGAGCCAGTGCATGGTCTTCCGGGACGATGACATGCTTCAGATGGCTGCCGGGCAGGCTGGTATGGGTGTTCCAGATGAAAATCTCTGCTCCCTCTGCCGCGAGTGCATCATAATCCTGGACGCTATCTTCCGGGTAGGCCAGATGAATCTGGGTGTGAGGGTGGCGCATCCCCAGTACATTTGTACGGATCAGTTGGTACCACCGGTTTACAATCGAACCACTGCCGATGAAGATGTTGCCCGTATCGTCCATGACAACGAGGTCGCGGATGGATGTCGGACTCTGGATTACTTTGAGTGTTTGTGCAGCCATCATGTGCATGTCCTGGGGCCGCAGTCAGGCTGCGGCCTGTTTGCTATGCCGATCGGGACACGATAGCCTGTGCCAGATCGGTGAGGGACTCGGCTTCGACAGAATGTAACCATTGTTTTGTGTTCTCAGAGATTCCAAAGGCGTCCAGAAGTTCATCGTCTTTCTCCCGGATCAACCGCTTACAGATGGCGGCATCCAGCAGTGCCGCACCCAGCAGGTGATCCAGACGACGTTTTTCGTCTTTCCCCAGAACGTATCCCCACCATTCCTGGGTCCCCTGGCCCAACAGTAAGGGTTTCCAGGGGACCAGGTCCATTACCATTGTGTTGAGCATATGAGAAGAGGCCATTGATACTTTCTCGACTTAGTAAGTGCCGCCAGTAGCCGGTCCTGCCTCGACAATGGCGGTAGGCAGTACGAACAGGGCAACCATTACGGCGATCATAAACAGAACAGTCAGGGCGATAAACAGGCGTTTGTTGCTGTAAATCCAGATTGCGGTATTTGTCATCATGGTGCGTCTCCTTTTGCTTTGACCTTGCCTCTATGATGGCAGGGGGTGTGCAACGGAACGCTTACCAATCCGCTTAAATAACATTAATTTTATATTAAAAATTTATGAGCGCAGCAGATCGTTCATCAAGGAGAGGGTTTCGGGCGAGGGCAGAATGCCGAGTTCGGTCTTGAACAGTGTCTGCATTTCCTCGTACTGCCAGAGAACACTGCGGTGTTCGCCTAGTTCAGCATAGCAGGTAATCAATGCGCGGTAAGCCGATTCGCGGAACGGATCAACCAGTAGAATGCGCTGGAAGGTTTCGATGGCCTCACGGTAGGCGCGGCGAGCCTGGACGCTGTACCCCAGGCCCATCAGGGCTTCGATATACAACTCCTGCAGGGCCGTCCGGTGGATTGTCACCCAGTGCGCGTCCAGGCTGGGAAGCAGTTCACCCTGGTACAGCGCTACTGCTCTGCGTCTAAGGTCTTCGGCACGGGCATCGGCATGCGATAACAGACGGGCATTATGGACCAGACGGCGCAGTTCAAACGCATCCACATGCAAATCGATCTCAGGGTTCAGCCGGTAGAAATCGCCGTCGAAGACGATGGTTTCCTCACCAACAGCCTGCCGCGCCCGGTAGAGCGTGGTATGGAAGTTAGACCGCACCCGGCGCACACTGCTTTCCGGCCAGAATTCCAGTGAGATATCCTCGCGTCGTTGCGATTTCTGGAAGACAAGATAGAGGAAGAACTCGCGTGCGCGATGGGACCGCCAGGCAGAACCGGAGATACGCTCGCCGTCGCGCTCGATGCGTTCAATGCCCAACGAATGTACCCGCAGGCTGTAGGGCATGGTCGTTGTGTGGACGCTGAGCCGGGGATTGCGGCGGGAGGTTCCTGCCTGGTGTGCCATCCGCACCAGATTGCGATAATCGCGCTGTGATTGCATGAACTCTCGCAGCAGTGACGAATGGCGAATCTCAGCGACGAGCGGCTGTGCAACCTCCGGATTGATGCTGTTCAGGCATGATTGAGCCGTCTGTGCGTCGTTGTAGCGGATGGCGACAACAGCAGTCCAGATTGTAATCTGTGGATCGTGAAGGCTGGCTTGAAGGTGTCTCAGATAGTCGAACGCCTCTCGGCTTTCCTGTGCCAGTGCACGGGCGGTTAAAGCGGCGGCTTCCGCCAGACTGTATCCGGATGCATGGCCGTTGATGGCCGACCGGGCCAGTTTCTCCGCCTGGGCATACTGTCCCTGCCAGCGATAGAGCGTGGACATGCTCAATGTGATGGACCGGCGCAAACCGGCTTCGGTCTCCTGGCTGAGTTCGTAGGCACGGTTATACAGTTGCAGTGCCTCGTCAAAGTGGCCCAGGTCGCGGTAAAGATCGGCCAGACTCCAAAGCAAATAACACTCCGTCCGCCGGTCTGCCACCTGTGAGACCACATCCAGCCCTTCCTCGAATGCGGCGAATGCTTCGCGGTAGTTGCCCCGCTGGTGATAGTGATAACCGAGATTGTTGAGTGCCAGGGCTAGCGCGTCGGGGCGACCCAGTTCCCGCCGGATGGCAACCACGCGCTGCAAGCACCGGCTGGCTTCGTTCATTCGTCCGGCACGGGTATAGGCCACCTCCAGGTCTTGCAGGACGATGGAGAGGGCATAGGCATCCTGTTCCTCTTCGTAGGTGGGTGCGATGGCCTCAAGATGTTGGATGGCGCTTTCAAGCTGCCCCTTGCCCATGTAGGCCAGCGCCAGCAGGTGACGGGCGCGTCCGGAGACGTGATTCGCCATCGAGCCGATCACCTCGTCATAACGCTCATTCCGCAGCAGAATCATGGCCCGCTGCATCTGCACATCGGCCAGACCGTCATCGTCTTGATGGACACGAAAGACCTGCTCTGCCAGCATCAGTTCATGTGCGGCCTGGTCGAAATAGGCCCGATCAATGTGGATCATGGCACAGGTGTATATGAGGCGCGGACACTGCACGGCTTGATCGCCGAGTAGATTGCGCCAGTTCAGCAGCGTTTCAAAGCGGCCCTGGTTGAAATAGGTCCGGTGTACGCGGTCCACAATAGCAAGAGCCGACTCGGTTGCCTCGGCGGCGATGTAATGATAGAACGCCTCATCGTAGTCGTCGTGGACCTGGAACCAGTGGGCTGCCTGGGTGTGAAGCTGGCGATACAATGCGGAGTCGGATTGGCTCAGCCTGGTTTGCAAAAAGTTACGGAACAGCCGGTGATAGGTGATCCCACCCGCAGTTCGTGCTGCGAACAGATTGCGCTGTACAATGGCATCCAGCAGTTCGATGCTGTTGGGCAGATCAAGTGCTTCGGTGCAGAGTTCGGGTGTCAGCCGGGAGAGTACCGACGACGACAGCAAAAAATCGCGGATCAGTGGGGGCTGCTTTTGCAGCATGGTCTCCGCCAGAGCATCGAAAACGGCTTCAGGGCCGCCCTTAAACTGGAACTCCGCTGGCAGCGGTTGCAGCGCCAACACCAGCCCTGCTGGCCAGCCTTCCAGCCTGTCGATGCGATGCTGAATCTCCCGCTCCGCCAGCGAATAGCCGAACGTCCGGGCGAGCAAGTCGGCTTCTGCAACCGTGAAGCGCAGTTCGTCCTGACCAATGGCGAGAACTTCACCGCGAGCGATGTATTCGGCCAGCGGCAAATCTGGCAAGACCCGGCTGATAAGGACCAGATGGCAGTTGGCAGGTAGCTGTGCCACCAATCCTTGCAGCCATCGCCCAATCGAAGGCGATCCCGCCACCAGTTGCAGATCGTCCAGCACATACATAATGTGGCCGCTGACATGCGTCCGGATGTAGCTGGCGATGTGCGAAATGTACTCGTGGACACCCTCATGTGGCTCGACCGTACTGATACCGGGAGCCACATGTTCCAATGCCCGCAGACTGTGCTGGTAAAGAGTGAGCAGGTCACGCTCTGTTTCCTCGATGCTGTGCCAGGCACAGGGTATCTCACACTGGTGTGCGAACGTGGCTACGGTTGTGGTTTTGCCGTAACCCGGTGGCGCACTGACCAGTGTGATTTTGTGCTGCTGCACCGCCTGCAATTTGCGAAGCAGTCCGCCACGCTCAATGGCGCGGGCTGGCAGTGGAATGTCGAAGTTGCGTTGGTTGACCATATCACACGGTTTGTCTTGTCCTGACTACCATTGTATCCCGTGTGTACCCACAAGCCAAAATATAATACAGGTATTACTTGCCGAAATGTTGCAATATGGCTTGCATGGGTACCCGCAGCCAATCCGGGCGATTGTTGAGTTCGTACCCCAACTCGTAAACGGCTTTTTCCAGCAGCAAGACCTGTAAGAGCCGGTCGATTTCCTGCATATCTTTGGGCAGGATGCTGGCCGGAGTCGCATGCTCGATATAGGCTCTGAGATATTCCACCGAAGTCCACACCTGCCAGAATCGCGCCCAGGGTTCCAGTACCGGCAGGTCTTCCATACGTCCCACACTCTGGGTTCCGTAGCCGGGCAGGGCTGCATAAGCCGCATAGTGGAACGACCGCAGCATGCCCGCTACATCCTTCAACGGTGAGTGCTTCACACGCCGCTCGGCCAGCGTTCGTCCGGGTTCACCCTCAAAGTCGATGATGACAAAATCGTCACCAGTATAAAGAACCTGCCCCAGGTGATAATCGCCATGACAGCGGATACGACTGCCGGACAACTTTTGTTTGATGAGTTGGCCGAACGCATCTAGCAGATCGTTTTTGCGATCACGCACAGCGCGGATATCGGCGTTTTTCCTGGTTGGCGCGTTGTCGAGCAGGCGGTATATCGCGTTGGTCAGGTTGCGCATCGACTGGTACAGCGACCGCTGGTAAAGTGCGGTGAAAGGTTCTGGTGCGAAGGCCGGGTCTTCGGTGTCGCTTGCCAGTGCTACGTGGAGTTCCGCCGTGCGTTGGCCCAACAATTGTGCTTCATGCAAATACTCACCAACCATGTCCCACGCCAGTTCGGGTGTTTCCTCTTGCATCAGAGTCACCAGACTCAGATTCGGTATGGTGGGTTTTTCCAGGTCACCACCGCTGGCCTGACCCAGCACATCGTCGAAGAAGCGTCCTAACCAGTCCAGCGTATGCCGCCATGCGTCACCCTGATTAGGCCGGAACACCTGCAAAATACCGAGCGTAACCGGTTCCGGGACAGTGTTGTGCTGGTATTCCAGGCTGCCGAGCAGCGGTGGAATCTGGGATTCGGTGGGATGGTTTGCCAGGAAACGCCCGATTTCGAGTTCGGGATTCACGCCGGGGGCGATCTTGCGCATCAGCTTGAGGATGAGCTTCTGCCCGTAGCGGATGGAGGTGTTACTCTGCTCAAACCCCAGTAAACGCGGTTGTAGTTCGTCGGCTTCCGTCTCAGCAATGATAGGTTGTAGCTCGTCGGTTGGCGTGCCGACAACGGTACCACGATGACCGCGAAAGCGGACATTGCGCTGGATGTTCGCCACCAGTGCATTGGCGAACTCTGTTGTTGGGATCGGGTCGTAGATGACCCCTTGCTCCGGTTGATCCTCGGCACCGAAGATGATATTGGCGATGATGGCACCGGGCGTCTGGTAGCTGATGTCGTTGGCAAGCTGGCCTGACGCCAGATCAAAGGGCATCATGTAGGTTTCAGTGCCACCGTCGGTAAATTCCAGATCGACCAGGGCAAAATAGGCGGATATGCCGGAAACTACAATGTGGTCGCGGATGGTGATCGCACGAATCTGGCGGGCTTTGCTCTGGAACCACCGCTGGCCGCGCAGATATTGCGGAATGAGCGCCTCTAACATTTCGCGATACCCGCCCTGGAATATCGCGGTCCAGTCGCCCTGAACGACCAGAGTCGGTGTCTCTTCTTCGTCTGGACCATCGGCGAGTTCATCAACCGATTCTGGCCGCAGTTGGAACCAGTAGAATCCGTGCGGGCCGAGAGTCAGGAAGTAGGGGCGCTCATCAATGGCGGGGAATTCGCTGCCGCCGAAGAGTTCGACCGGGGCGTAATCGACAAAGCGTGACAGGTCCAGCGAGAGATGCTGAACGAAGCGCGAAAGATTACATACGACCAGGATCACCTCATCCTCGTAGCGGCGCAAAAACGCCAGAATGCGCGAGTTGTTTGGGTGCAGAAGTTCGACACTGCCGCGACCGAAGGCGCTGAAACGCCGCCGCAGAGCGATGATGCGTTTGCTCCACCACAACAGCGAATGTGGGTTGCTCTGCTGTGTTTCGACATTTATGGATTCATAACTGTATTCCGGGTCGGTGATGACTGGCAGAAAGAGCTTTTGCGGATTGGCGCGTGAGAAACCCGCATTGCGGTCGGGACTCCACTGCATGGGTGTGCGCACGCCGTTGCGGTCGCCCAGGTAGATGTTGTCGCCCATCCCAATTTCGTCGCCATAATATATGACGGGTGTACCCGGCAGCGAGAACAACAATGCGTTCATTAACTCCAACCGCTTGCGATCATTGCCGAGCAGCGGAGCCAGCCGCCGCCGAATGCCCAGATTGATTCGTGCGCGACTTTCCTGAGCGTAGGCGTTATACATGTAGTCGCGTTCTTCATCCGTGACCATTTCCAGCGTGAGTTCGTCGTGGTTGCGCAGGAAGATGGCCCACTGGCAGTTATCCGGTATCGCTGGTGTCTGATTCAGAATGTCGATGATAGGGAAGCGCTCTTCCATGTGCAGCGACATGAACAGACGCGGCATAATCGGGAAGTGGAAGGCCATGTGGCATTCGTTGCCTTCGCCGAAATACGCCACCGCATCCTCCGGCCACTGGTTGGCCTCGGCCAGCAGAATGCGGTTCTTATATTTGCTGTCGATATGATGTCGCAGCTTTTGCAGGAAGCCGTGACCTTCTTCCAGATTTTCGCAGCCGGTCCCTTCACGCTCATAGAGATAGGGTACGGCGTCCAGTCTCAGCCCATCAACGCCCTTATCCAGCCAGAAATCGACCACCTCAAACATGGCCTGCTCCACCAGCGGGTTGTCGTAGTTCAGATCTGGCTGGTGCGAGAAGAAGCGGTGCCAGTAGTACGCTTTGGCGACCGGGTCCCAGGACCAGTTGGACGTCTCAAAATCTTTGAAGATGATACGGGCCTCATGGAAGCGGTCTGGCGTGTCGCTCCAGACGTAGAAATCGCGCTCCGGGCTACCTGCTGGCGCACGCCGCGCCCGTTGGAACCAGGGGTGCTGATCGGACGTATGGTTGAGAACCAGTTCGACCATGACCTGGAGATCGCGCTTGTGGGCTTCGCGCAGGAACAGTCCGAAGTCTTCCAATGTGCCGACTTCGGGATGAACATCCATGTACCCGGCGATGTCGTAACCATCATCACGCAGCGGTGACGGGAAAAACGGAAGCAGCCACAACATGGTAACGCCGAGGTCGCGCAGATAGTCCAGTTGCTCAGTGGCTCCGAGAAAGTCGCCAATGCCGTCACCGTCGCTGTCGGCGAAAGAACGGACGCGCAGTTCGTAGAAGATAGAGTCCTTAAACCAGTGGGGATCGTTTTTTATTGTGGTTTTTCGCCGTGCCATGTTTTATTAACGCTCCAGACGAAGGATATGTGCGGGTGTAAAGGCCGGGTCCAATCGGACATAATTCCATTCACCCCAATTATAGTGTTCACCGGTCAAAAGGTCATGGGCCGTATAGCGAGACGCCCAGGGCAGGCCGATTTCGTCCAACGGAACGCGGACGGTGGTCGCTTCTGCATGATGTGGGTTGAGGTTCACGGCAATTAACAGAACGTTGGATTGATCGGCGGTCATTTTGGCGAAGAACAGGATGTTGTCGTTATCCGCGTGGAAGAACCGCAGGTTGGTGAATTCTTGCAGCGCCGGGTTCTCGCGCCGAATCTGGTTGACCTGCCGGATGAGGTCCTTGATGCCAGGCTGTTCCCAATCGCGGATTTTGATCTCATACTTCTCCGAATTGAGATATTCCTCTTTGCCCGGTGCGACCGCCACATTCTCGCAAAATTCAAATCCGCTGTAGATACCATAGGTTGGTGAGAGTGTGCCAGCCAGGATTGCCCGGATTTTGAAGGCGGGCATGCCACCATGCTGCAAGTATTCCGTCAGGATGTCGGGGGTGTTGGCGAAGAAGTTGGGCCGGTAGTACAGCGCCATATCGGTCTGCGTGAGTTCGGCCAGGTACTCGGTCAATTCAGCTTTGGTGTTGCGCCAGGTGAAATAAGTGTAGGACTGAGTGAATCCGATCTTCGCCAGTGATTTCATGATGGCCGGACGCGAGAACGCCTCTGCCAGGAAAATAACGCCGGGATAGTCTTTGTTGATCTCCTTGATGGCCCAATCCCAGAAGCGGAAGGGTTTGGTATGGGGATTATCCACGCGGAAGATACGCACACCCAGCTTGACCCAATGCAGCATGGCGTCCTTTAGCGCTTCCCACAGGGATTCGCGTTCCGGTGAGTCAAAGTTGATGGGGTAAATGTCTTCGTACTTCTTGGGCGGGTTTTCGGCGTACTTGATGGTGCCGTCGGGCCGTTTGTAGAACCATTCCGGGTGTTCGGTGACCCAGGGGTGGTCGGGCGAACACTGGATGGCGAAATCGAGCGCGATCTCGATTCCCATCGCGTTCGCCGCTTTGACGTAATCAACGAAGTCTTCTTCGGTACCCAGTGACGGTTCAATGGCGGTGTGGCCGCCGTTCTCGTTGCCGATGGCCCAGGGGCTGCCCGGATCATCGGGACCGGCTACCAGTGAGTTATTACGACCTTTGCGGGCGGTGTGACCGATTGGGTGAACCGGTGGCAGATAAATCACGTCGAAGCCCAGGTCTTTGACATATGGCAGGCGTTTTTTAGCGTCCTTGAATGTGCTGCTCTTACCCGGTTCGCTGCCCTGCGAGCGTGGGAATAGCTCATACCATGTGGAGAACCGCGCCCTCTCGCGTTCAACCAGCAGACCGCAATGTTCTGACTCAATCTTATCCTCACGCGGTTGGAGACGTTCGGCAATTTCTTCAATATCCGGGCGTGAGACGGCTGCCAACGCCTGTTTGGGATCGCTGCCGGGTTGCAGGACGGCCATAGTCTCTGCCAGGATTTCACGATCTGTGCCTTTGGCTTTGCCATGAATCCGTTCGATCAGCATGAGACCTTCGGCCAGTTCGCTGTGCAGTTCCACGCGACCGGCTTCCACTTTGCGGCTTAACTCACGCACCCATGCAGCGTATACATCGGTCCAGGCTTCGATGGAAAACTGGTATTCGCCGGGTTCAGGCAGTGTGATCTCGCCCTGCCACAAGTCAAGACCGGGATTGACCGGGGTCAGGCTCGCCCGTTCGTAGCTGCGCCTACCTTTTTTGCGCCAGCGCAGTTCGGCGCGGATAATATCGGGACCGTCACGGAAAATGGTTGCTGTTACAGTACAGGTATCGCCCTCGATGAATTTTGCCGGATACCGGCCACAATCCACCGTCGGTTGAATATTCTCAATGAAGATGTGTCTGTCCATGCCACCTCTTTTTCACTATACATACAGACCTAGCCTATCGAATGGTTTGCCATAAATCAAACCTCAAGTTAACGCAATCTTACGATGTCTTTCCTGGCGAATATGGGACCAACTGTTAATTGGAGTTGCGAATAGAGGTTGGTTGGTACGCTGATGTCGGCCAGATAGAGTTCACCGACCTGATCTGCCACACTACCCGCACGCAGTCCTTCTTTAGGTAAGGCAAGCGTCATGGTGGCGGTCGCTCGGATGGCCGGGTCGTAGACTGTGCCGGTGGTGGTGTCAATACCTGACGGTGCATCCAGTGCCAGAACCGGCATACCACTCTGGTTGGCCCAGCGAATGAACTGCGCGATGGGTTGGCGGGGTGTGCCTTTCAGACTGTAGCCGATGAGTCCGTCAACGATCAGATCGCCACGAATGGTTGAATCGATTTCGCGGTTGATGGGAACACCCATGCGGCGTAGGATGTCGAGTTGATGCGCTGGAATTGATGTGAAGCGGTCGTCTTCGGCACTGACGACAACATGCATGGTTGTGCCGTAATTGTACAGATGACGGGCGCACACGAGTGCGCCGCCGCCATTCCCACCGGTTCCTGCCAGCACGATTACCGTTTTGCCGTGCGGATCACCCCCGAAGAAACGGTCGCGGGCCAGATGCGCCAGATTGCGTCCGGCGTTCTCCATCATCTGGATGAGTTCGATATGGTATTCCTCGATCATAAGACGGTCCACCTCGCGCATCTGCTCGGTGGTCAGGTACGGAATGGGTTCTTCGTAGATTGGATACATCATGTCGTTACGTTCAGCCATCCGCCATCCACATAATAGGTTGAGCCGACTGAGTAACTTGCCAGCGGCGAACACATGAAGACAAAGAAGTTGGCGATTTCTTCCGGTGTGGCGAAACGACCGATAGGGGTGTTGTCTTTGGCGATTTTATCCAGGTATTTCTCCCAGGTGGTGTCCTGGTCTTCGGTGAGGATTTTGGCCGTCTTGATCCAATCCGGTGTCAGTACGAGGCCGGGGTTGATGGTGTTCACGCGGATGTTCTCCGGGATCAGTTCGTTGGCAAGGCACTTGGAGAACATCACCAGTGCGGCTTTGGTCGTGTTATAAATGGGTTCGTAGTAGAGCGGCTGGCTGGCGCAGATGGAGGCGTTGTTGAGAATGACACCGCCGCCACGTTTGCGCATCAACGGGACGATCCCCCGTGACAGCCTTATGGCCGCCATCACATGCAGGTCCCAATAATACTGCCAGCGCTCGTCGGATGCTTCTATGATGGTCTCTTCGCTGCCCGTTCCGGCGTTGTTGATGAGAATATCGACGCCATCGAAGGTCTCTTCGAGTGTACTGGTGAAGCGGTTGATGTCGTCCACACTGGTGACATCACAGGCGATGCCGATGGCTTTGACGTTGTAATGGTCGGCGATTTCCTGGGCGCGTGCCTGTACCCGCTCGGCGTTACGGGCGCATAGGGCCACATGCACGCCTTCCTGTGCCAATCCCTGGGCGACCGCCAGCCCGATTCCAACACTGCCGCCAGTGATGACGGCGACTTTGTCCTTGAGTTTAAGGTCCATACCTAAGCTCCTTTTTCGCAAAGAACCCATTATAGCGCAGACCGGGCGGACGGCTTACAATCGGTAGGCATACAGGTTGCCGGGGAACAAAGATGTATCTGGTGGTTGATTCGGGTACAACCAACACACGGGTGAGATTGTGGCACGAGGGCGCGGTGCTGCAATCCTGGATGGAGCCGGTTGGCGCACGCGACACCGCCCGCGATGGCAGCAGCGATGCGCTCAAAGCGGCGCTCAAACGCATGATTGCGGCAGTGGATGCCGATGTCGAAGCGGTGATCTGCTCCGGTATGATTACGTCGAATGTCGGACTGTTCGAGGTGCCACATGTGACTGCACCAGTGAATATACCCGATCTGGCAAGGGCGATTGTGCGCCAGGACTTCCCGGAGATCAGCCAACTGCCATTCTACTTCATCCCCGGAATCAAGACCCTGGGCGCTCTGGCCGACCTGGATGTGCTGCGCGGGGAGGAGGTGCAGTGTGTGGGACTGCGGTCGGCATTGGATTTGCACGGACCCGCGACATTTGTCTCGTGTGGATCACATCACAAACTGATCCAGATGAATGTGGATGGTATCTTTCTCGGTTCACGCACTGCACTTACGGGCGAACTGCTTTCAGCAGTTCGCGACCACACCCTCATCGGCGATAGCCTGGACGATCTCAACGATTTTGACCTGGACGATGATCTTTGGCGGGCCGGAGTCGCACAGGGCTTACAACAGGGGTTTGCCCGTGCCTTGTTTGTGATCCGTGCCGGTCAACTCAACGCGGATTATACACCGTCGCAGTTGACCAGCTTCTTCATGGGTGTGCTGGTCAGCCAGGACATTGCCATGCTGGGCGATCTGGACCAGCAGTTTGTTTTGTACGGCCAACCCTTGTTCTGCCAATTGCTGCGCGATTATCTCCCGTCGAGCGTCCTCGTTGATCCCGACGCAGCCGACAAAGCGACTGTTAATGGTGCAGTTGAATTATTCTTGAGAGGGAAATCATGAGTTTTGAAGAGGCCATGTTACAACACCGGTTGGTGGCGATTTTGCGTGGCGTAGACGCCAGCCGGATTGCCGAGGTCTGCGCCGGTCTGGTGGCTGGTGGCTTCCGGTTGATCGAAGTGTCGTTCACCGATGATGATGCGGCGCGGAAGATCAACGGTCTGCGGAAGACCCTGCCAGACGAGATTCATCTGGGTGCCGGTACCGTGACGACGCTCAAGGCCGCCCAGGATGCTCACGCTGCCGGAGCGACTTATTTTGTCACGCCGCATGTGGTACCGCAGGTGGTCGAATACGCCAATGCTCATGAACTGCCGGTGATCTGTGGTGCGTTGACACCGACTGAAATTGCCTGGGCGCATGAGATGGGCAGTGCGTTTATCAAGGTTTTTCCTGCGTCCGCGTTTGGTCCAGCATATTTCAAGGCGCTGCTGAGTCCTTATCCGTACTTACGGTTGATCGCCGTCGGTGGGGTCAACAGCGCCAATCTGGCCGATTATCTGGCGGCGGGCGCGGTCGGTGTCGGAGTTGGGAGCGTCATCAAAGCGACGGGCCAGGATGGTGTCGCAGCTCTGGCATGGGAAATGGTCGAGATTGTTGAAAGGGTGAAATAATGCAGACACGAGAGATTCTGAAAGCATTGGGTTTGCCGCCCGGTGATGATTACAGCCTGCCGGACTCGGAAAAACGTTTTCCCGACGGTGCGCAGTACCGGATCGAGATTCCCAGTGTGGAGGGACCGAAAGCGCTGGCGGCGGTGCTGGAAGAAGCGCAGCGTCTGGAGGTGCCGGTGCTGCGCGTATCCCAGGGCAGCGGCATCATGATGCTGACCGACGATGAAATCCGCGAGATGGTACGGTTGGGCAGCGAAGCCGGGATTGAGGTCAGTTTGTTTGTCGGTCCGCGTGCCGGTTGGGATGTCAGCCCACAGGTGGTCGCCAGCAGCGGCAAAAATCTGGCGGCCCGGCTACGCGGCATGGATCAAATCGTCTACGCGACCGAAGATGTGCTGCGAGCTTCCGCCCTGGGCATCCGGTCGGTGTTGGTGGCCGATGAGGGCCAGTTGTGGCTGGTCAACGAGATGAAGAAGCGCGGTGATCTACCCGCTGAATTCGTCGTCAAGGTTTCGGTGCAGATGGGAGCCGCCAATCCCATCGCCATTCGCTGGATGGAACAGCTTGGCGCGGGAACCTACAACATCCCGACGGATTTGTCGCTGCCGCAGATCGCCACTATCCGGCAGGTGATTTCGATCCCGCTGGACATATACGTCGAGGTGCCAGATAATTTCGGCGGCTTTATCCGCCATTACGAGGTGCCGGAGTTGATCCGCATCGCTGCACCAGTTTACGTCAAACTTGGGGTGCGCAACGCCGCCAACATCTACCCCAGCGGCCTGCATATTGAAGACTTCGCCGTCAAACTGGCACGAGAACGTGTGCATCGGGCTGCGCTGGTCTATGGCCTGATCCAACGCTATATGCCCGATGCGATCACGTCGTCCAACGGTGCGGATGATCTGGGAGTGCCTGTCCGATGAAAATCACAAAGGTCACACCACTGGTTCTGGGGACACCCTGGCGCGAACTGGTTTTCGTTAAAGTCGAGACCGACGAAGGGCTGATCGGCGTGGGCGAAGCCCGTCCGCTGAACCGTACCGACACATTACTTGGCTATCTTGAGGAAACCGTACCGCGCTATGTCCTGGGCAGCGATCCATTTGAGATCGAACGGCTGACCCATCGCATGTTCCGCGAGGACTTTGGCCGTGCCGGTGAGATTGTCATGACCGGCATGGCGCTCATTGAGGTCGCCTGTTGGGACATCGTGGGTAAGGCATTGGATCAACCCGTTTACCGGCTGCTCGGTGGGGCGGTGCGCGACAGGATCAAAGCGTATGCCAACGGCTGGTACACAGTCGAACGGACGCCGGAGGAGTTTCATGCGGCAGCCAAACGGGTGCTGGAAAAGGGTTATCGAGCGCTCAAATTTGATCCCTTCGGTGCCGGATTCTACGAACTCGACCGGCAGGAGAAGAACCATGTCGTTTCGCTGGTGGAAGCGGTACGTGATGCGGTCGGTCCGGATGTGGAGATTCTCATCGAGATGCACGGTCGTTTCAACCCGGTGACAGCCGTCCAGATGATCCGCGAACTGGCACCGTTCCGGCCAGAGTGGTTTGAGGAGCCGGTGCCGCCGGAAAACTTACGGGCTTTGCGTGATGTGCGTGAGGCGGTGCTGCCGCTGGGGGCGACGGTGGCGACGGGTGAACGTCTGCACACGCCGTATGAATACCGGGAGCTATTCGATCTGCAAGCTGCCGATGTTATCCAACCCGACCCGACACATTTTGGCGGTATCCTGAACACGAAAAAGCTGGCGGCGACAGCAGAATCGCATTATATTCTGGTTGCGCCGCACAATGTCGGTGGTCCGGTCTCTACGGCGGTATCACTGCATCTGGCGGCCTGCACGCACAACTTCAAGATTCAGGAGCATTTTAACGATTTCGCGGACCAGTATGTGAAAGACGCCGCGCCCGGTGTACCAAAGGTCATAGATGGGTATTTTGCGCTGATGGATGGGCCGGGACTCGGCGTGGAATTGGACGAAGATGTGATCGCGGCACATCCTCGCCAGGAAACGCATTTCAATCTGTTTGCTGACGACTGGCACCGGCGCAAACAATCTTAACCAGCGATCTGTTTTAAGGCTTCGAGGTCTTTGACTGCATATGTCTGGCCGGTGTGAGTGATATATTGCTTATCGACCCATTCTGCGACCAGATGCTCGACAATATCCGTATCTGTGGCCGCGGCTCGTGCGATTCGGCTGTACGGTAGATCGTCACTCTGGTTGAGTAACAACACAGTTGCCACTCGTGCATCTGCGTGTGTCAGCGCGTGTTCGCGTACCTGAAGGTTCATACCATACAGGCGCGTACTCATATGCTTGAGAACCTGCATAGCAATTTCCGGGTGCTGGTCACATACAGCGACAAAGTCCTCCCGTTTGATGCCGACAAAGGTACTGTCTCCGACAGTGACGACACTTCCGGTGCGCGGTTCGTTTGCGAGCATGGAAAGCTCACCGACGACATAATAGGGGCCTTCGGTCGCCAGCACGACATGTTCGCCATCGGGATAGGTGCGTTGGACGTGAATTTGTCCGTCTTCCAGGATGAAGAAAGAATCGCCCGGATCACCCTGGTTGAACAGGGTCTCACCGGCAGCCAACTCGATTACGAAAAAATGCTCCGCCATACTTTGCAGCACATGATCGGGCAAATCACGGAAAATAAGCGGATTTTTCAGACGTGAAAGCTCTACAGACATTTTATACTCCAAACACTATTTGCCCTCATCATATGATGTAGAAATGAGTATTTGCTGATTATTCTCGGAAGTCGTGGACCAGTTGCTGTTTCAGTTCCCACAGCTTTTCCGTCAATGACACATGGTATACATGCGGATTGATGATCCGACGTACACCGGAATCCAGCCGTTCCAGATCGTTCTCCCGTTGTTTACGCATGTCCTCAATGGAATGGGGTACATAGACCCGCTTACCATCCACTAATGCATCGACCTGAAGCGGTTCAAACTGGCTGATGTCTGCCTGATTCAGCGTGCGATACTTCGATGGTTCGCTGGGATGATGTAGGGTCAGGGTGTCCGCCTGGGTCGGGTCTTCGCCGTTGACCCCCAGCAGATCGGCGATGGCATGGTCTTGTGTATCGTAGAGCCGCCAGATGTGTTTGTAGCCCGGATTGGGAATCTTGCTGATCGACTCCGACAGCTTGATGGCCGGCTGCCAATCACCATTTTCTTGAACCGCTACCAGCTTATAGACGCCATCCATCGCCGCATCGCCGCCGGAGGTAATCAGGCGCGTGCCGACACCATAGACCAGTCGTTTGATGAGGGCGTCCGGGTCCAGGCCGCTGCGGGGGGCTTCTTCCTGTATCTGGGTGGTGATCTGCCACAACACCAGTTCATCGATCTGGTTGGACAGGACAATCGAGGTGTCTGGGAAACCGGCGTCGTTCAACATTTTGGCTGCCTGGATGCTGAGGTAAGCCAGATCACCGGAGTCCAGGCGAATGCCGATTGGTTCATGTCCTTTACGCCGTAGTTCCTCAAAAACTTTGATCGCGTTAGGGACGCCGCTTTCCAGGGTATTGACTGTATCCACCAGCAGCAGGCAGTCATCCGGGTAAACATCGGCATAAGCGCGAAAGGCTTCCAGTTCGCCCTCGCCCAGCGCCATGAACAACTGGACCATGCTGTGAGCGTGAGTGCCTTTTGGCGGATAGCCGAGGACCTGCGAAATGCCCACATTGGACGTGAAATCCGCGCCACCGATCATGGCGGCCCGCGCCCCGGCGTTGGCACTTAGATCATGGGCGCGGCGTGCGCCGAATTCCAGTATCAACTGGTTGCGTCCTGCCTGCCGGATACGGGCTGCTTTGGTGGCGATCAAGGTCTGGTAATTCAGCATATTGAGCAGGCGCGTTTCCAGAATCTGGGCCATCGCCAGCGGTCCCTGCACAGTTGTGAGCGGCACACCAGGATGGACCACACGGCCTTCCGGTATGGCGTAGATCGTCAGTCCCCCGAACGACCCATCAGAGCGCAGCCATGCCAGGAAACTATCGTCAAACAGGCGCTCACCAGTGCGGCCTGTCTGTTCGCGCAGGAAGTCCACATCCTGGTCGGTGAAGTGAGCGTCTTCCATCCAGTCCAGCAGCCATCCCAGACCTGCATTGATGCAGTATCCGGCTTTGTGCCGTCCATAGTCGGGATAGCTGCGGAAGAAGTGATCGAACTGGGCAACGCGCTCATGCAGCCCGTAACGGAAGTAAAGCTGCGCCATCGTAAGCTGGTAGAAATCTGTGAACAAAATGCCTTCGGCAATCGCGTGCATTGTTGCTGCCTTATTCTGGATATATTTGGACATGAGCATAACACGATTGGTCTGTTTATCACTACCGGCATGATTGCTCCGGACGTTCTATAATATGATTCCACGCATCTACAAACAGGACAATCATATGTCGTTTACGCGATCATTGGTTAACCGCTCCATTGCGGAGGCGATGGCGGTTTTTTCACGCTTCAATGTGCCGCTGCCGCCGTTTGCTTTCTGGACGGTAGACGATTGGCATGGTAAAGGCCCGGAGGTGGATGAAATCCGCGATTGTATGCTCGGTTGGGATGTGACCGACTTCGGCAGTGGGGATTTTGAGCGCATCGGACGCACCCTGTTCACACTGCGCAACGGCAGCGCCAACCATCCAGACTACACCAAGACCTACGCACAGAAACTCCTGCTCAACCCGGAGTACCAGCGTGCGCCAGCCCACTTCCACCGCAGCAAGATGGAGGACATCTACAACCTGGCCGGCGGTGTGGTGGTGGTTCAGCTACAGGCGACCGATGCGCACGACCAACCATCCGATCTGCCGCTTCGGATTCAGATAGATGGCGAGACGGTCGAACTGCCGCCACGCGGCCAGATTCGCCTGCAGCCGGGCCAGAGTGTGTGTATTCCGCCGCGCACCATTCACCAGTTCTGGGGTGAGGAGGGTGTGACCGTCAGCAGTGAGGTTTCCAGCGTGTGTGATGACCGTCACGACAATTACTTCCTGGAACCGTCGGTCCGTTTCCCGCAGATTGTGGAGGACGAGCCAGCGCGTTATCATCTGGTTCATGAGTATCCGTAAAGGACGGTCCATTTATGCAATTACGTTTCCGGCAAATCCATCTTGATTTCCACACCAGCGAACACATCACTGGCATCGGTTCAGGCTTCGATCCGGACGAATTTGCGGATACGCTGGCGAAGGCCCATGTCAACTCGGTGACGTGTTTTGCCCGCTGCCATCATGGCTGGCTGTATTATGACTCCAAAGCCGACCCCGACCGTGTCCATCGGCATCTGGAACGCAACCTGCTCAAAGAGCAGATCGACGCCTGCCACGCCCGTGATATTCGTGTACCCATCTACACCACCATCCAATGGGACCACCTGATCGCCCGCCAGCATCCCGAATGGCTGACTCTGACGCCCGACGGCTGTGTCAATGGGCAGAAGCCATATGAAGCCGGGTTCTATGGACGGCTGGCGGTCAACTCTCCCTATATGGATTTTCTCAAGTCTCATGTGCGTGAATTGCTCGATCTGTTTGAGGTGGATGGCTTTTTCTTCGACATCGTGGCACCGTTGGATGACTCGTCGGTGTGGACGCGCAGCGCCATGCTGGAAGCCGGTTTGAACCCCGCTGATGGTGAAGCACGCCGGGCTTTCGGTTTTGACGTTATCAACAACTTCCGCCGCGAACTGACGGCGTTTGTGCGCCAGTCCAACACGGAATGCACGATTTTCTACAACCAGGGTCATGTCGGTCCGCAGCACCGTGTTGTCAAAGATGCCTACAGTCATTGGGAACTCGAGTCGCTGGCGAGCGGTGGCTGGGGCTATCTGCATTTCCCGCTGTCGATGCGCTACGCACGCACTCTTGGCAAGGAGTGCCTGGGCATGAACGGTAAGTTCCACACCTCATGGGGCGACTTCCATTCGTTTAAGAACCCGGCGGCGCTCCAATTTGAGTGTTTCCGCTTTCTGGCATTTGGCGCAAAATCCAGCGTGGGCGATCAACTCCCGCCAAACGGAAAAATCGATCCGTATGTTTACGACCTCATCAGCAGTGTTTATGGTGAGATTGAGGCCAAAGAACCCTGGTGTGTGGATGTGACTCCGTTGGCCGACATCGGTGTGGTGACACCGGAAGCCTTCGCTACGTCGGAAATCCGCGCCCATCCATCATTGATGGGGATCAATCGCATGTTGGAGGAGGGCGGCCACCAGTTCGATGTGCTGGATGCCGAGAGTGATCTCTCCGGTTACAAAGTGATCGTGTTGCCTGACGAGATTCCGGTGGAAGGCGAATTTGCAGACAAGCTGACCGCTTATGTCCAGGACGGCGGTGCGGTGATCGCTTCATTCGAGTCCGGTATGAATGCGGCCAAAACCCGCTTTGATCTGGTCGGCGTCAATCTGGTGGATGAAGGGCCGCGTGACCTGGACGGCCAACTGGTACGGGGGCGGCATTTCCCGTCTGGGGATTATCTTGAGTATGTGCTGGCCGGTGAAGCGCTCGGTGCAGGGTTATATCCGACGGAATACGCCATGTATATGCGCGGCATGGCCGTCGAAGCAGTTCCCGATGCCGAGGTACTGGCACAGGTGGTGCCATCGTACTTTGACCGCACCTACCAGCATTTCTGCTCCCACCGTCAGACGCCCTCAGCCGGTGCGTGACCCGAGGCGGCGGCATGTCGGACTAGGGAACCACTCTACGCGCGG